>NZ_JADEWG010000100.1 GCF_015207735.1 [Phormidium] sp. LEGE 05292
GTGCGGGAGAATTTGCCGCAGTTGGATTGACAGAAACTTTGAATCGGTTAGGTTTTGAAACGGGAAGGTTAAAGACAGGAACTCCGGCAAGAGTTGATAAGCGATCGGTCGATTATAGTAAAATGGAACCACAGCCGGGAGATGCAGAAGTTCGCTGGTTTAGTTTTGACCCGGAAGTTTGGATAGAAAGAGAACAAATGCCTTGTTATATGACAAGGACAACCGCAGAAACTCACCGTTTGATTCGGGAAAATTTACATTTGTCTCCCGTTTATGGCGGTTGGGTTGATGCCAAAGGGCCGAGATATTGCCCTAGTATTGAAGATAAGATTGTCCGATTTGCTGATAAGGAAAGTCATCAGATTTTTATCGAACCGGAAGGTCGAGATATTCCCGAATTGTATATTCAAGGATTTTCTACTGGGTTGCCAGAAGATCTACAATTATTAATGTTGCGGACTCTTCCCGGTTTGGAAAACTGCGAAATGTTGCGTCCTGCTTATGCCGTGGAATATGATTATTTACCCGCGACTCAGTGTTACCCAACTTTGATGACCAAGAAAATTGCAGGGTTGTTTTGTGCGGGACAAATTAACGGAACAACGGGTTATGAAGAAGCAGCAGCACAGGGATTTGTCGCGGGTGTAAATGCGGCAAGATTTGCCAGAAATCAGGAAATGATTGTTTTTCCCCGCGAACAAAGTTACATTGGGACTTTGGTAGATGATTTATGTACCAAAGATTTGCGCGAACCTTATCGGATGTTGACAAGCCGATCGGAATATCGGTTAATATTACGATCGGACAACGCCGACCAAAGATTAACACCATTAGGACGGGAAATTGGTTTAATCGATGACCGTCGTTGGGAATTGTTTACGCGGAAACAGGCGAATATTACAGCAGAAAAAGAACGGTTGCACAGTCATCGGATTAAAGAACATGATGACATAGGAAAAGCGATCGTATCTGATACCCAACAAGTAATTAAAGGTTCCATTACCTTAAGCGATTTATTGCGTCGTCCTGGATTTCATTATCTTGATTTAAACAAATATGGATTGGCAAACCCCAACTTAACCCAAGCAGAAAGGGAAGGCGTTGAAATTGACCTGAAATATTCGGGATACTTGCAACGTCAACAACATCAAATCGACCAAATTGCCAAACACGAATACCGCAAACTTCCCCCAGATTTGGATTACTCAGTGATTGAAACCCTTTCCAAAGAATCCCGCGAAAAACTCACCAAAGTTAAACCATTAACTATTGGACAAGCAGCGAGAATCGGCGGAGTTAATCCAGCAGATATGAACGCTTTGTTAGTGTATTTAGAACTTCGTTCACGTCAGTTAAGTGCTGCGAGTGTCGAATAGAATTTTCTGGGAAATTAGGACTGGGGATAAGGGGACTGGAGACTAGGGAAGAGTGATTTTCATCATTGATTATCAACCGGGTTTATGAAACACTCTGGCAAAAATACTGGGGAAATTTTTAATTTTTTCCCTTGATATCATGTTCATTTGATTACAGATAATGTAGAGACGTTATATATAACGTCTCTACAGGGTTTTGATATATAACAGAAGCGTGATAAACCTTGCAAGAGGTTAATGTATCGGAAACAATTTTTCTAATTGCTTATAAATTCTCCGGCAATAATTCCATCAGTTGCGTATAATGTCTGGGGTTTTATCCAGCATTTTTTATGGAAACATTCTTAATTCAATTCGTCTATTACGCATCTTTTGAACATCAAAACACTGATAACGCACCTACTGAAGATAAAGAGTGGGTGAAAGCTTATCGCATAATTCCTAGAGTAGGAGACTGTGTATTTAAAGATGGAGAATGGTTTCAAGTAGAAAGGGTTTTTCTTTATCAACCATCGGGAAAAGGAATAGATGCACAGGCGCAATGTTCTTTTTATGGCAATGATAAGGTGTGATACTAAATCCGCGTGCGTGAAAAACCACCTTTATTAATGAACCGCAGAGGACGCAGAGGACGCAGAGGAAAGAGGGAGAAGATAGAGAGGGTAATTAACCCGGATTTGGTATGAGATATACCTTGCGATGGCAAACAAGGGAAGAATCATCAAGGATCTCTTTCCCCCCATCTCCCCATCTCCTCATCCCCCCATCTATTAAATACGACTCTTTGCTATAACGTTGGATGCACCACCTGTAAAATCGCTTTTACTAACTGTTCAGGTTCGACAGGTTTGGCTAGATGGATCTGAAATCCGGCAGCTATAGCTTGTTTTTGGTTGATTTCTCCAGCATAAGCAGTGAGAGCGATCGCGGGAATGTTTCCTCCCTGTTCGGGCGAACATTTTCTGATTTGTTGGATCAGGGAATAACCATCCATTTCTGGCATCCCAATATCACAAACTAGCAGATCGGGAATAGATTGATTCAAACGAGTTAATGCTTGTGCGGCGGAAGCAGCTGTGGTAACTTCTGCCCCTGATTGTGTGAGGATAAATTCTGCTAACTCCCGCATATCGGCATCGTCATCTACAACCAATACCTGAATACCTGCTAGGCGAGTGCTAAGTGCTGAGTCTTGAATATCGAAAATTGTATTTTCAGTTTTTACTCCTCTTCCTTCAATGTTACGTATCGGTAATTGGACAGTAAATGTAGCGCCTAAATTTGCTCCTCGACTATCAGCTTTTACAGTTCCGCCATGCAATTCAACAAAATGACGAACGATCGCTAATCCTAATCCCAGTCCACCAAATTTTCGCGTTGTCGTACCATCTTCTTGCCGGAAGTAGTCAAATACATAAGGTAAGAACTCTTTTGTGATACCTTTTCCCGTATCCTTAACTTGAATTTGAGCCATTGTACCGACTTGTTCCAACCGCACCTCGACTTTTCCTCCCGCTGGGGTGAACTTGACTGCATTGGAGAGGAGGTTCCAAATAACTTGCTGTAGGCGGTTAGTATCGCCTAAAACTTCTCCCGTCAGGGAATTGAGTGCGATTTGAATTTGAATATTTTTGGCTTCTGCTGCGAGTTTTACAGTTTCCAGTGCCGCTTCAATTGTGGCAGCTAAGTTTACTCTGGCGATGTTTAATGCGATCTTCCCTTGGAGGATGCGCGAGACATCTAATAAATCTTCAATTAATTGTGCTTGTAGTTTGGCATTGCGTTCGATCGTTTCTAACGCTTGTTCGGCTTTTGCTGGATCGAGGCGCTTAGTTCGCAGTATTTTTGTCCAGCCTAGAATCGGATTGAGAGGCGATCGCAATTCGTGGGATAGTACAGCCAGAAATTCGTCTTTTACTCGGTTGGCGGCTTCTGCTTTGGTTCGATCTTGTTGCGCTACCCGATAGAGTTGTGCGTTATCGATCGCTAAAGAAGCGCGATATGCTAGTTCCTCTGCTAATAGTAAATCGGTTGAATTGTAGCTTCGCCCTGATTCGGCAGAAATAAAAGAAATTACCCCTAAAATTCGCGATTGGGTTCGTAGTGGTACTGTCATTACTGATTTAAACCCAACCTGTCGCAATATTTCTAAATGTTCTGGGTCACGGGCTCCTTGCACGAGCATTTCATCTGGAATATCTGGTATTAAATCCGATTCTCCCGTTCGCAATGTCAAAGCAGCGCCGCGAGGATCTTCACGATTCAGAGGATATTTATGTCGGATTTGTTCGGCCCATTCCAGTTTAGCTGGGTCTTTGTGCGCTACGGCAATTTGTTCGATCGCACCATTTTCTCCAACTATATGAACAGCACACCAATCTGCTAACTTAGGTACAGCCAGTTTTGCCACCCGTTCCAGGGTAGTTTGATAATCTAGTGAAGAAGCTAGGACTGCACTCGCCTCGGAAAGAAAGCTTTGGGCAAGCTCTAAGCGCACTCGCTCAGTTACATCTAAAACATAGGCTAAAACGTCTTTTACCCGATCGTTTGAGTCCTTTGTTGGCAAATAGTAAACGTTATAATAACCGGGTTGGCGATCGTCGCGTTTGGGAGCGTTAATAGCCAAACTAGGTGAAATAAAGGGATTTCCCGTGCTGTAAATTCGATCGAAGAGTTTCACTATTTGTGCATCTATGTGAGCGAAAAGTTCTGCTACTGAATGTCCTAAATGTTGTTCGCGGGTTAATCCATTGATTTCGGCTAATGCTTCATTGATGGCAATAAATCGTTGTTCGGAATCTAACCATGCCATTCCTACCGGAGAGGTTTCAAAAATAGTTTTCAATTGGTTTTGTGCGGCTTCGGCTTGAGTCCGAGCAATGCGTTCTCTTTCTAACAATTGTTCCCGTTCTTGTTCGACTTGCTTGCGTTCTGTAATGTCAATCAAAACGCCAATCATGCGCGTCGGTTTTCCATAGATATTATAGGTATAATGTCCTCTCGCTTCTGTCCAATGAATGGAGCCATCTGCCCAAAGCGTGCGATATTCGTGGTGAAAATCCGTTCTTTCCTGCAAGGCTGTTTGCAGTGCTGTTTCTGTTTCTGCTAAGTCGTCAGGATGAACGCTTTTAGCCCAAAGTTCGTAGCTTGGTTCAAATTCGTTTGGTTGAAGTCCCATGATGGTAAACTGACCATCTGACCAGGTGATGGTATTGGTCTGCATATCCCAATCCCAGGTTCCCATCCGTCCGACTATCAACGCCAGTTGCAGTCTAGTTCTGCTTTTTCGCAATTCCTCTTCGGCTCGCGCTCTTTCTACTGCTAACCAAGTTTTTTCGGATATTCGCTCCATCAGCACTACTTCTTCCTCAGTCCACTGTCGGGGGGAAACATGGTGCAATACAAATAGTGCTTCAAACTTTCCTTCTTTCACTAAGGGAACGCACAAAAGAGATTTTGTCTGAATTGCATCGAAAGCAGCGGCTCCAGATCCAGCTGTGCGAGGATCGATATCGACATCATCAACGACAATTGTTTTGCCTTGTTTTAGTTCGTTGATAATTTCAATACCGAATGAATTCAATTGGTGAGTACCAATTACACTGATTACACCATTGCAATAATCGCGATCGACAATTACATATTCTTGCGCTGGGTCAATTTCACCATAAGTACAGCGAGTAACATTGAAGTGCTCTCCTGTGGAGCAAACTACCCCCCACATAATTTCTTTGGGGTTTTCAATAGAACGAATTGCATCATTTAATTCTAGGAGAAATTGTTGTTGTCTTTCTTTTTGCTGAAGCTGTTCGAGTAGGGCTTCTACTTGTTGACGCGCTTTTACCTGTGCAGTTACTTCAATTCCATGAATTAAAACACTGTCAATGTGACCTTCGATATCTCTAAGTGGCAGAAAAACGAGGTTGAAAAATCCTTCAGCTAAATTGCCATCTCCTGCATCCCAGCGAGCTAAAAATTCATCTCCTCGAATCACTTCTCCGGTTTGATAAACGCGGTCTTGAATCTCAAAATATCCCTGACCTGCCATTTCGGGAAACGCTTCTTTTGTTGTTTTGCCAATGATGTCTTCGGAACGTCCAGAAACTTTTAAAAAGGTGGGGTTAGCCAGTTCAAATCGATGCTCTGGCCCTGATAAAACCGCAAACATGGCTGGAACTTCTATGAGAATATCTGTTAATCGTTTGCGTTCGGTTTCTGCTTGTTGTCGTGCGGCTTGTTCTCTTTCTAAAAGACGATCGCGTTCTAATTGGAGTTGTTTGCGTTGGGTAACATCTTGGAAGATCGCAACGGCTGCCACAATTTGATTTTGGCGATCGAGAATTGGTGCGGAATTTACATTGATAAAGATTTGGTTGCCATCATTTTGATGCAGAATCATTTCTTCGTTAGCTACGACTTCGCCTTGCAAAAGCGATCGCGGTAGCGGATATTCTTGGGGCGCATAGATCCGTCCATCAATGCGAAAAGCTGCAAATGGAGTAACAGGTACATATTCCTCAAGCTCAAGCAACTCTTTGTAGTCGTACCTAACAATTTGTTTGGCTTGTTCGTTCGCTAGAACCAATTTCCCAGTTGCAGCATCGGCAATCAACACTCCTGCTGGCATCTGTTGCAAAACCGCTTCAAACCGAGTCCGTTCCATTTCCAGTTCTTGCACCAATCTTTCGCGTTCTGCCTCAGCTTGCTTGATTTCTGTTTCTTGTGCAGCTATAAGAGCATTTATTCCATTTTGGTTACAGTCCAGACATTCTTCATTTTCTAAAGAGCGGGCAAAGTGTTCGATCGCTTCCGAACGGGAAATTCCTTGCTTACTTGCTGCGCGATCGAGTAAGCGCCACGCTTTACTGGTAAGAGTTACGCTAAATCGTTGTTTTTTTTCTTTTTCCCAATTGCTAACAAACTTACCTGTGGCATCGCGCTTCATGGAGCTTTACCCGTATACGTACACGGTTTTTTTCATTCAACCCCAGTTTTCCTCAATATGGATCTCTCTTGAGGAATAAGTTCGCTGCAAGTTAAGACATCAAGCATTGAAGATGAGCAGAATATAGTTAATCTCCAGCCAGTATTAAAACTCCTGCCCAAACTTCCAGGCTACCAACTCTGAGAAATCTGCTGTAAGCTAAAGCTGATTAGCCAGCGTATAATTGTTTGGATTCTAGCAATATTTTTTATAGAAACTTTAGCTTTGCACCTAGCGTCATCCGCACTTTTAAACGCTATCGTTAAAATCAGCAAGGAGTGAATCAGCCATCTATGCCACAGGAAGTTACTACTAACCAAATTGCGGTCAAGTCTTTAGAAGGAAAATCAGAGCAACCTTGGTCAATGGATGCCAATGCCAATCGTTTGATGGACGATATTTTCGCAGACGTGGAAAGAATACTCGAAACTGGTAGCGAAACGCCGACTGTACCAGATGAACCCGCAGAATATGTTTCAGTCCCCGCAATGGCTGTTCCATCTGTGACAATTCCCACGGAAATTGCCTCTCGTCCCACAGTAGCAGAAGAAATTACTAAACCAGAAAAAACGCCAAAGCCTCAGCAGTCTGGGAAGTCCCTGGAAAAATGGCTATTGATTGCGGCTTGTGCTTCCTTGGGAATTACTTTGCTATTGTGGGTTTTAGGTCAAGGTAGATTGAATTCATTATTAGGGAATAATTCAGCCTCCACGAAAGCGACACAGGCAGCACAGAGGGATTTAGCTTTTGTGGATTATATGCAGCAGGCTCTAGAAAGTATCGACCAAAAATCACAAGAACGCAAGCAAGTTCCTGTAGTTCCACCAGCACCTCCACCAAGTCAACCACCATTACCTGTGTTGACTCCTGGTAATCTACCGCAAAATTCTAACCGTCCTAATGTTTTAGAACGAGTTTATATCCCAGTTTATCCCCAACCCAGAATAGTTTATACAAATCCTGCTTCTTTAGCAGCAAAACCTTCTCCCCCAGCTGCTGCGCCAAGTCCAGCAACTTCTACAGCAAAAGCTTCCCCAACTCCAAAAGCAACTTCTACAGCAAAAGTTTCCCCAACTCCAGCAGCAAGTGCGAAACCTGAAGCTAAACCAACTTCTCGTCCTGTCGCCAAAGCACCAACTGTTCCCAAACTTAGTGCTGCTTTACCAAATCAAACAGCTTCACCTACTGCAAAACCAACAACAGCTGCTGCAAAACCAGCGGCTTCTCCCACTCCAGTTGCATCGCAATCTCCTAGAGTGGTAGCAATTCCTCCCTCACCTACAGCACAACCTACTTTTAGAAATCGGTCTACACAGGCTACCGCTTCTATTCCAGCTAATCCGATTAGTCTGCGAGGGGTTTTAGTTTTGGGAGACAGGTCAGCGGCTATCTTTGAAATTGGTGGTGTTCCCCGGAGGATTTCTATCGGGGAAAGCATTGGTTCGAGTGGTTGGACGTTGGTAGAAATTAACAACCAAAATTCCGAAGTTGTTATCCGCAAAAATGGCGAAGTTCGCTCTATTTTTGTCGGACAACAGTTTTAAATAGTTTTGAGTTTGTAGGGGCGGGTTTGGTAGATAATTCATACATTAAATAAACAATCTTAAAGACAAAACCCGCCCTAACAATGTTTTGAGTTTTCTAATCAAAATTTAAAACTCAGAAATTATAAAAAGGAGTTTAGGCAGTGGGTTTATTTGAAGATTTAAGCCGTTTTTTAGAAAGTCGCTTAGAAGAATACCTGCGGAATAATCCGCATTTGGAGTTACAAGCTTTAGAAGAACAATTGCGGGAACAAGAGGAAGATACAAAGCGGTTAATTGCTGAGTTGAAGTTGCAGGAAAAAAAGGTTGAGGAGCAAATTTTGAGTACTGCACAAGAAGTGCAACGCTGGCATATCCGCATTGACAAAGCGAAAGCGGCAAATAGAATAGATCTAGTCAAACCTGCACAGGAACATGAAGCTGCTTTGTTGCGCCAAGGTAATCAGCTTTGGGGACACATGAAAGGGGTGAAAGAACGGATTACTAAAACTCAGGAATTATATCAACAAATTCAAGTGCGAAGGCAGGAAGTGCGGGCAAAAGCGGCACAAGCAGAAGCGGCGCGGGCTAGTGCAAAAGCGGGAACACAAAATGTTGGTTGGAATCAAGGTAGTACTTTTAAATCTACTGGGGGAATGGATTCTTTAGAAGCGGAATTTAGCCGTTGGGAAGCTCAAGAAGAGTTAGATCAAATGAAGAGAAATCTGGGACGTTGATAATTGGAATTTGCAATGGTTACAGTTGGAAATGGTTATGGTTTCGGTCTTCTTTTGTGCATTCTATAAGTGTATCTTTAGATAAAAGAATAACGATCGATCTCTTACCAAACCCTTACCAATCGTGCAGTTGTCGTGTTAGAAGCGTGCGTATTAGCAACAATATTCAGTGGATTTTTCGGCATCATCCTGAAAAAGAACCTGATGATGAAGATCATCTCTATGGATGTTATGAGTACGGGGGCGGTCGCCTATTATGTGGTGATTGCGTCGCGAGAGGGTTTGTTTACACCAATTTTGGGGAGTGTTCAAAAAGGTGCTTACGCCGATCCAGTTCCTCAAGCGGTAATATTAACAGCAATTGTGATCGGCTTTTCGATTCAAGCATTAATGTTAGTTGGTGCCATGAAACTGGCGCGGAATAATCCGACATTGGAAACTAACGAGATCGAGAAGAATAATACACCATGAATACTATTACGATCGCATGGGTTACACTCCCATTTTTTGTCGGGTTCTTCATCTATCTATTCCCATTACTCGATCGCTATTTAGCACTGGGAGTCGCCCTAGCTTCTGCTGGATATGCTTCACTCCTATTCGCGGAAAAATCGCCTGTCTCACTTCTATTAGTTGATAATTTCGGTGTCAGATTATATGCCGACCAATTAAGTGCTTTCTTCATATTGACAAATGCGCTGGTAACGGCAGCAGTAATCTTCTATTGTTGGAACAACGGAAAGACAACTTTTTTTTATACCCAAGCCATCATTTTACATGGCAGCATTAATTCCGCTTTTGTCTGTGCGGATTTTGTAACTTTATACGTGGCGTTAGAAGTATTAGGAATTGCCGCGTTTCTCTTAATTGTTTATCCTCGGACGGATCGATCGATCTGGGTGGGCTTACGCTATCTGTGCGTCAGCAATGTAGCATTACTTTTTTATCTAATCGGCGCAGTATTAGTCTATCAAGCACATAATTCCTTTAGTTTTGCAGGTTTGCGCGATGCACCCCCCGAAGCCCTAGCCTTGATTTTTTTGGGACTCTTGACAAAAGGAGGAATTTTTGTATCGGGATTATGGTTGCCTTTGACTCACTCGGAATCGGAAACGCCTGTATCGGCGCTAATGTCGGGAGTTGTGGTCAAAGCGGGGGTTTATCCCTTAGTGCGTTGTGCGTTAATGGTGCCAGAGGTTGACCCAATTGTAAGAGTTTTCGGTGTGGGAACTGCGCTTTTGGGAGTTTTCTATGCCGTCTTTGAAAAAGACACTAAGCGGATGCTGGCGTTTCACACAGTTTCTCAGTTAGGTTTTATCCTCGCCGCCCCGATTGTTGGGGGCTTTTATGCGCTGACACATGGATTGGTTAAATCGGCTCTGTTTTTAATTGCGGGTAACTTACCAAGTCGCAACTTTAAGGAACTGCAACATCAGCCGATTAGTACCCCGATTTGGATTGCCTTGGTGATAGCTAGCTTTTCCATCTCTGGATTTCCCTTGCTGTCTGGCTTTGGGGCAAAGGTGTTGACATCGAAGAATCTTTTGCCTTGGCAAGCGATCGTCATGAATATTGCCGCCTTGGGCACAGCAATCTCCTTTGCCAAATTCATCTTTCTGCCGCGTGGGGTAACAGAAAATAATACAAAGCCAAGTTTCTGGGTGGCAGTGCTGATATTAATCGGTGGGCTGTTTATCGCCAATATTGTCTATTACGAAGCTTATACCTGGGAAAATATCATTAAACCCCTGGTAACGATCGGCATTGGATGGTTGGCATATCTTTTGATTTTCAAACATTTAGTAATCAAGCTGCCTCGTGCCATTGAACAGTTCGATCATCTGATTGGTGTAATGACTTTGATTTTAGTCTTTTTGTTCTGGAAGGGGTTTGCATGGTTGGGTATTTAAATCTGATATTGCGATTGTCAATTTGGTTTTTGCTCACCGCCAATTTTAGTTGGCAAAATATCATAATTGGCATCATTGTTGCATTTCTATTGCCCGGTCTTCACAAAACTCCAGTAGTTTTAAAAGACTGGCTGCGGGTATTCCGTGAAATTCTGGTGGCGATTCCTCAAGCATACATGGAGGCATTTCAAATCATACTTCGTCCCCATGAAGAAGAAGAAATTACAATGGAGCGAGTTAAACCGCAACGGACACCAACATTGATATTTCTGGATATCTTCTTAATCACTTTTACGCCAAAGACTATTGTTAGGAAATATCACGAAGATGGCTGGTACGAAGTTCACTGGGTACGTAGGAGAAAAAACCAATGAATGTGGTGCTATTGGCAATGATTTTAGCCCTTCTCATACCCATTTACCAAGCATTGAAAGACGATAATATTTGGCAAAAGATGTTGTCTCTTGCGAGTGTGGCGAGTAAGACATCAATTATGATTTTGGTCGTCTCGGTTTTACGGGATGATTGGATGGTTGGTGTGGCTGGAGTAATCATTTTAAGTGTGGGAAATGCGGGATTCATGTTGTTGGCTCAGATTCTCAAACGATTAAATGAGGTGTGAAATTATTAATTTATGATCGACTTATTCAGTTATGTTTTGATTGGCTTAGGACTCGTCTTTTGGTTTTGGGGAACTTCTCATCTACTGAGGAAGCGATCGGTCTTATTCAAGCTGCATAGTCTTTCGGTTTCTGATACTTTGGGATCGATGGCGATCGTCGTTGGGCTAATATTAGTCAGACCTAATGAATGGCCTTTGCTACTCCTGGCACTCATTTGTTTAGCAATCTGGAATACAGTGCTCGGATATGTTTTGGCATACTCTTCTGGTAGCGAGGGTAGCCATGAATGATAATTATATTTATGCGCTCGTCCCCTTGCTTCCCTTGGCTGCTTGCATGGTGATCTTTGAGACTAATCCCTATCATGCTTTGGTGATTCGTGGCATCCTGGGAGCAATAGCGGCAATGCTATATGCAATTTTGGGCGCAGCAGATGTGGCTTTAACGGAAGCATTGGTGGGTACAATGCTGGCGATTACTTTGTATGCAGTGGCAGTGCGATCGTCGTTGGTAATGCGTTTGGGTGTGCTCAAAGATATGGCGATCGAGTCAGAGGAAAATCTGCATTTTGAACGACTCAGGAAAGAGTTACGCAGAATTTTTAGTAAACGCTATATGCGTCTGGAACTCGTTCCTTTTAAGGATACAGACGATTTAGAGCAAGCGTTAAAGGAAAGGGAAATTCATGCAACTTGTGTTCCATTAGTGCGATCGGAACTAGACGATCGAGTTGCCCAAACTCCACCATATCAGACTGCGACTAGGGTTAAACGCATCTACGAGATTATGGAAAGCGAACTGTCCTCGGAAGAAATTAGCTTGACTTATGTAAACATACCAGATTCAGGAGAGAAGCATTGATGAATTGGGTTTATATTGCAGCGGGAATAGCGCTGTTTTTCAAAATCCTACTGATACCTAATCCAACTTCCGAATCATCAGTACCGATCGTGGAAGCGATCGTCAAAGATACTGGCATACCTAATGCTGTTACGGGAATTATCTTCATGAATCGGCTCTATGACACGATCTTTGAAGTGGTAGTTTTTACGATCGCGATTATGGGTTGTTATTATCTGCTGGCAAATGAAAAGCCTCAAACTAAGATCTATCAGTTTACAGATGAACCCTCAATTGTTTTAGCACGTTTAGGAGCAACGATTTCTGCTTTAGTCGGGATTGAACTGGCAATTCGGGGGCACTTGAGTCCGGGTGGTGGATTTGCAGCTGGGGTAGCTTTGGGAACTGCGATCGGACTTGTGGCGATCGCCTCATCCCCAGAATGGATGCAAGCAATCTACCAACGTTGGAAAGCTGCTACTTTAGAGAAAATTTCGGTTTTAGTTTTCGTTGTCTTCGCAGCGATTACTTTAATCGGAATAGAATTACCACACGGACAGTTGGGCGATCTTTTCAGCGGTGGTATTATCCCTATACTCAATATTTTGGTTGCAATAAAAGTAGCGTTAGGTTCTTGGGCAGCTGTGTTAATTTTTATTCGTTATCGAGGATTGTTGTAAAATGCCAGTTATGTTTAACTTAACTGAGAACGAAAGCGATTAATACTAATTGTGAGCAGAACTACAGCGAAAATTGCTAACATTAATACGTTAGGCCAAAGTACTTCAATTCCTACGCCTTTGAGTAATAAACCTCTGGTAATAGTGACAAAATGGCGTAAAGGATTGAACCATGAAAGGTCTTGGAAAAATGTGGGCATACTTTCAATGGGTGCGATCGCTCCTGAAAGTTGAATTACTGGTAAATTAATAAAGAAAGAAATTAAAATTACCTGTTGCTGACTGCGTGCTAAGGTTGCTAACATAATCCCAATGCCAATTCCCACAAGTACATAAAGTCCAGCAAAGGCAAAAAACAGAATTACATTACCTCTTAGAGGTACTTTAAACATAAATCGAGCAATACTTAAAGCTAATAAAACATCTCCCATTAACAGCACAAAAAGCGGTACAATTTTCGCTAATAAAATTTCCCAAGCGTCCGCCGGAGTCATCAACAATTGTTCTAAAGTACCAGAATCTTTTTCTCTAACTACTGTAGTTGCGGAAACTAAAGTGCTGGTTAAATTTAACACTAATCCTATCACACCTGGGATAATAAACCAAGTACTAAGTAAACCGGGATTATACAGAAAAACACTTTGAACTTGCACTAATGGCGATGATTTATTTTCGTTTAAACTGCGGCTATATTGATTGACAATCTGATTAATATATCCATTGGCAATTCCGGCGGTATTTGCGTCAACGCCATCAATTAAAACTTGAATTTCTGCTGATTTATTTTGGGATAAATCCCGATTAAAATCAGGCGGAATTACTAACCCAGCCGTAATTTTTCCAGTTCTTACTTCTTGACCTAATTCTTCCTGACTATAAGTATATATTTTCGGTTGAAAAAGGTCATTTTCGGTGAAAGCGGCAATTAATTCCCGACTTTCATAAGTATTAGCATAATCAATAATTCCCAGTTTAATATATTGCACATCTGGGTTAAGAGAAAAGCCGAAAACTAAAAGCTGAACAGTTGGTGGAAATAATAGCAAAAACATTAATTGTTTATTGCGTAAAATTTGGTTGATTTCTTTGAGAATTAAAGCTATTAAAGGAGTTTCTAATAAACGATCGATAAAATTCATAGTTCCTTATTCCCTAAAGCAATGATTATTAAATTCGGGTAATCAGTTATGTTTCCCACAGTTATTAAACCCCACCCCTTAATCCCCTCCCCGTTGACGGGGAGGGGAGAAAATAACTAATTGTTAATCTGGTAATTGCATTCTGCTTAAATTACGTCTAGCAACGTTGAATAAGAATAAAAATGTCAAAAATAAAACTATTGGTGCATACCAAATACCTAACCAACCTGTACCTCTAACAAAGGCATCTCTACTTAATTCAATGTAATATCTTGCTGGAAGAACATTAGAAATTAAGGATAAAGGAAAGGGAATATTACTCAAAGGATAGATAAAACCAGAAAGTAATAATGCAGTGGTAAAACCAGCCGTAGCAACTCCTTGAACAGCGGCATTTTGACTGTTTGCTCTTGTACCAATCATTAACCCAAACATAACGCTATTAGTTAAAAAAAGCAAAGTTCCAATTATAAAAGAACTTGGTTCTGCAACTAAACTAATTTGAAATAAAATAGCGCCTAAAATAATGACAAATATGGCTTGAGCAATACCAATTAGAAAGTAAGCTAATAATTTACCAAGTAATAGTTCGGCAGCAGTTAAACTAGAAGCATAAACTTGTAAAATTGTGCCTCTTTCTTTTTCTCTTACCATTGCGATCGCAGCTAACAAAGAAGGAAAAATCCACAAAATTACCCCGAAAACTCCTGGTACGATATAAAGAGATTCTTTCCTTCCGGGATTGAACCAAAGACGAGTTCGTGTTACAACGTTATTATTACTTGGTTGCAACTGAGAACTTCTTAAAAATGCTTGACTTGTTGCTTTAATGTTATTTTGAATTACTCTAGCATTATTGGCATCTGTACCATCAATTAAAACTTGTATTGTGCTAGTTTTATTATTTTTAATTTCTCTGTCAAAGTCCGGGGGAATAATAATTGCTGCTTTGGCGATTCCACGATCGATCGCACTAGCAACTTCTGCTTTACCAATCCTTGGTGTAGCGGCAAATTTGTTAGTCGAAAATAGCTGTTCTACATAGCTACGACTTAAAGGAGTCATGCTAAAATCTTGAATAACTATGGGGATATCTTTAGTTTCTAACCGAATCGCATAACCGTAGATAAATAGTGTAGCTATAGGTAGTAAAATTGCCAATGCAAGAGTTAAGCGATCGCGTCTAAATTGTGCTAATTCCTTAATACATTGAGAGATGATTCTTTTCATGTTTCCGAATTAATCCAGTTAGTCATGATATAGCGTTGATGTTCAGTAAAACCTGCTTTTTCGTATATGGTTTTAGCTCGATGATTTTCATGAGCAACTACCAAATGTACAGCTTTAATCCCTACATCTTGACAAGCTTTTTTCACAAATTTTAATGTCTTTTTGCCAATTCCTTGACTGCGATAAGTTTCGCGAATATAAAACTCATCAATTAAAGCATCTCTTCCGTGAAATTCCAAGCTATAACCAAAAGTTAACACTACATAACCAGCAGGTTCTCGATCGTCATAAATTATCCAGATTCTTGCTAAATTATCGTTAGTAAAGATTTCATCAAAGCATTTGTTTAACACCTCCACATTGTAAGTTAAGTGTTCGAGTTGATAAAACTCTTTGGTTAAGGTTAAGAGTAAATTGCGATCGTCATTACTAGCAGTTTTAAAAGTTACTTCCATAAACTAAACCTTTTGTTGTGCGCGTTGTACTGTTCCAATAAAAGCATCTTCTAAAGAAAAGGGAATTGTTCGTACAGATTGGACATTTATTTCCGCATTTTGTAAGAATGAACGGATTTCGGGAAGTTCGGTTTTTGGACGATCGAGAACGATATGGAGGCGATCGCCAAAAATCGAAACTCGCCAAGATTCCAATTCAGTTTTTAGTAAATCGGAAGCAGCTTGAGTGCTGTTAGTAACTAGCTCAATTAATTCTCCTGGTTGCTGTGCTTTAATTTCACTTGGCGAACCTTGAATTACCACTTCACCTGCTACCATAAAACCCATTCTATTACATTGTTCTGCTTCTTCTAAATAGTGAGTTGTGACTAAAATCGCTGTTCCTTGACGCGCAAATTCATTAATAAAACGCCAAAATTGTCGCCTTGCTAAAGGATCGACACCAGAAGTAGGTTCATCCAAAAATAATATATTTGGTTCGTGCATTACTGAAGCACCAAAAGCAACTCTTTGCTTCCATCCTCCGGGTAATTGTCCGGTAATTAAATTTTCTTGTCCTGCTAAACCACAGGTTTCTAAAACCCAGTCGATTTTTTGTTTGCGCGATCGCCTTGGTACGCCATAAACACCACAATAAAATTGTAAATTTTGCAATATTGATAAGTCATCATAAAGCGTAAATTTCTGACTCATATAACCAATGCGTCGGCGCAATTCCTTACTGCGTAAATTGCTAGTTTTTCCGCCTAAATAAATTTTTCCGTTACTAGCTTCCAACAACCCGCAAAGCATTTTAATTGTCGTGGTTTTTCCCGCACCATTCGCGCCTAACAATCCATAAATTTCCCCATATTTAATTTCTAATGTTACGCCTTTAACTGCTGCAAAGTTACCGAAAATTTTTTGTAAATCGTAAGCGCCAATCGCAATATCTGACTGGGAATGAGAACTTTTTGATTTAGGAAAAGGGACAAATGGCGGATCGGAACCCTGTTGACGCAAGCGAGTTACAAAAACATTTTCAAGCGTCGCTTCTTCACTTTCAATAGAATTAATTGCTAAATTATGGTGATGAAAAATTTCTTCAACTTGCGATTTACCCGTTGCAACATTGTTTACTAAAACATCTAGTCGATCGCCAAAAGTTTGCACATCAGCGATGTTTGGGGAATTAGCGATCGCCCTTAGCAAAACTTTCTCCGCAGTTTGTAAATCATTAGTGCGAACTTCTAAACGTTGTAAACCTAAACTTTCCCTTAACTCTTTTAACGTCCCAATTTGATGAATTTCCCCATCATACATTAAAGCAATGCGACTACATCTTTCCGCTTCATCTAAATAAGGAGTCGCCACAACAATGGTAGTTCCCTCATTAGCTAAAGTTGCCAAAATATCCCAAAATTCTCTTCGCGAAACCGGATCGACACCTGTTGTTGGTTCATCTAAAAGCAAAATTTCCGGTTGCGAAACTAACGCACAACAAAGCGCCAATTTCTGCTTCATTCCCCCCGAAAGTTGTCCAGCTAGGCGATCGCCAAATTTCTCCAATCCCATCAACTGCAAATATTTAGCACGACGCTGCATAAACAACTCATTTGAAACCTCTCTTAAACCCGCACTATAGCGGAGATTTTCATCAATACTCAAATCCAAATAAAGGGAAAATTGCTGCGTTAAATAACCAATTCCTAACCTAGCGTTGCGGGGAATTTTCCCTAAAACCCAAACATCCCCCGCCGATGCTTCCATCACCCCTGCCAAAATATGAAAAGTCGTCGTTTTTCCCGCACCATCGGGCCCAATTAAACCAAAAATTTCCCCCCGCTGAACCGCAAAATTAACCCCTCGAACTGCCGTTAATTTACCATATTTTTTATAAAGTTCTGCCACCTCAATAACCAAATTATTTGAGGGGTTTTGCATCCTAAAATCTGCATTTTCGATAATATACTGACTCATCTTTTTAACTATAATTACATTATTAGTACTAACTTTTTGTCTTTTCCTTCGCGCTCTTTGCGCTCTTTGCGGTTAAAAAAAATTATTTTTTATTGAACCGCAAAGAACGCGAAGAGCGCAAAGAAAGAAACGGAAGAGTTTTCTTGTTTTACCTCTTAGTCTTTACCTTTTAATTGAGTAGAATTGGTTGAGGATTTTTGTTCGGGGATAATTTCTGCATCAGCAGGCATACCTGGTTTTGCAAATCCTTGGGGGTTATCAAGAGCAAGTTTTACACCAAAAACTTGTTTAACTTGATCGTCTTTAAAATAGATATTTTCTGGGGTGAAAGATGCTTGAGTGTCGATCGCTGCTACATGAGCATTTAAAGGTTGTTTTGGTGCGGAATCTAAGAAAACTTTGGCATTTTGTCCCACGCGAACTTGACCAATTTTACCTTCAGGAACAAACCCTCTTAAATAAACAGAATCTGGGTTAAGTACTGTTAATAAAGTTTTGCCAGTTGCTATCACTTCTCCCGGTTCAACGCTGCGAGTAATTACTACTCCGCTAATCGGACTAACTACATTTAAATAAGACATTTGTGCTTGGATTTCCTGTTGTGTTGCTTGAGCATTTTTCACTTCTGCTTCCGCCGCCGCTAATTGTGCTTTATCAACATTTAATTGGCGGCGTAAAGCATTAACTTGAGCATTGCGAATATCAGGATTAATACTCGTAGTTTGTGCTTGCAATAATCCACCTTGCGCCGCATTTACTTGCCTTTTCGCCGCATCAACAGCTGCTTTTCTACTGGCTAAAGTTGCCTGACTGGTATCTAATCCCGCTACCGCATTTTCATAAGTTGCTTGAGCCGTTTCAAACTTAGTTTGTGCTTCGTCGAATACTTGTTTAGAAAATGCACCTTCTTTGTAAAGTTGTGCATAGCGATCGCGATTCATCCTCGCTAATTTTAACTGTGATTTCGCCTGATCCACTTGCGTTTGAGCGCGAATAACTTCTGCTTTTGCTTGGTTAACGATCGCTTCCGCTTGACTCACTTGCGCCTGTGCAGCCGCTAAATTTGATTCTGCTTGAAAGATTCTTCCTTTCGCATCTCCCATCGCTTGCTGCATATTTAATTGTGCTTCTTGAATTTGGCTATTAATTACCTCAATATGTGATAATACTTGTTGTTTCTGTTGTTCTGCTGCCGTAATTTTTGCCGCTGCACCTCTTAATTGTGCTTGAATCTCTGCATCATCCAACCTAACAATTACATCGCCTTGATTTACGCGATCGCCTTCTCTCACCGTAACCAAACTAATTTTTCCGCCTACTTTTGCACCAATATCTGTCGGATATCCCTCTATTCTTCCACTCAGTTCTAACCCTTCTTTCTGGGGACGCGAAAAATAATTCCAACTGAAAAACCCTACACCACCAACGATTAACAAAACTAGCGGAATTCGCAATAAACCAGGTTTAAATTTACGCTCAGGCTTAGATTTTTCTTGAGCATCAGGAACAAACTGATTCGGTTGTGAACTTATTTGTGTCATGGGTTACACCCCCTGGTTTTAGTTCTGGGGAATCGCAAAAATTATGATGTTTTATCCAGCAAAATCTTTAATTGCTATTGCTTACAAGCTAAACAAATCTTTGTTAAACTAGACTGTTTAGTATGAATATATTTGTTATACTATACTTCGCACTATGCTTTTACAAAAATCTTACAAAAATTTACAAAAAGATTTCTAACGTAATAACTTTAGGCTAAGAAAATCAATGATTCAAAAAAAGACAAACTTAGCAATAAATAACAAGCGCGAACAAATTTTACAAGGCGCAATGAGAATTTTTTTACATCATGGATACGCCGCCACCAGCATGGATCGCGTAGCTGCCGAAGCTGGTGTATCCAAGCAAACAATTTACAGCCACTTTCAGGACAAAGAAGGACTTTTTAGAGCATTAATAGAGCGAGTAACAATTCGGCGTTTGCAAGCAGAATATCAATCAGAATCAGAATTATTTCAAGGCGAACCTGTCGCAGTGCTATCTAAACTGGCAACCAGTATACTGCGCCGAATCGAAGATCCAGAGTATATTGCTTTGATTAGATTAGTAATTGCTGAATCTGGAAGATTTCCTGAATTAGCCCAACTTTATAGTAATACCGTCGTGCAATATGGTTTTCAGAATTTGAGCGATTACTTCCAGTCCCATCCTGAATTAAACATCCCCGATCCAGAAGCAACAACCCGCATTTTTATGGGAACAATTATCGGATTTATCCTATCTCAAGAAGTGCTACAAGGAAAACACACGATGCCAATGGAAAAAGAGCGTTTAATTAAAAGCTTAATTCGTTGTATTTTAGGTGATACTGCTATTAAAGATTTATTAGATTCCTAAATTGCCGCAAGAAAGGGAGAAAATATGCCGAAGAATACGCTAACAACGCTCACAAAAATAACAGTTATTTTAGCAACGATCGCAACTTGCACCAATTTCCCCCAAACAACCACCGCTCAAACCAATAGCGAACAATTCACCAAACAAGCAAAACGCTGCACTCCCCAAACTTGCACCCCCTACAGACTAAATTATGAAAGAGCAATTGCCAGAGGCATTATTAGCCGTCCTTCAGCAGTACCAGACGAAAGTGCAGCTATTAAATTAGCCGATGAAGCTATTGCCAAAGGCAACAAAAATGAAGCCGCCATTCGTTTAGCACAAGCCTTAGTAATTATGTCCGAAAAAACACCCCAAGGAACCGCAAATGCGATCGCCTTAGAACGCTCCCTTGATGCAGATGTAAGAGCTAGACACAAGCAATCCCTAAGAGCTTATTTACCCTTATTCGGACGCATCTTTCCCACAAGGTAGAAGGCTCCAAGGCAGAAGGCAGAAGGCAGAAGGGAAGAAAGGCAGAAGGAAAGAAAGATTAAAAGTTTATTTTCTTCTTGTCCCCTTGTCCCCTTGTCTCCTTGTCCCCTTGTCCCCTTGTCCCAGTCCCTAGTCCCCAGTCCCCAGTCCCCAGTCCCTCACAAACCCAAATCTACCGCCACGCGATGAGCACAGGCAAAACCGGAAAAAGCCACTGCATTTAAACCTTGACCCGGAAAAGTACTATCTCCCACACAATACAAACCTGGGATTGCAGTACGATTAAAAGGCATTCCCAATAATCCCGCTAACTTACGCCGGGGAATCGGGCCATAAGTGCCATCATCTCTACCTAAAAAGCGGCGATGACTGCGGGGAGTTCCCACTTCCATATAATCTAAACCAGCATCTAAACCAGGGAAAATATTTTCTAAACGTTCAATAATTCTGCCAGCTGCTTCTTCCTTTTTCTCTTCATATTCATCCTCTGACATTCCCTGCCAATCTTCAAACCAACTAGGCGTAAAAACGTGGAGAATATGATAACCTTCTGGCGCTAAACTGGGGTCGAGCAATGTCGGAATAGAAACAAAAATTGTCCCTTCTGGTAATTCCATTTTCTGCCAATCTTCTAAAACAATATGATGGCATTCCGTACCCAAAGGTAAAACATCTGCTGCTACGCCCAAGTGCAAACTTAAAAAACTCGGAGATTTTTGATAACGTTGTTGCCACTTCTTCTCAGTTGCAGGCATTTCTTCCGCAGGTAATAAATGCTCAAAAGTATCCCAGCGAGTAGCGTTAGAAATAATCCGTTTTGCTCGATACTCTTCCCCTGTAGCCAATTTCACACCTACAGCCCTGCCATCTTCGGTAATAATCTTGGTTACTCTGGCTTTGTACTTAATTTCACCACCAGCTTTTTCCAAACCTTCTACCAGTTTTAAAGCAATTTGACCAACACCACCTTTGGGATAATTAATGCCACCATAATGACGATCGGAAAACACCATTCCCGCATTAATCATCGGTGTCATGTCCGCTGGGACAACAGACCAGCAATAACACTCAATATCAAGAAACTTCAATAAAGTCGGATCTGTAATATATTTGCGGGCGACATCACCCACATTCTTTGGCAAATACTTCACCAACCCTAAACAAGCCATCGGATGCTGGAAAAACACTCGCGTCAAATACCTGGGTTCTTCCAGTGACAGCAAATCCATTGCATTCAAACAATTGAAAACCTGCCAACACTCGTCATAAAACTGACGAATGCCGTGCTGTTCTTGCGGAAAATTTTCTATTAGTTCTTGCAAAAATTTCTCATAATCCCGATGTACTCTAATATTTAAATCCTCTGGTAAGTGGTAATGAATCTGTACGGGATCGGGAATTGTTTCCAAGCTGACATTTACTGCTTGCAAAGCGCGAGTCAGAAGATTGGTAGTACCTTTGTTGCCAAAGCCAAAAATCATTGATGCTCCGACATCAAATCTATAACCATCTCGTTCAAAGTAGCCAGCACTACCACCAGGGATGAGATAACGTTCGAGTACTAGCACCTTTGCGCCTTTAGCCGCTAGCTGAGTTGCTGTCACCAACCCACCAATACCAGAGCCAATTACGATCGCATCAAATTCCATTAAGTTACCATTAGCAGCCAAATTTAGGGATTTTTTCACCGAAGGCATGGGGTAAGTAAGAAAGAAACCTATTGTATTAACGTATTAGAGTCTAACGTTATCAGTCTGTCCCTGCTAGCAAAAAAAATACGGACTCTATCTGCTACTGCTGACCGAGCCCGTCTGCCGTCCCTCAAAGAGGAGAACACGAGAGAGGAGAACACTTAAAGGTTAATATAAACTTATTGAAAACTAATGTCAATACTATTAGGAAAAATTTGCAATAAGATCGCAAACAGATACTGAGATAAGCGCACTCCAGAGGCGGAGCCTCTATTTCTCGTTACCAGGTTCAACCTGGTAACGAGGGTTGGGAGGTTCAACCTCCTGACTGGAGCAAGATCTGAGGATACAGCAATGTAGCAAAAACAGCTTATGATGATTCAGGGGTAAATGCAGTTGCCAAAAATCTAACTAATTCTGCTTAATATTAGTTATTTTGATAGCTAAATGCCAATTATGAGGAATTTTGGCTGAGGGAATTTTTGAGAGTAGCTCTTTTCACGGTATAATCACAACATGAAGCTAGTAGAACGTCATATTATCACCAAAAACCATCCTCTCTGGTCAGAAATTGACCACAAAGCTTTTTTGGCAAAAAATCTGTTTAACCTAGCTAATTATCATTATCGTCAACACTTCTTTGTCCACCACCAAAAATTAAACTTTAACCAACTTTACCACCTGCTATCACAAACTTCTGACTACCTCGCCTTACCAACAAAAGTTAGTAAGCAAATCATCCGCCGATTAGATTCAGCATGGACAAGTTATTATCAAGCAGTAAAAGTCTGGCAGAAACATCCCGAAAAATTCAAAAGTCAACCAAAAATACCGGGATATAAACATAAAACCAAAGGACGCAACATTCTCCCTTATCCTCACGAATCAATCTCGAAAAAAGCCTTAAAAAAAGGAATTTGTCAGCTATCGATGAGTGAAATTCAAATTCCCACATCACAAACAGAAATAATCGAGGCGAGGATTGTACCCAAAAGTAGTTGTTATATCATCGAAATAGTTTATGAAAAAGTAGAGTCAACAACCAACCATCAACAAATAGCAGGGATAGACTTAGGTGTGAATAACTTAATGGCTGTAACTACCAATCAAACAGGCGTGTCACCTATGCTGATTAAAGGCAGACCACTAAAAGCGATTAACACCTTTTACAATAAACAACGTTCTGGTTTACAATCTGCACTGAAACTAAAACATAATCAAACCCAATCTCAAAGATTAAAAAATCTTACTCATAAACGCAACTGTAGAGTAGATAACTATCTACATACAGCCAGTAAAAGAGTCATAGATTGGTGTAGAGAGCATCACATAGGAATCCTGGTAATTGGACATAATGCTAACTGGAAACAAGAAATTAACTTAGGCAAAAGGAATAATCAACAATTTGTGAATATCCCCCATTATCGATTAATAGAAATGTTGACCTATAAAGCCCAATTAACTGGAATAAGAGTCGTGATTACAGAAGAATCTTATACATCTATGGCTAGTGCAACAGATGGGGATGCTCTCCCTAAATATGGAGACAAAAAACCAGTGTTTCAGGGAAATAGAATAGCTAGAGGATTGTATAAGACAGCGAGTGGTAAGTTATTAAATGCCGATGTGAATGGGTCATTTAATATTACCAGAAAAGTAATTCCTGATGTCTTAGACCAAGGAATAAAGGGTTTGCCGTTTAACCCTGTAGTGCTTGATCCACTACGAATGACTGGACTTTCAGCCTGTGAATAGGTTTGAGTAAGTTTAGTTGAGCGGTTGAGAATTTGCTTCTT
Source organism: [Phormidium] sp. LEGE 05292 (assembly GCF_015207735.1). Taxonomy (GTDB): domain Bacteria; phylum Cyanobacteriota; class Cyanobacteriia; order Cyanobacteriales; family Aerosakkonemataceae; genus Floridanema. The sequence goes on from NZ_JADEWG010000100.1 coordinate 23,815, forward strand.
TCCAGGTAGGGAGGAAACATCCCCGAAACTAAGGTATTAAATGCAAAATTACTATGACTTTCCAATTACGAGTTTATGTACCACCCCATCCTTTAATTAAACATTGGCTAGGTGTTGCCCGGAGTGAGACAACCCCGACTCCTTTATTTCGCAGCGCCATGACAGAATTAGGACGCTGGCTAACTTACGAAGCGGCGCGAGAATGGTTGCCGATAATGGAAACCACAGTTCAGACACCTTTAACTGAATGTCCTGCAACCTTCGTTAATCCAGAGGTTCCCGTCGTAGTAGTGCCAATTTTACGCGCAGGTTTGGCACTGTTGGAAGGGGCGCAAAGCGTTTTGCCTTTAGCTTCGGTTTATCACCTTGGCTTAGTGCGGGATGAAAAAACCTTGGAACCAAGTTGTTATTTGAACAGATTGCCAGCCCAGTTTAAAGAGCAAACTAGGATATTAATCAGTGAGCCGATGTTGGCTACTGGGGGTTCAATTATGGCAGCAATGGCAGAATTAACCTCTCGTGGTGCAGATCCTAGCTTAATCAGAATTATTTCGATCGTGGCGGCTCCTCCAGCCTTACAAAAACTCAGTATTGCTTATCCTGCATTGAATATTTACACTGCCACCATAGACGAAGTAGTGAACGAACATGGTTTTATTGTCCCTGGTTTAGGGGACGCAGGCGATCGCACTTTTGGGACCGAGTGATTTAGGCAGGGGAGCAGAGGGGCTCCAGGGGCAGGGGAGACAAGGGGACAAGGAGACAAGGAGACAAGGAGACAAGGGGACAAGGGGACAAGGGGAC
>NZ_JADEWG010000339.1 GCF_015207735.1 [Phormidium] sp. LEGE 05292
CTACCCCCCAACCCCTTCTTCAGCCCTAACCCCTGTTTTAGATGAAACCGCATATACCCAACCCGCCTTATTTGCTATAGAGTATGCCCTATATGAATTGTGGCGTTCCTGGGGAATCGAACCCGCAGCAGTAATTGGTCATAGTGTAGGAGAATACGTTGCTGCCACTGTTGCCGGAGCGTTGAGCCTGGAAGATGGACTAAAATTGATTGTCCAGAGAGGACAACTCATGCAGTCTCTACCGCAAAATGGCGCAATGGCAGCAGTTTTTGCGCCGGAAAGTCAGGTGAGAGAAGCAATTCAAGGTTTTGATGCTCAAATTGCGATCGCAGGCATTAACAGCCCCAACAATACTGTAATTTCCGGGAAACATGAAATAATCCAAAAAGTTACAACCCACCTGCAAGCACAGGGAATAGAAGTCCGTAACCTCAAAGTCTCTCATGCCTTTCATTCTCCCCTCATAGAGCCAATCCTAGACTCTTTAGAGCAAGCAGCCAGTCAAATTTCCTACCAACCTCTGAAAATTCCTCTGATTTCCAACCTCACAGGGCAGATGTTACAACCAGGAGAAACACTCAATGCCCGCTACTGGCGAAACCATGCTCGAGAACCTGTACAGTTTATGGCGGGGGTCAACACACTTTTAGATGAAGGCTTGAATATCTTTTTGGAAATCAGCGCCAAACCAACTTTATCCCGATTGGGGCGGCAATGCCAGCAAGAAAAGGATGCTATTTGGCTTTCTTCCCTAACAACGCAACAAGAAGATTGGCAGTCATTGCTTAATACTCTATCAACTTTATATTTGCAGGGAGTTGAGATTAACTGGCGCGGATTTGACCAAGACTACTCGCGCAGTTTACTGTCCCTGCCTACATACCCCTTCCAACGCCAACGCTATTGGATTGAACTCGTAAATACTACTACTACAAATGGAAAAGATATGGTTGTAAATGGTAATGTTGCAAAGACAGAAACGGATGTTGTTGTTAGAGACAGCAGACGCGAAGAAATTATCGGAACTTTGCAAACTTTAGTTGCTAGTTTATTGCAAGTCTCCCCAACAGATGTGAACATTCATGCTCCTTTTCTAGAAATGGGTGCTGATTCCATCGTCATGGTTGAGGCTGTACAAAAGATTGAAAGAACTTATGGGCTAAAAATTGCCCTTCGTCAGTTATTTGAAGAATTAGCCACTTTAGAAGCCTTAGCAATTTATCTAGACGAACGTCTCCCCGCTTCAGGTGTTAGGGGTCAGGTGTTAGGTGATAGGGAGAAAGACAATTCCC
>NZ_JADEWG010000101.1 GCF_015207735.1 [Phormidium] sp. LEGE 05292
CACCACCACCGCCACCGCCACCAGTTCGGGGTCTTTGGTAATTACGAGTGGATTTGGTGTACTAAATTCCAGAATTGGTTGAGAAGTGATACCGTCAATTACAAAGGCGGTGTCACTTCTTATTTTTGCGGGAACATCAATCAGTTTGTAGCAAACTTCAAAAGAAACGATATAATCCCAACTGAGTTTGTAGGTTTGTAGTAATGACTTTAGTCGATCGCAAGGATGGGGTAGTGAAAATTAATTTGGTGGATCAACTGCGACTGAGTGTGGCAGTTTCAACTGCAAATACAATTACTTATATAATTCGATCGCTCAAGCTAGGTGCAGCAAGCGTTCTACCAGGAGAAATTGCTAGTCGAATTCAACCTCGAATATTATCTTTGTTAAGTCGCCAAGTTAAGTACGGCGTAATTATGATTGCGGGTACAAATGGTAAAACTACAACTTCGCGGTTGCTGCGAAAAATGTTAGAAAATCAAGGTTGGCGAGTTGTACATAATGAAGCTGGCGCGAATTTAGAAAATGGTTTAGCGACAGCGTTAATTGAACGGACTAATTTATTCGGTAAGTTAAAGGCAGATTACGCGATTTTAGAAGTTGATGAAAATGTAATTCCCAAGGTTTTACCGAAGATTCAACCGAAGTTTATTTTGTGTTTGAATTTGTTTCGAGACCAATTAGATAGATATGGGGAAGTTGATACGATTAGTCAACGTTGGTCAAAAGCGATCGCGCCTCTCCCCCCAGATACAGTGGTAATTGCTAATGCTGACGATCCGACTTTATCTCATTTAGGACAAAATTTAACGCAGAAAGTTTTGTTTTTTGGCTTAAGCGAACCGCAATATTATTTAGATGAAATTCCTCACGCGGTAGATTCGATTTATTGTCCGAGTTGTGGTGAATCTTTAAATTATCAAGGTGTTTACCTTTCCCATTTGGGTGATTTTGATTGTCCGAATTGTGGATTTAAAAAGAGTAAAGTTAATATTGATAGTAGTAAATGGCCGCAAATTTTGATCGGACTTTACAATAAATACAATACCTTAGCTGCTACGTTATTAGCGCAACAAATTGGCGTTGCAGAAAGCGTAATTTTAGAGACAATCAAAACTTTTGAAGCTGCTTTTGGACGTGCAGAAGAGTTAGAGATTTCGGGTAAGAAAGTGCGGATTTTGTTAGCTAAAAATCCGGTGGGAATGAATGAGACAATTCGCACGGTAAATGAGATTAAAAAAGCTGGTGGTGCATCGACTACTTTGATGGTTTTAAACGATCGCATTCCCGATGGTACTGATGTTTCTTGGATTTGGGATGTCGATACGGAAAAGTTGGTTGCATCAGGGGGAAATATTGTGGTTAGTGGCGATCGCGTTTACGATATGGCGTTACGGATTAAATATAGCCAAACTAACGGGAACAATGGCTGTAAATTAATCGTCAAGGAAGATTTGTCAGAAGCGATCGCTACCGCATTAGAACACACTCCTGTTGGTGAAACTTTACACATTTTACCAACTTATTCGGCAATGCTAGAAGTGCGAGGATTGCTGACAGGTAAACAAATCCTTTAATTTTCCCAGAGTTATTTATGCAAATCACTTTCTTAGCTAACTTATTATTAGGTGTTGTCGTTGCTTGGCAAAATCCCAACTTGTTTTTAATCTCCCAATCTGCACCAACAGAATTAAAAAAACAAGTAACATCTAATCAAAAAAGTTGTAATATTTACGCTTACGTAATTGATAAAGATCCTCAAGGTTTAAATGTTCGCCCTAACCCGAATACTAACGGGGAAGCGTTGAAAAAATTGCCGACAAATACAGATGGAGTATTAGTTGATATTGTTGCTTCTCAAGGAAATTGGGTAGCAATTAATAAAGCTGAAGATGCCAACGGTAAACTACTTTTTCAAGGCAAAGGTTGGGTTTACGCTTCAAAATTAGGCACTAGTACTCGCGGTTATGATAAAAAGAAAGTTAAGGTTTATGCTAGACCCGGTGGTGTCAGAAAGGAAGTCGGCACAATTCCTTCTAATACGCAAGTAACGTTGTTAGGATGTCAAGGTAAATGGGCATTTGTTGGTTATCAAAAACTTCAAGGTTGGTTAGCAGTTGACGATCAATGTGGTAATCCTTTAACTACTTGTTCTTAATTTTTGAACCGCTCCAGGCGCAGAGGACGCAGAGAGAAGAGAAGAAAGAAGAAAAATATATGAGTAAATCAAAGTTACCTTTAATTTCATCTGTGTTTATCTGTGTTCATCTGTGTTTCATCTGTGGTTTAATAGAAAATACTTCTGTATTAGCCAGAAACCCGGTATTAAAGAATATTAATATTAATGTAAGAAGAGCGATCGCACTTGTTCCAATTTCTCGACTAAAAGCGATCGTGCGTTTGCAAAATATAGAACTACCACCGCCAAAAGTGTCAGGCGAAGCGACATTACCAATACGGTTACTTGAAGGCGGACAAGTTTGGACAATTGACTTAAAATTAGGCGAAAAATCGGCAAGATATTTGGTAGATACTGGTGCAGCAACTTCGATGATTGCAACGCAATTAAGCAGAGAATTAAACTTAAAAGGAACTTCCATTCCCGGAGAAAGAGTGCAATTTGCTGTTGCGGGTAATGATTGCTTAAATATGGATGCTACCTTGTATCGTTTACCAACTATAAATGCTCAAACTGCCCAAATCAATGATTTAATGGTTTTAGAATTATCAAAAACCGTAATTCCTGACGGATTAACGGGGGTTTTGGGAATGGATTTTTTTAGACAATTTGATTTAATAATTAATCCCCAAAAACAACAATTACAACTTTTGTCACCTTCCCAGTTACCAATAGCAGAAAAAACCCGCGCCATTCCCCTCCAAGGTAAACTAGGAGTTATGTTAGCAGAAGTAGAAATTAACGGGAAAGGGCCTTTTACCTTTTTAATTGACACAGGTGCGGAAAGTATTTTTATTTCTCAGGAAGTTGCGGATAAATTAGCGATCGCTTCTAGTAAAATGCAAGATATCAGCGTGCAAGGTTTTTGCGGTTTAGAACCTGCAAAATCGCTCACACTTGACCAAGTTAAAATGCAAAATTACCAACTAAATAATCTGGAAGCAGTGGTTTTAAATACTTCCGTGCTGAAAGTGCTTGCAGTTGACGGAATTTTAGGGCAGAATTTCTTAAACCAGTTTATCCAACACTGGAGATTTGAACAACCAGTAAACGGCAAATTTCCCGAAAGAGGTAGTTTAGTTTTAACCCCATTAAAAACACAATGAACAATCAACAGATGGAATTAAAAATTGGCTGGCTTTATCCAACATTGATGAGTACTTATGGCGATCGCGGAAACGTCATCTGCATTCAACAACGCGCCCAATGGCATGGATTTAATGTACAAGTAATTCCCCTAGATTTGCAAGCATCAGTAACAGAAATTCATCAAGTTGATTTGTTAGTTGGTGGCGGGGCACAAGATAGACAACAAGAAATCGTTATGCGCGATTTAAAAGGTGCCAAAGCAACAGCATTGCGGGAAAAAATCGAAGCAGGAACCCCCGGAGTTTTTACCTGTGGCGCACCACAATTATTAGGTCATTATTATGAACCTGCATTAGGTCAAAGAATTGAAGGTTTAGGATTATTTGATTTTGTAAGTAAGCATCCTGGGATAGATGCAAAACGCTGTATTGGTAACGTAATTTTTGAAATTACTGCATCGAAATTAGCCGAAGAATTAACCGCATTGTTAGGTAAACCACCCGTAATTATTGGTTTTGAAAATCATGGTGGAAGGACTTATTTAGGCAAAGTAGAAGCGTTAGGAAAAGTAATTAGCGGTTACGGAAATAATGGCGAAGATGGCATGGAAGGCGCATTTTATCATAATGCGATCGCTACTTATTCTCACGGCCCAGTTTTACCAAAAAATCCCTTTTTAGCTGATTGGTTAATTAAAACAGCTTTACAACAGAAATATCAGACAAATGTTGAATTGCAATTATTAGATGATAGGTTAGCAATGCAGGCGCGGGAAGCAATGTTTAAAAAGTTGGGAGTTAGTGAATTAGCAGCTTGAAAGAAATACGTTCCTGTCCGTTGTAAGCACTTCAGTGCTTTGATTGAGGAAAGATACGACTGAAGTCGCTACAACGAACCTAGTTCATTGATTAACTAATTAATTTAAACTCTTGCATTGCTGGCAAAAAGTTATGATTTTCATGACTGGGACGGCTAAGTTTAATTAAAGCAAAACGCTGCACTGGTGACAAATTTTCCCATTGTTCAATTGTAATATTTATCCCTTCTTCTTTAGCTTTTTCTAACACATCAATAGGAATAGTTTTACCATCCATCCAAGCGGGATGTTCTTCAAGAGGTAGTTCGGAAGCGGCTGTACCAGTTTGTTTAATTACTAATTGTTGGAGAAATTCCCGGTAGGTTGTTATTTCATTTGCGGTTGCACAAGGTAAGTCTACCAGTGCTTCTCTTTCGGCTAAATTAAAATGATTCCAATGGGATAATTTTAACTTGATTCCGCAAGTGTCCAATTTATACCTGACAACCATAGGAATGCAGCGTAAGTTATTAACAAAATCTGCCTCGAACTGAAAGAATTTAGTGTTCATCATGGGATCTCTTATTCATAAAGCGAACGATCAAGTAACTAATTGATAAAGCCAAAATAGCGATCGCCAAACCAATCAATTCTAATCCATCAACTTTATCTAAATCTAAAATAATGATTTTTCGAGCTACAGCCACTAAAGAAGTGATAATAACCAGTTCAACCTGAACAGCATGATTTTTCAAGTATGCTGTAATATTTTCTAATAATTCTAGTGCGATTAAAATATTCAGAAAAAAGCCAAATATTTTAATAACAGTGGTCGTAAAAAAACCTACTGGGTGATGAAATAAGTCTTCCCATAAATAAATAATTAAATCTACGACTGAAACTAAAATAACTGCCACCATTGCCAAGGAAAGGATTTTGGAGACTAGGCTTTCTATAACTTTGATAAAACCTAGAAACTCCTCATCGCTACTCATACGTTTGACTTGTTTGGCTAAATCCCTGAAAAATCCCATCGTTTACGTCTGTGATTTAGACAATTAGATAGAAGGCGATGCTGAGAGCATACTGGATTTTGGGGACTTGAGTAAAGTATCAGCAGAGAGATTATCTGCTGTAACCTTTGCCAATTGTACGGCGCAGGCTTTTAGTTCCGGTTCCAAGGAAATTGGACAAGGTTCTGGATGGGTTAAAACATTGGCTTCTGCGTCTTTTGCCCAAAGTGCGCCCCAGTGCATGGGGACGAAGACTGTTCCAGGGGCAATTGCTTGGGTGACTTTGGCGGGAAAACGGGTGACTCCGCGACGACTCCGTACTTGGACTAATTCTTCATCTTGAATCCCCAATTTTGCGGCATCACGGGGATGAATTTCGATGAAGGGATGAGGGTGCATTTGGGTGATTTTCTCAATTCTTCCGGTGCGAGTTTGGGTGTGCCAATGTCCGTAAAGTCTGCCTACAGTTAAAACGAGGGGATAATCTGGGTCTGGTGGTTCGGCTAATCCGCGAGAGTGATATGCTGCAAAGCGGGCGCGTCCGTCGGGGGTGTGGAAACGATGGTCGGTGTAGAGTCGGGCGGGTGCGCCTTCTAATAAATTACCATCAGCGGGATGAGGCCATTGTTGGGGGCCTTGAGTGTTTAATTTTTCGTGACTTAACCCTGTCATGTCGCAGGGCCGCCCTTTGGTTAATTGGGCAAATTCGGCATAAACTTCGGCAGAATTAGTAAATTTAAATTGTTCGGTAAAACCTAAACGTCTGCCAACTTCGGCGAAGATTTCCCAGTCAGCTTTGGTTTCTCCTGGGCGGTCGCGAAACGCTGAACAAAGTGTAACTCGCCTTTCCGAATTTGTCATGGTTCCTGTTTTTTCACTCCACTGGGCAGCGGGTAATAAAACATGAGCATAAGCTGCGGTTTCTGTGGGGTAATAGGCATCTTGATAGACGGTGAAAGGCGATCGCAACAATGCTTTTTTAGTCCTTTCTAAATCTGGCATACTCACCGCCGGATTTGTTGCCGCAATCCATAAAAATCCCACTTCACCAGTTTCTAAACCTTTAATCATTTCCCAAGCAGAAAGACCGGGTTTAGCAGCAATTCTTCCTGAGGGAAGTCCCCACAATTTCTCGACTTCGGCACGATGTTGGGGATTTTTTACTAACCGATAACCTGGGAGAATGTGACATAACCCGCCTGCTTCTCTACCACCCATTGCATTAGGTTGTCCAGTCAAAGAAAAAGGCCCTGCCCCAGGTTTACCGATTTGTCCAGTCATTAAATGTAAGTTATTAATTGTCTGAACTTTGGCAGTTCCTTCCGAAGATTGATTAACACCCATTGACCACATCGACAACACACTGTTTGCTTGTCCCCAATAACGGGCGGCGGTTTCTAAATCTTCTTGTTTAATGCCGCATTTGTTAGCAACATATTCGGGAGGATATTTGCTAATTACTTCTGCATAAGCCGGGAAATTTGCCGTACATTCATCGATAAATTGATGGTCAACATATCCCCAACGTAACAATAAATAAGCAATTCCATTCAATAAATCTATATCAGTTCCAGGTTTAATAGCTAAGTGTAAATCTGCGGCTTCGGCTGTGGTTGTCCGACGCGGATCGACGACAATCATTTTCACTTTGCCGTTGCTTTTTTTATGAGATTTCCGTAATCGGTTAAATATAATTGGGTGACATTCAGCGGTGTTAGTGCCAATTAAAAACGCGCAATCTGTAAGTTCTAAATCATCATAACAACAAGGTGGGCCATCAGCACCAAAACTTTGAATATATCCCGATACTGCTGAGGACATACAAAGTCGAGAATTGGCATCAAAATTGTTAGTACCAAGACAGCCTTTCATAAGTTTTTGGGCAACATAATAATCTTCAGTTTGGAATTGCCCAGAACCATACATACAAATAGCATCTTCGCCTTGAGTGTAGCGGACTGTTTGAATTCTGTTAACTATGGCGTTGAGTGCTTCTTCCCAAGTTACGCGGCGAAAAGGTTGGTCTAAAGTTTCTCGCATCATGGGATAAAGTAAGCGGTCTTTGTTTAAAGATTCGGCAATTGTTGCACCTTTAACACATACCATACCTTGACTTGAAGGGTGGTTGCGATCGCCTAACACTTTCCAAATAGGAGATCCTTGACTGTCTCTATTTACAGGTTTTCCTGGTTGTGCTGGTGGAGACACTTCTAAACCACAGCCTACACCACAATAGGGACAAAGTGTTTTTGTTGAGTCAGTCATAACCTTTTCGCTGTAATTTGGTAGTTGGTAGTTGGTATTTGGTAATTGCTAATTGGTGATGGGTAATTGGTAATTTTTTCCCATTACTTATTACCTATTAGCTATTACCTATTCACCGTTTATTATTCTTCTTCTGGTGTGTAAATTAGTCGAGGAAGAGGTTGAGTTGCTGGCGCTTCCATTGCTGATTCTTCAGCGTAATGTGCTGCAAAAGAACCTTTGGGTTCTTTCAAATAGAAGGCGCATAGTAGGCAACAAACTAATGCAGAGATTCCCATTGTGGTAAACAAAGTGGGGGCATCAGTTAAGCTAAAAACTGTGAGGAATACCACGCCACCGAAGTTACCATAAGCGCCGACATTGCCAGAAATTTGTCCGGTAATTTCCTTTTTAATTAAGGGAACTATTCCGTAGGTTGCCCCACATCCAGCTTGGGCGAAGTAAGCAGAGAACATGGTAATTGCGATCGCCATTGGAATTGACCAGCTAGCATTGATACTATGGGCTAATAAATAACCAATTCCCACTCCACCTGCAATAGCTGTCATAGTCCATTTCCGGCTACCCAATTTATCAGAAATTAACCCACCGCTAGGACGAGAAACTAAGTTTAAAAACGGGTAACTAGCAGCAATCATTCCAGCTACAACGTGCTCCAAAGAAAAGGTTTTTTCAAAAAACCCAGGCAACATGGAAACTGCTGCTAATTCAGAACCAAAAGTAACTACATAACACAATTCTAATAAAGCAACTTGGCGAAATTCATAACGTTCAGCAGGTTTATAAGTTTTGTGTCCTTGTAAAAGGTCTTTGTTCACTTCCCAAGCTTTCAAAGTTTGATAAGCAAACAAGAAACCTAACAGCAACCAAACCAATACCATTTGTTCAACATTGAAAAAGTGAATTTTTGGTTGTGCTAACCGCCAAGCTAATAAACCAAGGGCAAAAATTAACCCAAAATTTGACAGAAGCATTGCATAATAACTGCGAACGCTGGTTACTTCCATCGCCCCACTTTTCTTGGGTTTTCTGTAGGTTAATCCAGCCGGAGTATCTTGTACATTATGATAATAAATCCAGCCATAAATTGCGGCAACTATGCCTGTTAATGCGATCGCTAAACGCCAATTAGTTGCGCCACCACCTAAAAAAGCAGTAGAAAGTGCAATTGTTGGTAAAGCAAATTCTGCACCAAATGCGCCAAAATTACCCCATCCACCATAAATACCTTCTGCAATTCCAATTTCTTTAGGTGGGAACCATTCTGACACCATGCGAATCCCAACTACAAACCCCGCGCCAACAATTCCCATCAGCAAACGACTGACGACTAATTCACCAAAATTTTGCGACATTGCTGTTGCCAAACATGGTACAACTGCAAACATTAATAAGGCTGAATAAGTAATCCGGGGGCCAAATTTATCTAGTAACATCCCAATAATAATCCGGGCTGGGATTGTTAAAGCCAAATTACATATTAATAAGGTTTTAATTTGGGCTTCTTCTAGCTGTAACTCTTTCCCGATCGTAGTTGCGAATGGCGCAAAATTGAACCAACATACAAAGGTCAAGAAAAAAGCGAACCAAGTGAGGTGTAATATCTTGTATCGCCCTTTCAAAGACCACATTTCTTTCAACATGATATTCTTCCTTTATAAATATAGTAAGAGCGTAAAATTCAGTAAGTAAAGGTAGAGGCAAGATATCAAAGATATCTATCTTGCCTTAACCAAAATGCGATTGGCTTATCGCAAACCTATCAGTTAATTAACTTTGGCTAGTGCGGAGTGTTGCGCCAAATTGGTTAATCAACAAATCGAGTAAAACTGGCTTCAAATCTTCACAGGGAATACCTTTTTTTACACAAGTTCCTAAATGGGCATCTTTACCAACCGTTCCACCCATATAAAGGTCAACGCCTTCAACAGTTTTACCATCTTTTCTCACTTTAGTTCCCATCAAACCAATGTCAGCAACTTGAGGTTGTCCACAAGAATTTGGGCAACCAGTCCAATGAATTCTTACAGGTTTGGTTAGCATTAATTCTGCATCCAATTCCTTAATCATTGCTAAGGCGCGATTTTTAGTTTCAATCAAGGCGAAACCGCAGAATTGTGCCCCGGTACAAGAAACTAATGCCCGATTTAAAGGTGTCGGATTGATGCTAAATTTTTCTAAAATTGGTTCAGCTAAAAATGCCTCTAGTTTGGCATCCGTGATATTGGGAATAATTAGATTTTCTTCAACTGTCAGGCGAATTTCTCCAGTGCCATAAACATCTGCGATTCTGGCAAGTTCAAACATATCTGGGGCAAATAAACGCCCAACGGGAATATGTAAGCCAACAAAGTTTAAGCCTGGTTGCTTTTGTTTGTAAACGCCGATATGATCGCGTTTTTCCCAAACAATTTCGTCTTTGGCTGCTGCTTCTGCCAGAGGTTTCCCCAATCGGTTTTCAACTTCCGTGCGAAATTGTACTAAACCGATTTCATCTATTAACCACATTAACCGGGCTTTTTGCCGATTGGCGCGTAAACCTTGGTCACGAAAAACTTCTAAAATTGCTCTGCTTAATGCGAGAACATCGCTAGGAGGAACCCAAGCATTTAAGGGAATAGCGGCATCACAACGTTTAGCAGAAAAGAAGCCGCCAACTAATACATTAAAACCAAAAGTTTCGTTTAAAAATGCGGGAATAAAAGCAATGTCGTTGATTTCAGCGTGAACGGAATTGTCTCGACATCCAGCGATCGCAATATTAAACTTCCGGGGTAAATTGGTAAACTCTGAATTACCTTCACCATGATTAGTAATCATGTCTTGCACTTGTTGGCAAAGTTCTCTGGTATCGAATAATTCATCACCATCAATACCCGCCACAGGCGATCCGGTAATGTTACGAACATTATCCATTCCTGACTGCACGCTGGTTAAACCAACGGCTTTCATTTTGCGGAAAATGTCCGGTACATCTTCGATGCGAATTCCCCGTAATTGTAGGTTTTGTCTGGTAGTAATATCAGCGTTTCCATCGCTACCATAACGTTGGACAATTTCCCCTAAAACCCGCATTTGTTCGCTGTTAATGATGCCGTTTGGTAAGCGCAAACGCATCATAAATTTTCCGGGAGTCACAGGACGGAAGAAGATTCCCAACCATTTTAACCGATGTTCGCGATCGGTTTCATCCATCGCTTCCCAACCAATCCGGGCAAATTCTTCTAACTCTGCTTTGACTGCTAAACCGTCTTTTTCAGCTTTGAATTTTTCAAACTTATTCTGGGTGCTGGTTGTTGGTGGTGTGATAGTACTTGTCATCAGTTATTCCTCCACTTAGTCCCTTTTATTTATCTTCAAATCCGTAACTTAAGTTATTTGCTCAATCAATTAAAACCTGGATGACTTAGATAATATTTTTCGTTTCATGCTATTCGGCTAACAAGGCTTAGTTTGTAAATTTTGTTACAACTTTCTAGTTTCTGTCTAGTAAATCTATCTTTAGACAGAACGTTTCTTTTGGTGACAGGATATTTCATAAACAAAGGATAAAAAACTGCTGCATTAAAGAAAGTTTTATTTGATTTTGTAAAACTTTTCCTTCTGTTTAAAGCCCACTACATTTCATCGATTCCATTGAATTCCTAACCTTACGTACTTCAGTTTAGAGAATGAACAGAGGTAAAAGGTATCTTTAGTAACAAAATATCTATTTTTATGAATAAGTTGCATGAATAAATTGCTGTTTTTACATGATTTGGGTACTGGGGACTGGGGACTGGGAGAGTTTTGAGTTGTAGGGGCGGGTTTAGCAGACAATTTTATGTTCACAGCTGAAGAGTTAATAAAAAAACCCGTCCTTACAGAAATTCCCCTTGTCACCCAATACTGCTCGGTTAAAGGCAAGGGCGAAGCATTCGGGCAGAAAATCTAGGTTTTGGGCCATAATTTTTGACCCGAATGCTGATGCCTCCGGCACGCTACGCGAACGCCCCTACAGACCAAAAACTTGCTTAACCGAGCAGTATTGCCTTGTCCCCTTGTCCCCAGTCCCTAGTACCCAGTCCCCAGTACCTACTCAACGTGGGCAAAACGCCGGAAGAGGAAGTCTAGGGCGTAGTTCCGCAGTTCGTAATATTGAGGATCTTCCATGATTTGGGCGCGATCGCGTGGACGAGAAAAAGGAATATCCATGACTTCGCCAATGTTGGCGGCTGGGCCATTGGTCATCATGACTAAGCGATCGGCAAGGAACAATGCCTCATCAATATCATGGGTAATCATCAATACTGTAGTGCGGTGTTCTCGCCAAATACTCAATAATTCTTCTTGCAATTCTTCTTTAGTAATGGCATCCAACGCGCCGAAAGGTTCGTCTAAAATGAGGATTTCAGGACGGATAGCTAAAGCGCGGGCGATCGCAACTCTTTGCTTCATTCCACCTGATAGTTGATGCGGGCGTTTGTGGGCGGCTTCTGTTAATCCCACCATTGCCAAATGTTCTTCAACAATTTCGTGTTTTTCGGCTTTAGATTTGTTCGGAAAAGCAGTTTTTACTGCCAAGTAAACATTTTCATAAGCAGTTTTCCAAGGCAAAAGGGCGTAATTTTGGAAAACCATCATGCGATCGGGGCCAGGTTTTGTAATTAAATTTCCCCGCAATCTAACTTCGCCCTCAGTTGGTTTATTAAAACCAGAAACCATGTTCAACAAAGTAGATTTGCCGCAACCGGAGTGACCGATCACACAGACAAACTCTCCTTCATAAACGGTGAAGTTAACATTTTCTAAAACCGGATACAACCCATTAGGAGTAGGGTAAGTTTTGGAAACTCGATCGATCACCAAAAAAGGTTCACGATTAATTGGTTCTTTGAGTTGAATTTTAGCGGTATTGCTAGTTTGCATGGTGGTTATTAGTTATTGGTCATTTGTCATTTGTTGTTGGTCATTTGTTATTGGTCATCTGTCATTTGGAGTAATTATTAACCAATAACCAATGACAATTTAAGCTGCTTCTGTTCTAGAATCATCAATGATAATTTCTTGAACGCGGATTTGTCTGTGAATTGTCAGGCGTTGTAAATAACCGATCGGATCGTCAGGATTAAACACCATGCGATCGAACAATTCAAAACATTGGCGATCGGGTTCAATATCTGGAAATCCTACCTGACGCGCCGCTTCACCATATAAATCTACTCGACGCACTCTTTCTAAAATTTCAATCCAATTTTTCGGGAAAGGAGTGATACCCCAACGGGCTAATTGAGTGAGAATCCATAAACCTTCGACTCTTCCTGGACAGTTAGTATTATTGAAGTGAAATTGATTAAATCTGGGCAAAAGTTGCGGTACTTCATCAGTACCTTTGTTGTAAGCAGTTAAGAAACCTGGGCGGGTATATTCTAGTGCAGAACCAACATATTGAGGACGACAAATTAATCCTAAAATTTCTTCTCGATTGCGGCGATCGTCACAATATTCACAAGCTTCTAACAACGCTTTAACTAAAGCAATGTGAGTCTGAGGATATTGATTTACCCAGTCTTCGCGCATTCCTAGAACTTTTTCTGGATGTCCTGCCCAAATATCTAAATCAGTGGCAATTACATAACCTAACTTTTCGTGAACTGCGCGAGAATTCCAAGGTTCACCCACACAATAACCATCAATATTTCCGGCTTTTAAATTAGCAACCATTTGCGGTGGCGGAATCACGGCTAATGTCATGTCTAAGTCAGGATCTATCCCACCAGAAGCTAACCAATAACGCAGAATTAAGTTGTGCATAGAAGCATTATGCACCATACCCATTACGTGACTCTTTTGCGGAGTTTCGGCAATAGTTTCTTTTAAATCTGCTAAATTTCTTACTCCTTGGTTATAGAAACTTTTGTTCAAAGTAATAGCATTGCCATTGCGACTAAGAACTAAAGCAGTAACAATTGGTACTCCCGTTTCGCCACTTCCTAAAGTCATAGCTAAAGGCATTCCGGCAACCATTTGGGCTGCATCTAAACGACGGGTAGCAACACCTTGGGCGATCGCTTTCCAACTAGGTTCTCTCACTAATTTGACTTCTTCAAATCCATGTTTTTTGAAGAAACCTTTTTCTTGGGCAACTACTAATGGCGCACAATCTGTTAAAGGAATAAAGCCAATTTCTAAATTAGTTTTTTCTAAGCCTTTGCTA
Source organism: [Phormidium] sp. LEGE 05292 (assembly GCF_015207735.1). Taxonomy (GTDB): domain Bacteria; phylum Cyanobacteriota; class Cyanobacteriia; order Cyanobacteriales; family Aerosakkonemataceae; genus Floridanema. The sequence goes on from NZ_JADEWG010000101.1 coordinate 13,539, forward strand.
GAAATAAATGCTTTACCTGAAGCTGGTACTGCGGGCTTGTCTTGCTGTTTTGCTTTCCGCCTTTTATCCCGTTTCTGTTGATTTAAGAAGTAAATCATTTCGTTCCGCATTGAGTAGTAATTGGGATGATTTACTACTTCTAAACGATGGCGAGGACGGGGAATTGAGACTTCTAAAATTTGACCAATGTGGGATTCTGGCCCATTGGTTAACATCACAATACGATCGGATAATAACAATGCTTCATCCACATCATGAGTTACCATCACGCAGGTAACGTGGCTTTCTTCACAAATCTGCATTAATTGTTCTTGTAAGCCACCCCTAGTTAAAGCATCTAATGCGCCGAAAGGTTCATCTAATAATAGTAATTTAGGACGAATTGCTAGGGCACGGGCGATCGCAACTCTTTGTTTCATCCCTCCAGATAATTCACCGGGACGTTTATCTGCGGCGTTTTTTAAACCTACTAAATCAATGTGGTGTTGAACAATTTCTTTGCGTTCAACCGCAGTTTTTTCTTTTAAAACTTTGTTCACTGCGAGGGTGATATTTTGCCGGACAGTTAGCCAAGGTAGCAAAGAATAATTTTGAAATACTACCATGCGATCGGGCCCTGGCTTTGTCACTTCTCGCCCTTCTAAAATGATGCCGCCTTTCGTCGGACGATCCAAACCTGCAATCATATTTAACAGGGTAGATTTACCACAACCAGAATGTCCAATTAAGGAAACAAATTCGCCTGGTTTAATTTTTAATTCGATATTTTTTAAGGCAATGTAACTACCGCCATTTGCTAGGGGGAAAATGCGATCGACGTGATCTACTTCAAGAAATACTGACATGGTGATTTGTAGTGGGTAGTTGGTAATTGGTAGTTGGTGATGGGGGACTAGCTAGGGACAAGGGGAAATGTCTTAACTCAAAACTATCTAATACCAAATCCGGGTTAGTTACTCCCGATATCTTTTCCCTCTTTCCTCTGCGTTCTCTGCGCCTGGAGCGGTTCATTTATAAAGAGGGTTTTTTACCCGGATTTAGTATAACTCCCCAAACTCTCCCTAACTCAAAACTCAGAACTCAAAACTTTATTTCTGTTCTGCTGGGACTGCAATTGAGGCGATATAGGCAACTAATCTATCTAGTAATAAGCCAACAATGCCTACATAAATTAAGGCTAAAATCAATTGGCTAATTTGCGAATTGTTGTAAGCATCCCAAATGAAAAAGCCGATTCCTACGCCACCGACTAACATTTCTGCGGCAACAATTGCCAACCAAGATAAACCAATACCAATTCTTAAACCAGTAAAAATATAAGGAACTGTCGCCGGAAACAGAATGTTTAAGAAATAATCTTTACCGGACAGTTGCAAAACCCTGGCAACGTTTCTGTAATCTTGAGGTAACTGTTGCACTCCGACCATTGTGTTAATAATAATCGGCCAAATAGAAGTAATAAAAATTACGAAAATTGCTGAAGGTTCGTTTTGATTAATAGCAGCTAAGGCAATGGGCAACCAAGCTAGAGGCGGAATCGTTCGCAAAACTTGGAAAATTGGGTCTACTGCTTCATAGAGGAATTTGTTTGCGCCAACAACAATGCCAACAAAAATACCAACAATTGCCGACAAAGAAAATCCTATAGCCACCCGTTTGAGACTAGCAATTATTTGTAATCCTAAACCTTTATCGTTGCCGCCATTATCAAAAAAAGGATTGATAATGTAAGGATTAAATGTGTCATTAAAAACTTGAATTGGCCCTGGTAATCCTTTAGAACCAGGAGGACAAAGGAGTTGCCAAATTACTAGAAAAACGACGATCGCAACGAGTGGGCGGATAATTTTATTTGAGTTCTTGCGCCAAAGTTTAGTAAAGCTATTTTGGGAAGGGCGACGATAAATTGTGCCGTTAGTTCTGGATGTCATGCTGTTTCCTTCGATTGGGTGTTAGGTAGTTGGTAGTAGGTAATTGGTAATGGATGTGCTTTGATTACCCATTACCGAAATCAACGATTAAGCTTTCTTAATTTTTAGACTCTTCAAGTATGCTTGCGGATTTATTGGATCGAATGTCACACCATCGAAGAATGTTTCAATTCCGCGAGATGTACTAGTAGGAATTTGGGCTTCGGGAACTGCGATCGCTTTAGCGGCTTCTTTCCACAAATCTTCCCGGTTCACTTGATCAATTAATTGCTTAGTGTTAGTATCAGCCGGAATATATCCCCAGCGCATATTCTCGGTTAAAAACCACAAATCATGACTCTTATAAGGATAAGAAGCGTTATCAGCCCAGAATTTCATTAACAATGGACTATTTTGCACAACTGGACGACCATCGCCGTAATCAATGTTACCTTTGGAACGTTCAATAATATCTTTTGCAGGTACGCCAGTCCACTTTTTCTGAGAAAGAATTTGGCACATTTCTTCTTTATTTTCTAACTTATCGCACCATTGTTGAGCTTCCAAAACTGCCATTAATAATGCTTTCGCTGCTTTCGGGTGTTTATCTACCCAATCTTGGCGCATTGCAAAAGCTTTTTCAGGATGATCTTTCCACAACTCACCCGTTACTAATGCACTGTAACCTAAGCCTTGGTTAATTAATTGCGCGTTCCAAGGTTCTCCAACGCAGAAAGTTTCCGTATTTCCAGTTTTCATATTAGCTACCATTTGCGGCGGCGGAACAGGAATTACAGAAATATCTTGGTCAGGATTAATACCACCAGCAGCTAACCAATAACGCATCCAAAGGTCGTGAGTTCCACCGGGAAAAGTAATTGCTGCTTTCAGGTCATTTTTACCAGCAGATTTAGCTTTACTGAAAGCATCTTTTAACCCTTTGCTATCTAAACCAACTTTAAATTCTTTGTAGTTATTAGCAATAGAAATCGCTTGTCCGTTAGTATTTAACCGCGCCAAAATATACATTGGGACTGGCTGTTTAGTTTTGGTTTGTCCCAAGGTCATAAAGTAAGGCATCGGGCTTAAAATATGTGCGCCGTCAATCCCACCACCAGCAGAACCTGTTTCCAAATTATCACGAGTTACAGGCCAAGATGCTTGTTTGAGAACTTCCACATCTTTCATGCCGTACTTGTCGAAAAATCCCTTTTCTTTGGCAATAATTAAAGGTGCGGAATCAGTTAAAGCAATAAATCCTAATTTAGCTGTTGTAACTTCTGGTGCATCAGCAGGATTGACGTTGACTGCTGGTACTGCACTTGGGGAAGCATTAGTATTAGTGTTAGTGTTTGCTGTCGTGTTGGTATTAGTGTTGGCAGCATTATTTGTCCCTGAAGTACAACCATGTACTAATAAAGTTCCGGCGGCGGTAATTCCTGCGGTGAATAAAAATTTTCTTCGGGAATATTTGGACATTTGCTTTAACTCCGGTCGTGAAATTAGTGATAGTGAGAGAAATTTTTCCTGCTAAATTCCGGGCTAGCAAAATTTAGCTGAATTGTAGTTATTGCTGCTAGGAAATTCAGTAATTTAAGATGCAAAATGAGAATTAATACCAAATCCGGGTTAGCTACCCCCGTTATCCTTTTCTTCTTCTTTCTTCGTGTTCTTCGTGTCTAAGTGCTACGCACCGCTACGCGAACGTGGTTCCCTCCAAATCCCTAAAATTGGGTAATGAACCCGGATTTAGTATAATTGGCAAATTATGACTTGATTTCAGCATCGAAATGTTTAATTAATAACTCGCGCAGTACGGGCTTTAAGTCTGGTAATCATGTCCCGCACTTGCTGGACTAATTCCCTGGTAAAATTTACAAGGCGTAACTGGGCGGAAGAATACTCCCAACCATTTCAGCCGATAGTCTCGATCGCCTTTTTCAATTGCCTCCCAGCCGATTTTGGCAAAGTCTTCTAGTTGAGCTTTGACCGCTAAACCGTCTTTTTCGGACTTAATTTTTTCAAATTTGTTCAGATTTGCGGTTGCTGTGGCTACGGATACCATTTTCTCTTCCTTTGGGTGATTGCCTTGGTTTTAGTCCTCATATTTATTAGAGGTATTAGGCAACGTTGTCTTCGATTGGCTGTTCGTTGGTAATAAACTATCCGGGATGATTGTGAATTTTCGTATCAGTTTTTACAAATTATTGCGTTAAATGAAGTTTTTTCATGGTGACGATGCTTTTTTTACATGGGAGATTAGCGATCGATCATCAATTGCAAATCTTGAATAATCTCGATTCAATAAATACATTGATCGCACATTAGCGTAACAACCTATACAAAATTTCCCTAATAGGTAACTTAACCTTGGGGGTAGATAGGGGGACAAGGGGAAATATTTCATGTTACGTTCTGGTACTTTTGATAATTCTGGTTTCTATTCACGTCAGCAATTTTTCGGTATTTTGGTGCAGCCTGTTTCACATTGGCTAGCATCTTTACAAGTGAAAGAAGCAAAACTTGCCCACTTTTTATGTAAATTAATTCCAGCGCATTGTATGTTTGAGCGAGATATAAAATTATTAGGACGAACTTTATTTCATATCCCCGCACTCTGCAAGCTGAACCCGTTTTATATTCAGTTAGTGGAATTGCGTTTTCGGGCTTTATGTTTTTTGGCGAATGACTGTGGCGAAGATGTTTCTCAATATTGCCGCTAGCGCCAGAATGCGCCAAAGAAAAAAGGCTTTTTTGTTCAGCTTTTCACCTTTTTTTTAACTGATTTCTTTATTTCTGCCACGCAGCACTAGCTTAAGTTTGAGACATTGTTGTTAGCAATTAAAAGGGAGTTTAGGAAGTTGGATTTTTTAGCCAAAGCGACGATCGCAGCAGCACAAGAAAATTGGTCATTGCTAAACCAATGTCTACAACATTTGCTACAGTCAAAAACTTTAGTGCCAAGTAATCATCAACAAATTTTGCATTGGGCTTTAGAGATTTTAACTTGGGGTGATTTTCAGGATCGCTGGGATGTGGCGAAGATTTTTCCTGGTTTGGGTAAACAGGCGATCGCACCTTTAATTAGTATTTTGCAAGATGAAGAAGCAGATGAAGAATTATGCTGGTTTGCAGCGAGAATTTTGGGTGAATTTAATGACTCAGCAGTAATTTCCGCTTTGGTTGAGTTGTTAAAAACTTCAGAAAGTGAAGAATTAACTGCTATGGCAACGACAGCTTTGGCTAATCAGGGAAAAAATGCCATTGCTGCTTTAACGGAATTGTTAAATCAAGAAGAATGGCGACTTTTATCAGTGAGAGGACTTGCCCATATTCGCACCAAAGAAACTATTACTCCTTTATTATCTGTGGTGAATGAATCAAATGTATTAGTCAGGACAATAGCAATTGAAGCTTTGGGTAGTTTTCACGATCCGTTAATTTTGCCTGTGCTGTTAGCTGCTTTAAAAGATGTGGCGGCGAGTGTACGAAAAGAAGCGGTAATTGCTTTGGGTGTTCGCAGCGATCTAAAAGATCAGTTAAATTTAGTCAAGATTTTAAAGCCTTTATTGTGGGATTTTAATCTGGAAGTTTGTCAACAAACTGCGATCGCTTTAGGACGTTTGGGAACTGATGAAGCTGCTGAGGCTTTGTTCTCTTTGTGGGAATCAAAGGTAACACCTCTACCTTTACAATTACAAGCAATTCGGGCTTTAAGTTGGGTGGAAACACCACAAGCGATCGCATATTTAAAACAAATTTTTCAGCAAGATTTTGCGGTAAATGCTCAACAAATCGATTCTCAATTATTGATTTGGCAAGAAATAATTACTGTTTTAGGTCAAGTGCAAGCTGCTAATTTAATTCCCATGGCTACGCAAGATTTAATTGAATTGTTAAATTCCTCACATCCGGCAATAGATTTGCCGGAAATTCGCCAAAACATCGCTACTAGTTTAGGTTTGTTGGCAGATCCCCAAGCTGTAGATTCTTTGCAATCTTTGTTGTCCGATCGAGATGCAGTGGTGCAGTTACACGCGATCGCAGCTTTGAAAAAGTTTCCTTGTGTGACTCACGAAGCCATCCCTTCGGGAATCGGTCAGTTTTAGAGTTTTTGAATGGATTATTAATAACTTTGAGGAAATTTTAGGTTATAATTAAAAAATCATAACATAGATTTTAAATCATGAAAAGTAATTTGTTAAATGAACCTGGAGAAAATTTATCTGAATTAACTTACTCAGTAATAATTGAACAAGAAAACGAAGGCAAATATAAAGCTACAGTATGGGGGTTAGCGGATTTTCAAGCAACTGGAAATACAAAAGAAGCAGCGTTAACAAATATTAATTAGCTTTTAACAGCAAGGTTAAAAAACGCTGAAATTGTTGTACAAGAAATGGCTTTGCCTAAATCAGAAAATCCTTGGATAAAGTTTGCGGGAATGTATAAGGATAATCCTCTTTTTAATGAGATGATTTCTGAAATGGAAGCTTATCGAAGCGAAGTCGATGCAGAAATGGAGGAATATTACCGGAAAATTGATGCGGAGGATAACAAGTGAGTTTGTGGATACTCGATACCGACTGTCTGACACTTTGGCAAAATGAGCATCCAGTGGTAAAACAGCGAGTTAGTCGAGTTAATTATCAAGAGATTGCCATCACAGTTATTTCTGTGGAAGAACAAATGCGAGGGTGGCTTAATATTATTAGAAGATCTTCGCAATCCGATCGACTAATCTGGGCTTACAAAGGTTTACAAGGCTGAACACTTAAATAAAACCCTGAAGGGAAAAATCAGCAAGTTTCTTGAACTTTAAATGAAATATAGTTCGATCGCGTAGCGTGCCGTAGGCATATCGCACACCCTCTCCAATCCTTCAACCAAAGTGCGATCGCAGTTACCATAAAAATACAGTAGGGACACAGCATCATTAAAACTTTTATCTGTCACAATATATCTATGATGCTGTGTCCCTACCTTAATTAAAAAACCTCTAAATTTTACTTATGCTTCCGACAATAACTGACAAAGTACATTGGACAACTGCCGACTTGGAACTATTCCCCAATGATGGCAAACGTTATGAAATAATTAATGGAGAATTATTTGTGACAAGAGCACCTGACTGGAAACATCAAGAAGTCTGTGTGAAAATTGCTACTGAGTTAGAAATCTGGTCAGCTCAAACTAATAGCGGTAGAACAGCTTTTGCTCCAGGTATTATTTTTACAGATGCAGATAATGTAATTCCTGATGTCGTTTGGGCTAGTAAAGAAAGGTTAGCAGAAATATTAGATGAAGCTGGACATTTAACAGGTGCGCCAGAATTAATTATCGAAGTTCTCTCACCCGGAGAAATACAAGAAAGAAGAGATCGGGAATTAAAATTAAAACTATATTCATCTCAAGGAGTTCGAGAATATTGGATCTTCGATCGCAAACAAATCCGAATAGAAATTTATCGTCGAGAAAATGGAATTTTAAGACTAGCTGTTACTTTATATAGAGAAGATAATTTAACCAGTCCTCTTTTACCTGGATTTATTTGTCCTGTGGAACGGTTATTTAGCAGCGTGATTCAGGGGAGTTAGTGCGTGCGATCGCATAAAATAAACAAAAGTGGCAAAAACCTCATAAATACTGAGTTTCTGCCAATCAATTAATGTTGAACTTACCTGCTAGCTAATATTTAAGCTTTTAAAGCTATCCCATTTTCTGAGCTTTTTTCTCAACTTGATTTCTCTTGCAAAAAAACGCTAGTCCTGTGACTACAGCGAGTCCAATGATTGTAGTAGGCTCAGGTGTTTTTTTAGTGTAATTGTAAGAGATATTGACTCCTGCACCAGCGTATGTACTCACAAAAGAGCTTATGTTACCCGAACCACTAAAATTTGATGTAGCTTCAGCAGAGAGAAAATAGTTGACAATTCCAGTACCGATGAAAGGGGTTAATTCGGCATCAGTAAAAGTTTTACTTCCAGAGCCTTCGGCTGTTAATCCTTCCAAAGTTTTACCAGAAGCGCCACCATAATCAGTTGTCTTATCATACCCGGCGACATTGTATTTGGACAGCAATTGCGGGTTTAACTCTAGTAGAGAAGTTCCACTAGCATCCTTTAAATTGAGCGAACCGGAAAGATCTACCGTAATGGTACTTGGTGTTTTACTCATATTTTCAAAACCTGCATTTCCTTGAATCAATCCAGTAAACGCCAGGGTTGCACTGTTGAGGATACCAAGGGATGAATTGAATTGTGGCAAAGACAAGGGTGCATCGAAAATATCTGTCAAATCTGGAGCCAAACTAGTGAAGCAACTTTGAATAGCTTCGTTTTTGGCACCGTCTACTATCGAGCAACTAAAGTCATCAGCTTTAGCGACTCCATTAGTTGCCACAACTCCCAATAATGCCGCAGTAGCAGCGATCGCATTTATCAATGTAGCTTTCATTGTTTGTTTACTCTACAATCTTTATTTTTACTATATTTTGATTTTCCTGGGTTGACATTGATATATTTGACAAATTATACTCCCCCTCTATACGTGAATCTACTTATCTAGGACTTACAAGTTGACCAAAAAATTTCTATTGTAGGACTTACGCACTCTCAGCCTGAAATTTAGATTCTCCTGGCTTTCCTGAAAAAAGAGGAACTTAATTTCCGCTTTTTTCAGGAGAACTAGGGGAGATCTCAGTACGTAAGTCTTATATTGTTACTTTTGAGCCAAAGCGATCGCCACCCCCAAAAAAATGCGACTACCCGAAAAATCCGAGTAGCCACACAACTCTTTGAAATGAAACTATTTAACTGTTTATCTAAAACCAACCGCAGCTTGCCAAACGAAAGCCAACAGTAAGAAAAACACGGGGATAATCGGGAGAACATCCACCAGTGGATCGAACGCCGAAAAAGCTTCAGGCAATTTTGCTAGTAAGAGCGCCGCTTCCATCAATTAACCTTCCTTTCCAACACAGTTTTAAGAATTGCCATATATCTTAACATGAGAGGCTTCCAAAGATGATGGTGTTGGTGCCAGCCATTCGGCAAATTCTTCTGTAAAGCTATCACGCAAAATCGCTTCTCTAATTCTTTGGGTAAACCGCACTAACTCAGTAATATTGTGAATTGACAGCAGCGTGTAAGCTAAAATCTCCCGACTTCGTACCAAATGGCAGAGATAGGCGCGTGTGAAATTTTGACAAGTATAACAATCGCAACTCTCATCTAAAGGCGTAAAATCTTCTCGAAAGCGGGCGTTTTTCAAATTCCAGCGTTCCCCACTCACCACAACTGTACCGTGACGCGCCCAACGAGTCGGAATCACGCAATCAAATAAGTCTATACCAGCTGCGATCGCTTGCACCATTTCCCGATAAGTTCCCACCCCCATCAAATAGCGGGGTTTTTCCACAGGTAACATTGGTGCAGTCGCCCTAACAATCTTCTCAATTAATTCTGGAGGTTCTCCCACACTCACACCACCGATCGCATAACCTGGAAGATCCAACCCAGTTAAAGATGCCGCAGCTTCCTGGCGCAAATCTAAAAAAACCCCCCCTTGCACAATCCCAAACAACGCTTGATCTTGACGCTGATGGGCGGTTATACAGCGTTTTAACCAGCGATAAGTCCGTTCCGTCGCCAATTCTACATCTTCTCTCGTTGCTGGATAGGGCGGACATTCATCAAACGCCATAATTACATCCGCCCCTAACGCATTTTGAATCTGGATGGATTTTTCCGGCGTTAACTCAATCATTCGGCCATCTCGCGGAGAACGAAAAGTTACACCGTTCTCAGTTATTTTACGTAATTCACTTAAACTAAAAACCTGAAAACCGCCAGAATCAGTTAATATTGGCCCATTCCAAGCCATAAACTTATGCAAACCACCCGCACTAGCTACAATTTGTTCTCCTGGCTGCAAATGCAGATGATAAGTATTCCCTAGAATCATCTGCGCCCCTGTTGCCTGCAACTGTTGTGGTGTCACAGTTTTTACAGTCGCTAAAGTTCCCACAGGCATAAAGCGGGGCGTTTCAACCTGACCATGAGGTGTCGAAAAAACTCCTGCTCTGGCTTGACTATTAGTACAACAAGCTTGACAAACAAACGAAAATCTGCTATTCAAAATATATCTTCACCTTCATCGTCAATTTGGAGATCCCACTTTGCTGAAAGTACTTGATCCACAACTGCTTCCAGGTCAGCAGCATTTAGATTAGCACTAGAATGTTCTTGCAGCAGATTGGTAAGTGGAATCAGCCGTAAGCGGCGATGGTCTTGGATTAAATCGAAATAAGATTCTCCTTCGGGAGACACTTTTAATTCCAAGTAATCAAAACTATCGACGTTGAGGTAAAGTGCATGATTAGCGATCATAGTGGAGCGTTGTGGATCGGAAAAGACCTCTAGGACATAGCCTTCACCCTGACTTTGTAGATTACCTTCTATGAAATGTAAATAACTGACATGACGCAAATCTATCAGGAGTCGCCGCATATCTAGTTTATTGACTACAATTCCGGTATCTATAATGCAAGGGGCTGGTAGCCGTTTAGAAGATTGATCGTAACTCATAACCAAAAAGCCTCTCATGTAATACAGACTTTATCTTGGCAAGGAAGTTGTATAACTAACAACAGGGGTGAAGCCCTACAGCCTTACTGAACTTTTAAAATACGAACTTTGTCACATCTGAAATTTTAGTGTTGCCAATGGGCATACTAAATTTAGAAGCCAAGAAAATCCTATTCAGTAACCCAACTAATTAGGTAACAGTTGCCTACTACGATCGCTTCGTAGTAGGATTTTTCCTTCAGATTTTCCTGAGACCTAAATTAGGTGACGAGATCATCTTATCCTAGAATTTTTCAGTAACCCATCATGATATATACCGAATTTACCGATCGACTTTTCTCGGTGATATAAAAGGGCAGGGGGACAAGGGGACAAGGGGACAAGGGGAC
>NZ_JADEWG010000340.1 GCF_015207735.1 [Phormidium] sp. LEGE 05292
GGTTCTTCCGTACTTACTGTGCTAAATTATTAGGGAAGTGCCAGAACAATAAAGCTCTTAATTCAAAATTGCGGAAATTCCTAAAGCCAAATCCACAACGTTTGAGTAATTTCAATTTATTATTAATGCCTTCTACTATTCCGTTGGTTGTACGATTTTCAAAATATCCCACTATCTCGGCGAACCAACGCTTGATTGTGGGGACGCTTTTTCGATAATAATTCTGGGCTATGGCTAACCAGTCCATTAACTTTAATGTTCCTTCTCCCAAATTTTGACTCTCTTCAAATATTTGATGTAATTCTTCCTTTAATGAGTGCATGATTTCGACTAAGGGCGAAGCTCCTTTAACCTGCTCTAATTTTTCTTTTTGTTTAAGAGATAATTTATTTTCAGCTTTTAGTAATATGTATTTGCTGCCTTTTAAACTACCAAATAACTTGGCCCTGGCTTTAACATTTAATTCTTCTGCGGTCTTCTTTTGGTCTATTCTGGCTTGATTTAGTTCTTGATGAATCATTTTTACGACATGGAATCTATCTACTGTTACTTCTGCATTGGGACAGATTTTTCGGATTAATGATTTATAGTTTCCCGTCATATCTATACTTACTTCTTCTATTTGTGCCAAAACTTTCTCTCCCCATTGTTGCATAACTTTTTCTATTTCTGTTTGTTTCCTCGCTGGCACTAACCCAATTAGTTTATGGGTCTCTAGGTCTACTAAAACTACGATAAACTTACCTTGTCCTTTGACTAAACTAATTTCATCTATTCCTAATCTGCGTAAATTGTTCAAATCAATAGGCAGCATAGATTTAGTAAAATACATCACCATTGACTCTACTTCTTCGCAAGTTAACCCATTGTTATCAGCGACGTTCTTAATATCGCTATGCACAACCTGTTGAGTAATAGATTGTGCATATCTATGTGTAAAGCTTTTCTTTTTCGTCACAAAATCTAAACTTTCGCTAAAAGGTTTTTGGCAATTTTCACACTTAAATCGACGGCGATTCACTGATAAAATTACTTCTCTGTTACCTATTGGTAAATCTTTTACTAAATATCTTTGATTTTGATGCAGACGACGACTTATTTGACCACATCTAGGACAGACTGCTGTTTTTTTGTCCGATTTAACAAACAAAATTAATGTATTTTCTGTTTCTTGACTTTCTTCTACTATAACTCCTGGTAGGTTTAGCAACTTAGTCAGTAATCTATTCTTCATCTCTTTGATGCTTAACACTTCCCTAATAATTTAGCACAGTAAGTACGGAAGAACC
>NZ_JADEWG010000102.1 GCF_015207735.1 [Phormidium] sp. LEGE 05292
CCCTGGAGCCCCTCTGCTCCCCTGATCCTGTACTCTTAATTTGGTTTAATTAATCTGGGAATTACGTTTACTGGTAAAGGCAAAGTTTTCAGTTTTAGCGGCACAAAATATCTACTATAAACTACACTCTGATTGTCCCAACTCGATCGCCAATAGATATCTTGAATTACTGCTTTAGCATCGTCATTTTCAGTTGACCAGCAAAATGAAACTAACCCAAAATTAGCTAACCCTACAACTTCTTCTCCTTCTTGAAACCAGCGATTTTGCCCTAGCCAAGATGCCGGATTTAATGCGCTTTTATCTTCAGAGTGTAGAGGTGGATTTTTCGCTTTTTCCCAAGCAGCTGGTTGGGATTTCTGTCGTTTGATCCATTCGGTGCGATACCACCAATCTGGGAGATATTTTGGGTTTTCAACTGCGATCGCCCAAGAAACCTCTTGATTATGCCAATTACCTGCATCAACTTCGCGTAATAAGGGAACCTCCGGTGCATTTTCTAGCTGAGTAATTTCTATTTTTTCTTGAATCCTTTGCACTTCAAACAGTTTTGGTTGCTGATTCCAGCCAGCCCAAACTTCAGGTTGTTGCAATACTAAAGAAGATATTTTTGTATGCACTAATTTAGTTGTAAATTCTTCATTTTTAAAGGCACTAGAAGTTAATTGTGCTATAATTTTAGGAGAAGTTTGATCGAGATTACGCGCACAATAATTTAGTGTGACTGCGCCAGCATAATGAATATCACCTGTTAAAATTATGACGCGATCGCGCTGTTCCAATAAATAAGAAAGTAACTTACCAAAACCCACTTTATTAAAATTCCAAGAATCTCCAACATCGCTATTAAAAATACGATCGATATTATCAACTTGATGGCGTTGCCAATCCCAATTTTGAAAAGTATCCACAAATGATAAACTGACTAAATTGGTAGGAATCACAACTAAAGTAGCTTCAATTTGAGAATTATTAGTTTCTTTAAGTGGTTGTTGAATTTGCTTTTTAAACGCAATCGGACTTAACAGCATTGGCGGTTCAGTTGTTTTATTTTCACCTTTGATATAACCGCGCCAAGTGCGTGTATCAAGGACAATCACTTCATGTTTAAAACTTATGATAGTATAGTACCAAATTAAAGCTTGCGTACCATCTGAATATTGACGGTTTAAAATTAGGGTATTTTCATCTTCTTGGTAACGTAATTTGGGCGAATTATCGACAGGGATTGCTAAATATTTAGCTATATTTTCCCAAGCTATTTTGTTTTTTCCTCCTGACTTTAACCAATGTTTTGCTGCGATTAATAACTGTTCTCCTGGTTGTCCTGGTTGAAATTGTTCAGGAGTATTTCCCCAAGCTTGAAATATGGCATAAGCTAACATTGCATTTTGCACTGCACGTTTACCAAGGGGTTTGCTTAAAACGCGATCGCACCATTCTCGATTTAAAAACCAATCATCGGTAACATCATGATCGTCACAAATCATGTAAGTTGAGATGTTGGCAAGCGATCGTCTCACTTTCCAAATATCATTAGCAAAATCCAAAACAACTGCCGCTTCTTCATCCCAAAGTTTAGCCTTTTTTCGGTCTTTTCTAACTTTTTCACCAGTCGGAAAACGATTAGGCCAAACAATAGGCGACCAAGCAAACAAATACATAGCAAAATATTCACCTAAACCAAAAAGATGACTCTTAGCCTTTTCTGGTTTATTCACCAACATAGCAGTAAAACCTGCATAATCTCTAGCAATGTCAGTACGATTTCCTGGGGATAATTCGCTAATTTTTATATATTCGATTTCGCCATTTTCTAGTTGTTGAAAAGGCAGTTTTTCTTCCCAACCTAATAACGTATTACCTGCATCTGTTACCGCCCAAAGTAAGGGATCGGCAACATCATCCCCATAGATTTGATCGCCTGTTAAAAACAGTTGTTGGGGGCGATTTCCTGGTTGATTAGCAGAGTGATTCATTAGATCATCTAATATTGTTAAAGCATCACGTCCCCCACCATGAGGTTTGCGACAAGAACCATGCACAATTCGTAAATCATTTAAGTCATCGGGTGGCATGGCAAAAGTGGGTAATTGATGCGGAAAATAACTAATTGTCACTTCGGGAAAACCGCATTCAAAATTTAATGCTTCCGCTAAATTATTATTACCAAAATCTAAATCATAAGCATAAATTTCCCCTGGTTGGAGTGAACTTTCTCCTAGTACTTGAGGTTTAGCGGTAACAGCAACTACATGGAGAAATTGACCCAATGGTATTGTGTAACTTCTACCAACCAACAATAATCGATCGATAACTTCACCATTACCGCTAACTGTAGAGTAAACGTTCAGTGTCACGTTGCGTGGTTCTTTTAAAGCTACCCAAACAGTCACAGCGTTTGCTTCTGTACGCCGCAAAATTGGGCCTGCGAGAATTAGGGGTAGGCGATCGATGCGATCGCACAAAGGTGTCCATGACATAATTAATCTATCTCCCAACTTAATCGCCAAGCGGCCTAATCTCTAAACCACTTTAATATATTTACCCACAAATAGCAGTCTTAACAGTATATTTTTACTGAGTTGTTGCGTTGAAAGCCCCATCCCCTCGTGGGAGGGGATGAAAGGTTATGATTTACATTTCTACTCAGTTGAGCAAATTAAAAGAGTAAGAATAGTCAGACGCTCAGATGGGTATTATGCTCAACTGTGCATTGATGTAGAAAGAAAAGTTAGGCATGATTTCACGGAGCAAGTAACAGGAATTGATTTAGGTCTAGAGCATTTTTATACAGATGCCGCAGGCAATCAAGTTGATAATCCTCGTTATTTAAGAAAGTCTGAAAAATATCTTAAACGTTTACAAAAACGGCTTTCTAAAAAAGCTAAGGGTGGTAAGAATCGCGAAAAAGCAAGACAAAAGTTAGCTAAACAACATTTGCGAATAAGTAGACAGCATTAGACAAGTTGATTCGTTGAACCAAGAATCCGCATCCCGCAAGTAGCGTGCGGAGCTTCAATAAGCGCAATCATTTTATTTCCAAAATCAATCTAAAGAATCATGAATTTTCCTTGAGATAGTGACAACCTGAAATAAAGATTTTCCCGCTTTTAAAGTTGCTTGGAGTGTGGTGAAACATCAATACGAAAAAGGCGAAGATGGGAATTGGCATAAAAAAGCGGAATAATCAGGTTATACTGAAAAAATCAGTTTTATACTTAGTTGTCAAATGACTTCAGAGTTTAACTTTTTTCAACACTGGTATCCGCTTTCACCAATTGAAGACCTCGACCCAAATCAACCAACAGCGGTAACTATTTTAGGATTGCGTTTGGTAATTTGGAAACCTAAATTTTCAGATAGTTACCGTGTATTTTTAGATCAATGTCCTCATCGTCTAGCCCCATTAAGTGAAGGAAAAGTAGACGATAAAACGGGTAATTTAATGTGCAGTTATCACGGTTGGCAATTTGATGCCGAAGGAATTTGTACCCGTATTCCCCAAGCCGAAAACTCCGAATTATTAACGGAAAAAGCCAAAAATCTCTGTGCAGTATCCCTACCAATTCGTCAGGAACAGGACCTATTATGGGTATGGCTAGATATTAATTCCACCGCCCTAGCTGCGTCAGTTCCATTACCTTTATCGCCGCAAGTAGATGCAAGTAAAGGATTTGTTTGGTCTTCCTTTGTGCGGGATTTGGAGTATGATTGGCAAACATTAGTTGAGAATGTTTGCGACCCCAGTCACGTTCCTTTTGCCCATCACGGAATACAGGGAAATCGCGAAAAAGCTAGACCAATTCCGATTAAAATTGCTGAATCAAATCCTAACTTAATTGCTGCTACAACTGGCACGGGTTCGATCGCCTTTGAACCGCCTTGTAGGTTGGAGTATGCGCTTAAATTTGGTGAAACCAAGCAGGTTGGTTTAGTTACTTATTGTATACCAACAACTCCTGGTAAATCGAGAATAGTTGCCCTGTTTCCTCGTAATTTTGCCAAAACTCTATTTAAAGTAACGCCTCGTTGGTGGGATCATATTAAAAACCGCAATGCTGTAATAGATGGAGATATGGTTTTACTCCAACAACAAGAGTATTTACTACAACAAAAACAGGAAAAAGAAAGTTGGCAAACTGCTTATAAAATGCCAACAAGTGCCGATCGCTTAGTAATCGAGTTTCGCAAATGGTTTGATAATTACGCCGATGGCAAATTACCTTGGGATGAAGTAGGAATTACTGTCAAAGAAACACGGGAAATTTCAGGCGATCGACAATTTGTGCTAGACCGCTATAAACAGCATACACAGCATTGTCAAAGCTGTCGAACAGCACTAAAAAAAGTGAAACTTATCCAAAATTTCTTGTTAGGATATGTTGCCGTTAGTGTTCCAGTAGTAGCAGTGTTGCCCGATGCAGTTAGAATCAAGTTTGGGTTGCCTTTGATCGTGCTAGTTTTGTTAAGTTTAGGGGTTTATAGTTGGCTGAAATTTTGGTTAGAACCGAAGTTTTATTTTGTCGATTACGTACACTCAAAAAGGTAATAATGGTTAACCCAGTTGTATAATTGATAATAGGAAAATCCGATTTATCAATTATACAACAGTATAAGGAGGTTGATTATGGTAGCTACTCCTCAACCTAAATACATGACTCCCCAAGAATATTTAGATTGGGAAGAAAAACAACCAATTAAATATGAATACATCAACGGCGAAGTGTATGCCATGACTGGAGGAACACTTGCCCATAATTCGATCGCCCTTAATTTAGCCTCAAATCTAAAAACTCACGTCAGAGGTAAAGGGTGTAAAGTATTTATGGCAGATGCCAAACTCGGTGTATCTGAAAAAGGCCCTTTTCACTATCCTGATGTGATGGTAACTTGCGACGAAAGAGACAGAAACGCCAAAAAAGTTATCTATCATCCTTCTATAATTGTTGAAGTTCTTTCTCCGAGTACGGAAAGTTTTGACCGAGGTAAAAAATTCCAACAATATCGGCGCATTTCCACTCTCAGAGAATACGTTTTAATCAGTGCAGAACAGATAACTGTGGAAGTTTTTAGATTAAACGATCGCGGAATTTGGGAACTCTATACTTATACAGAAGGAGAAGAGATTTATTTAAGTAGTGTTGATTTTCGGTGTGCGATCAAACTTTTGTATGAAGATGTTGTGTTAGAAACTGACGAAGAAGAAACAGCAGGTACTTATACCAATTCTCCGTAAAATTGCGCTTAATCATTGCCCCTCCCCGTAGACGGGGAGGGGTTTGGGGTGGGGTGAATTAAGCGCATCTTCATAGAGAATTGGTATTAGTTGCGCTTCAGAATACTATGAACATCATTTAAAGATAGTTGAATAGATTCTCGAATGACTACCCTAATTTTTCCTTGATGATTGCTACTGTAATTATGTACAATTTTTGTTTAGTGTTTGTTTAATAGATAGTATTGCCAAATGTAACGTTACAAATACTTTATTCTACCAAGAGTAAAACTTGCATAAAACAGTAAAATTTGTGAAATTTTTATTAATTTGAGCAAACTAAGTGTTTATATTTATAAGTCTGAGTTAAAAAAGTATTGGACTAAAAGATTGCCATCTATACTATTTAGTTCGCTGACCTATTCTCTATACTCGAAATACAAAAAATATGTTGATTCGCAAAAACTTATTAATTGCTACTGCCACGTTGACACTGCTGGGAACAGCAACAGTCACACCTGCACAAGCTTTTACCTTAAGCTTTCAATCAACTGATGGAAAGGTGACAGGTAACATAGTTAGTTCAAATTCTTTGTTGCCTCCTTATTACCCTCCTGGGCTGTCTAGTCTATCTATGACAAGCCAACAAGGGTGGAGTGTATCCGGTTTGGTTTGGCTTCCTGGGACCCAGTTAGGAAACTTTATGTCTACGCCATACCCAATACCAGGTGGACAAGCACACATACTCTCAAACTTTGTAGATGTTTCTACTTATGCAGAGCTTTTTAAGAATAAGCCACCAAATCTTCCTCTGTACTATTCTATTGTAGAGAAAACTGCCGTAAATCCAATTATAAGCTTGATATGTCACTCTAATTCCAATTGTTTAGGAGATTACGGTCAAATAAAACTAGATATGTCTTTTACTGATACAATGTATCATTCTTACAATTGGGTTGGGTATCAAGGGACGATCGCAGTGACCGCATGGAACCCCACTGGGACTTCCATTCCCATCACTCCTTTGCCAACAAATTCAGTTCCAGAACCTTCATCAGTATTTGCGCTGTTACTGTTAGCTACTGGTTGGTTAGTTAAAGATTTAAAAACTCGGTTTTTTTAACGATTAACTAATGTCAATCTCTTTAACAATCGCTTTCCCAATTTCAATGGATGCAGTCGCCGCTGGCGAAGGCGCATTACAAATGTGCATGGCATTTTCCCCTTTAATAATCAAAAAGTCATCCACTAAAAAACCATCGTTCATTAATGCTTGGGCACGAACTCCCGCATGAGTCGGAATTACATCTTCCGATCGAATTTCGGGAATCAATCTTTGCAAACTTTGGACAAAAACTGCTTTACTAAAAGAACGAATGATTTCCTGAATTCCTTCGGCATAATATTTAGCTGCTAACTTCCATAAACCAGGATAGGTGATAATTTCGATAAAATCTTTAAAGTCAAAATCAGTTTTTTTGTAACCTTCTCGTCGCCATCCTAAAACTGCATTTGGCCCTGCGTGAACGCTACCATCAATCATCCGGGTAAAATGTACGCCTAAAAAGGGAAATTCGGGATTGGGAACTGGATAAATTAAGTTTTTCACTAAATAGCGTTTTTCGGGAGTTAATTCATAGTATTCTCCCCGAAATGGGATGATTTTGGCTTTTGGATCTACTCCACCTAATTTGGCAATGCGATCGCTCTGCAAACCCGCACAATTAATGGTAAACTTAGTCTCAAAACTCCCTTGATTGGTTTCTAAAACCTGGCTATTACCAGTAGTAACAATCTTTAAAACTTTAGTATTAAGCCGTAAATCCCCACCCTGAAGTTGAATTAATTCGGCATATTTTAAGCAAACTTGCCGATAGTCAACTATTCCGGTTGAGGTTACTTTAATTCCCGCCAAACAACTAACATGAGGTTCAATTTCCTGAACTTCCTCTGCACTTAGTTTGGTGACGTTCAAGTTATTTTCTAATCCTCGTTCGTAGAGATTTTCTAATAAAGGTAATTCTTTTGGGTCAGTGGCAACAATTACTTTACCGCAAACTTCATGGGCAATTCCATGTTGTTGACAAAATTTTACCATTGACAGATTCCCAGTATGAGAAAGTTTTGCTTTCAGACTCCCTGGTTTATAGTAAATTCCAGAATGGATTACACCGCTATTATGTCCGGTTTGGTGATATGCCCAGCTACTCTCTTTTTCTAACACTAAAATCCGAGAATTTGGGTGTTTTTGCGCGATCGCCATCCCAGTAGCTAAACCAACAATTCCCCCGCCGATAATTGCCAAATCATACATAACTTGTACCTAAATGCTAATTGGTGTCAGTTTACCCAAGTAACCGGGAAAAACTAAACATTCTTTTATATAAATTTGTCAAGAAACAAAGTATGTTGAAAAAGGTATTTTCAGCTACCAATCAATGAGTAGCGAGTTTTAACATCTAGCGAAGAACTATGCCTCAATCAACGATCGAATCAGTCCTACAAGAAAAACGTTTATTTCATCCTTCAGCCGAATTTTCCCAAAACGCTCATATTAAGAGTTTGGAGGAGTATCAGCAATTATACGATCGCGCCAAGGCCGATCCGCAGAAATTTTGGGGAGAATTGGCAGAACAAGAGTTACACTGGTTCCAAAAGTGGGATCAGGTATTAGACTGGCAACCACCCTTTGCGAAATGGTTTGTCAACGGCAAAATCAACATTTCCTACAACTGCTTAGACCGTCATTTAACCACTTGGCGCAAGAATAAAGCAGCATTAATTTGGGAAGGAGAACCGGGAGACTCACGCACCTTAACTTATGCACAGTTACACCGGGAAGTTTGTCAATTCGCCAATGTTCTCAAACAGCTAGGTGTGCAAAAAGGCGATCGCGTCGGCATTTATATGCCCATGATACCGGAAGCAGCGATCGCCATGTTAGCTTGTGCCCGAATTGGTGCAGCGCATACAGTAGTATTTGGCGGGTTTAGTGCCGAGGCATTGCGCGATCGCTTAATCGACGGACAAGCTAAACTGGTAGTCACAGCAGATGGTGGTTGGCGCAAAGATGCGATCGTTCCCCTGAAAGACCAAGTAGACAAAGCATTAGCAGAAGGCGTACCCACCGTTCAAAATGTCCTAGTCGTCAAGCGTACCGGACAACATATTCACATGGAACCCGGACGCGATCACTGGTGGGATGATTTACAAAAGGGAGTTTCCGCCGACTGTCCCGCCGAACCAATGGATAGCGAAGATATGCTATTCATTTTGTACACTAGCGGCAGCACCGGAAAACCCAAAGGCGTAGTCCACACCACAGGCGGTTACAACCTTTACACCCATATCACAACCAAATGGATCTTCGACTTGCAAGACACCGACGTTTATTGGTGTACTGCTGATGTTGGTTGGATCACCGGACATAGTTATATAGTTTACGGCCCCCTGTCCAACGGTGCCACAACAGTTATGTATGAAGGTGCTCCTCGTAATTCTAATCCCGGTTGTTTTTGGGATGTAATTGAAAAATATGGAGTGACCGTTTTTTACACCGCGCCAACAGCAATTCGGTCATTTATTAAAATGGGAGAACATTTTCCCAAAGCGAGAAATCTCTCATCTTTAAGATTATTAGGAACTGTGGGAGAACCGATTAATCCTGAAGCTTGGATGTGGTATTACCGAGTAATTGGTGGCGAACGTTGTCCAATTGTAGATACTTGGTGGCAAACGGAAACAGGCGGAATTATGATTACTGCATTACCTGGTGCAATTCCCACAAAACCTGGTTCTGCAACTCGTCCTTTCCCCGGAATTCTTACTGATGTAATGGATTTGGATGGTAATGTTGTCGGAGATAATGAAGGCGGTTATCTTTCAGTAAAATATCCTTGGCCGGGAATGATGCGAACTGTGTATGGAGATCCCGATCGTTTCCGTAGAACTTATTGGGAACACATTCCGCCAAAAGATGGGAATTACACTTATTTTGCTGGCGATGGTGCTCGCAAAGATGAAGACGGTTACTATTGGGTAATGGGTCGCGTTGATGATGTAATTAACGTTGCCGGACACCGTTTAGGCACAATGGAAATAGAGTCAGCTTTGGTGTCTCACCCCGCAGTTGCCGAAGCCGCAGTTGTCGGAAAACCCGATGAATTGAAAGGCGAAGAAATCGTTGCTTTTGTAACTTTAGACAGTACCTTTACTGCTTCTGATGAACTGGCTAAGGAACTGAAAAAGCACGTTGTTGGTGAAATTGGTGCGATCGCACGTCCCGGAGAAATTCGCTTTACCGATGCCTTACCAAAAACTCGTTCCGGTAAAATTATGCGCCGCTTACTGCGTAATTTAGCCGCCGGACAAGAAGTTTCCGGTGATACTTCAACCTTAGAAGATCGCGGAGTTTTAGATAAATTGCGCGAAGGTGCGTAATTCAATTTTGGATTTTAGATTTTGGATTGATGATTCCATCTAGAATCTAAAATCCTTTGATATCTGGTTAGTTGTGAGGACTTTAGTCCTATTTATTTAGCAAAGAAACGACTAAAGTCGTCACTACAAACTTAATAATATAAAATCAATATGACCAGATTTGTCCACGATCAATTCGCCAAAGATTATTTAGAAGAACTTTTAGCACCTTTTGGGGAAGTAAAAGCACCTCGTCGCGTACCCGGAGAAGTGCGAGAAATCGATGTTTGGTTTTCCCCTACCGCCAATCCAGAAGTGTTAGGATTATTAGGCAAATTAGCGGGTAATCCTGCCATTTTTGAACCTTTTCGTAATCCAGCCACCTCCACAGATATCTGTAATTGTCTATTAAAATTATTGACATTACGCGGAGAGTTACAAAGAGAAGCTACCCGGAAAAAAGAACGTTTGCTAGAGGAAAATTTACCTCGACTATGGATTCTCTCTCCCACGTCAGGCGACTCGATTCTCAATGGTTTTGGCGCTAAAATAGATGCAGATAACTGGGAACAGGGAATCTATTTGTTTCCAGAGTATCTCAGGACGGCAATTGTGGTAATTCATCAATTACCGAAAACCGAATCTACCCTTTGGCTAAGACTTTTAGGTAAAGGGAAAGTGCAAGAAGAAGCGATCGATGAAATACAACAATTACCCGTAAATCATCCGTTGCGATCGAATATTCTCACCTTACTAACCAATTTCCAAGCTAATTTACAAACCACAGAAACTTTAGACTCAGAAGAACGGAGTTTAATTATGAAATTATCACCTTTATACATCCAATGGGAACAAGAAGCTTTAAAAAGAGGAGAAGAACAAGGAATACAACAAGGAATACAGCAAGGAAAGCGTCTGACAATTGAGAGTATGCTAGAAGTAAAATTTGGCGCAATTGATCCAGAGTTATCCCAAATTGTTGAAGCTTTAATTCAATTACCAACTAAAGAAGTAACTCAATTGATTATGCAATCTAATCGTGAGGAATTATTAAGTCGATTTCAAGAACAAAATTGAGTGATTCCACTTGGGAAAAGCAAGGTTTTTTACCTAAAACAGTGGCGCAGATATTACTTAAGTTTATCTGCGTTTTTGTTGTTTATGTTATAATCTTGGCTGAAAACATCTTTAAATTTAGAATTATTTTAGGTTCATTTTGATGAAATTTATAGATTTATTTGCTGGGATTGGTGGGTTTAGGTTGGGCTTTGAAAAAGCTGGATTTCAATGTGTTTTTTCATGTGAAATCGATAAAAATTGCCAAGAGGTTTATCAAAATAATTTTGGCGAAAATCCTTTTGACGATGTTACCAAAATTGAGCCAGATGCTTTAGAAGATTTTGATGTTTTAGTGGCTGGTTTTCCTTGTCAACCTTTTAGCATTTGCGGGAAAAAGCAGGGATTTGAAGATACGAGAGGGACGTTATTTTTTGAGATTTGTAGAATTGTCGAAGCGAAACAACCGAAAGTAATTGTACTGGAAAATGTTAAGCATTTAATTCATCACGATCGCACCAACACCTTCAACGTCATTCTAACAAGTCTACGTAACTTAGGCTACAATGTAACTTATCAACTTCTCAATGCCAGAAATTTTGGCGTTCCTCAACATCGAGAAAGAATTATTATTATTGCCAGTAAAGGTAAAGAGTTCAATTTTTCCCGATTAAAAAGGAAATTTCCGCCTCAACTAAGAGATTTTTTAGACGAGACAGGTAATTTTGAAATTTTGGATAAGTCAGAATATACTTTAATTGAACGTCCAAAGTTACAAGAATCAGGACTTTTGTTTGTAGGTTATCGCAATAAAGGTACTTGGAAAACCGGAGTTAGACCAAATACAGAACATTTATCAAGAGTTCATCGACAACCTAATAGAATTTATTCGATTGATGGCGTTCACCCCACACTTCCATCTCAAGAAACTTCAGGCAGATTTTTTATCTACATTCCTGAGAAAGATATGGTGAGAAAATTAACAATTGGGGAATGTTACCGAATTATGGGATTTCCAAAAACTTTTAAAATTCATCCTATTTTAGGAGAAAGCTACAAACAAATCGGTAATTCTGTTTGTGTACCGATGGTGGAAGCGATCGCTAAATCCATCCTAAATCAAAACCTTCTATCAAATCAACCCAATGAACCACAAATAAAAATTCCAGAATATAAACAACTCGTCCTTTTCAATTACTGAAATTGAGTTAAACTAACGCTTAGAAACAGAACGTAATCGTCGGTAATTATTAACTACATTTTGTAAAAAATCGGCACTATCCGGTGAATTATTAAAATTATTAATAATGTTATAATCAGATGTTCCATACCAAAACACAGCAGCAGCACGCCGAACAGCCTCTAATTCATTCTTATTACTTTGGTAATACTCTTCATTCAGAAATACGCGCACAGCACACTCAATTATTGATCTTGCTAAAGTAGGATTATTGGCAAATTCTTTTGGTAAAACAACTCTTTTAGTGCAAATTCTAGACAAATGGGCGATCGTTTTTGGTGGCAACCTCCAATCACTATATAGAGGATAATTTGGCCTTTTCATATTCATTATACTTAGCCGTAATGCTTCAGTTAAAGCCTTTACCCATGTATCGGGAATTTGAATTGGTCTGTTAAAATTCCACCGGGAATATCTTTGTAAATCCCTGACTACATTCGCTCTATTAGATCCACGTTGAGGATCTATAGATATTATTTGATCCCAAATCGCGATCGCTTCTTCATATCTCCCCAAAGTTTGTAATGCAAAAGCTTTGTTGGCTAAAATATCAATAAAAATAGGGTTATTCCTGGGAGTATTAGCTAAGGCGCGATCGCAATTTACTAAAGCTTCTTGTGCCGCTGCTTGCTTTTCAGGCACAGAAATATCTGGCTGTATTGGTGATTTACATTGCCTTTCTAAAGTATAAGGATTTCCCTGTTGTGCTAGCAATTTATTACTAATTAACAGTTGATTGGGAATAACAACAACTGCCATAGTTACACAAACAATTAGCAGCGAGTTTTTCATAACGAACCTTTACCCAAAAGGCAATCTTAACAGATTTTCTGATTTAACTCTCCCGTACTCGTAGCGATCGAGTAAACCGGATTAAGGAGTGCTGGCGATCGACAAAATCCCAGTCCCAAATCCCCAGTCCCCAGTCCTCACCACAAGTACGGGAGAAATAGATTTAGAAGGTAAAGGTAGTCCGAACTACAGGTACAACAGTCGTGCGATTGTCGCTAAATCCTTCAGGATTGAAGATCACAAACACACCAGGGGTAACGCTGATGTTATTTGTAGCTCGGAAATTGACGTATCCTTCTAGTTGATAAGGCGTTGCATCTTCGGGCGAAACTGCTCTACCACCAGTTGAAGTGCGGGATAGAGGTTGTCCAAATATTAAACCAGCTGAACCGCCTTTAGTGAACACATCCTTAACATGAAGACCCACCAACCAGCTGATAAAATCGGTCGAGGCGTTGACCCGCACCAAGTCGGTAAACATATAGGTAAATGAACCAGCAAGAGTGACGGAAGGAGTCAAGCGGAATGCTGCTGAAGCGCCAAGAGTATCTATCGTGATTGGTTGGTTAGCGATCGCCACCAAAGCAGATCCATTTGCCCTACCTAACTCGGTCGCATTGGGAGAAAATAGAACCGAGCCAATATCCGATGAAGCTAGTCCAGTCGCCAAAATATTGATTTGGTGATAGCTGTGAGCATAGTTTAGACCAATATCGATCGCTTTCGTGGGCTTAATCGTCAGTTGAGTTGCCGCAATATAACTACCATTGAAAAGACCTGATCCCAGCGGAGTACCTGGGAATCCTTGATAGCTGGGAAGGTTTGCTTGCACCGACCCATATAATGCTCGCAGGTCAAAAGCTTCGGAAATAGTCCAGATGAATCCCGCCGCTGATGCCAGTCCAGTCTGTGAAGTGCCTCCCGATACCCGATGCGATGCTGGCAGATTGCTAAAGCGGGAAATAGACCCTTGACCTTCTCCAGCAAAAGGTAGAATCGACGGGAAAGCATCAGATACTTCTGCCTTAGTTCCCGCAAATAATGTCAGCTTGCTGGCAACGGGGAAAATGTAGAGGAGTTTGTAAAGATTAACACTGTTATTTCCGCCCGTGACTGACAGATCTTGAGGATTGACGGTAGGAAACTGCGGTTCATAAGACAATCGCGCATTACTAGCATTGCCGAAAATCACATCGCCGTAGCCCAAAGTTCCCGCCAGACTACCCCCAGTGTTAAACCCTGGAATTGCCGCACTCGGTCCGCCGCCAAAGTTGTAAGCTTGAATTCCGGTAATCAATAAGTCTTTGCCAGTAAAACTAGTTAGTAGGTTGAGGCGGACGCGATCGTTTAAAACGACTTCTGCATCTTTACCCGGTCTAGGAATTGCGCCAGTTACCGGATTAGTATTGTTGATAAATCTCGCATTGCCTCCACGATAAGCACCATAAGCACTGGATAAGCTAAAAATCGCTTCTCCACTTAACTTAGTTGTCGTGGAAAACTGTTGTCTTTCTATGGTTGTAGTCCGCGCTTCCAAAGCATCAACTCGACCTCGGAGTGTTGCTAGTTCAGCGGCAAATTGTTCCTGCAATCTTCGGATTTGTTCTAAGTCTCCTTGATTGACTGAATTAGGCATTGCTGCCAATAATTCGTTAATTCGGTTTAAACAGGAATTTAACCCCGCAGCAAACTCATAACGAGTCATGGCGCGATTGCCGCGAAAGGTTCTGTCAGGATAACCTTCTATACAACCATAACGTTCTACTAAAGACTGTAGTGCCTGAAATGCCCAGTCCGTAGGTTGAACGTCTGTTAGTTGAGAAACTGATGTCACTTGGTTAAGTGGATCGCTATCAGATCCAGTGTTCTCAAGCTGATCTTTTGATGTAGCCTCTTGGTTGGGCTCAGAATTTAAATCTATGTTTTCAGACAAAGATTGGGCTTGGACAAAACCCTCTTTTAAATCCTCTCCAGGCGAATTAATTTCTGTGAGTGTCTTTTGCGTCAACTGATTTTCTGGGTTAGTTGAAACCGCAAGAGATTTGAGTGGAAAAACACTAAGTAAAACGATGGGAAAGGCAATTTTGCTGACGATCTGTAAATAATAATTCACCGTAACTCCTCACACACACATAGCAAAAGCATCAGGATTTATCCTGATGCTTTTGCTGATTATAAACGCTCTGATGGTAAAAACATCAGGATGCTATAACTTATGATTTATAAAAGTAATTGATGGTAAAACTCTAATTAAGCTTATATATAATTTTCTCTCCATAAAACTATATTCTTTACGGCTGATTAAACATTATTTAGAGAAGCTATATATAAGGTTCCAACAATGTTTTGAGTTAAAGATACTATGACCCATTAAGCAGAGATAATCTGAAGCGTCGCCGAGTCAGCCCTCTGGCGCAACGAGAATTTGTTCAAATCGGGTATCGCCCGACAGGGCCAAATGCTCTACAAGATAAGACTTTAGTTAATAAGTATCCTGTAGTAAAAAGTTTAGCTACTGCCAAAAATTATGGCGGTTGGACAAACATTCAGAAGCAGTTCTTCGATGACCGTGCTATCTTCGATCGGGTTCTCAGTAAGCGTTGAAATTCAGGACTTAGACAAGCGATCGTCAAAAACTCGGTTTCTGTTATACTTCGACCTGAATTATCAGGATTCGCTGCGCTCAGTTTGAGGAACGTTGGTCGCAATTGATCTCACCGTTAAGCTACGCTCTCCAGGGGAGATGAATTGCGACATCAGGTCATTACCTCTTTGACTTGCCCGATGTAAAAACAGAATCAACGGCCATTTTTCTTTATTCAATTTCTGTCGAGAGAGTTATACCGTAGATTTACTGTAGTCTTCTTAAATTTGTCAGTGTATTTTACTAAAAGAGGGCTTTTTTGCAGTATCCAGCCTTATCAAATTCTAGTACTGGAGAGCGCACAGTAATATTTGATGGCAAAGCTTACTGCTCAATCTGAAAAGGAGAATGTTGTGGTAAGTTTACAATCTGAAAAGGACAACGCAGTTGTCATTTCCACAGACAATGCAGATACTAATATTCCATACAACCGGGCGATGGAACAATTAATTTTAGTGGTACAAGAATTATCTTTAGCCCGAAATTTAGAAACTATTATGGCGATCGTCCGGGTAGCTGCACGTTTCCTCACGAATGCGGATGGTGCTAGCTTTGTTTTGCGAGATCGAGACCAATGTTTTTATGCTGATGAAGATGCAATTGCGCCACTTTGGAAAGGGCAAAGATTCCCCCTGAAAATTTGTATTGGGGGTTGGACAATGAGGAATCGTCAGCCAGCTATAATTCCCGATGTTTATGGAGATGAGCGAATTCCTTATGTTGCTTATCAACCAACTTTTGTCAAAAGTATGGCAATGGTACCCATTCGGACGTTAGATCCTATAGGTTCTATTGGTGTTTACTGGGCAAACTTACATCAACCGACAATTCAAGAGGTAAAGTTGTTGCAAGCATTGGCGGATACTACAGCTGTCGCAATGGAAAATGTGCAAGTTTACAGCGAATTGGAAGCAAGAGTTCGTCAACGCACGGCGGAGTTAGAAGCTGTTAATACTAAATTGCGAGAAGAAGTTCAAGAACGGCAACAAGCGGAGGCAAAAGTAAGGCAGTTATCGTTAACAGATGAATTAACTAATTTACATAATCGACGGGGATTTTTTGTCTTAGCAGAACAGCAGTTAAAAGTAGCGCATCGTTTAAATAGTCATTACTGTCTGTTATTTATTGATTTGGATGGATTGAAAAAAATTAATGATAATTTAGGTCATGAAATGGGCGATCGCGCAATTGTAGATGCTGCCCGAATTTTACAACAGTCTTGTCGGGAAGCAGATATTGTGGCACGTCTTGGTGGAGATGAATTTGTGATTTTTGCCACTAGCAATTTAGATGATGCAGGGAAAATTTGCGATCGCTTACAAGCTAATGTTGCGTTGTTTAATCAAAATAGCGATCGCCCTTATCAAGTTGCTATGAGTATTGGCGTTCAGTGCTGTTTACCTCAAGATAAAGTTTCTTTGGAAACTTTACTTGCTCAAGCTGATGAATTGATGTATACACAAAAGCGTCATAAAAAGGTTACTCATTCTTGAGCAAAGCAACTCGAAACAAGGAATTTTCTATACACTGATTTATATTGGATCAATCTGTCCATTTACTAAACGGATATTTAATCAAGTTGGCGTTGAAGTATTTCGGATCGTGGGAAACTTCCATTCCTACCCATTCCGGCAATTCTATCACTTGATTTTCTGCTGTCAATTCCACTTCAGCAATAATCAATCCGGCATTTTCCCCAAAAAATTCGTCTACTTCCCACATTAATTCCCCATGTTTAATCAAGTATCGATTTTTTTCAATCAATGGCGGTTCACACATTGTTTTTAGCATAGTTTGAGCGTCGCTCAAGGGAATTGGATATTCAAACTCTGCTCTAGAATTACCAACAGTTAAACCTTTAATTGTTAAATAACCTAGATCGCCAACAATCCGCACCCTAACCACAGCTTCTTTGTTAGTGCAAATATATCCTTGGCGGTAGGTGATCCCAGTGCCAAGCGATCGCCATTTGTCGCCATTAACCAGAAATTTACGCTCAATTTCAATAGCCATGACTGATATTTTTTATCAAACCTTCTTGAAAGTAGTTTCACCTAATTGTAATAGGTTATGGCTGTAAAAGATGAAACCTCTAGCTAAATACTCATAAATCCAAAAGTCATGAAAATTTGACAAATCAGACCAATACTGTATACTGAATAACTGACATTCCAGTAAATTCAACGTAGTAATTTTGCGGAATTATGCTAAGATATGACAATAAGGTAAACAGTTATACATTTTTACGGATTTAAATCACTTGTATCTTTCTGTACTTGGGAATTGATAGTAGTCTAGATCTGCCCGTTAATCTTTGGTAAATACTATGAAAAGGAGACTGACTTGACAAGGGGATAGGAAATTACTGCTCTGGCTGAAAGAAAGATTGCATTCTCTCTAAAAATAATGGGCAAACCTAACCTTTGTCACTCTGCCTAAATGCAGAATGGCAGAGTTACCAAAAATTACCTCCTAAAGAGAATGTATATTAGCCAAAATTCGACTATTTTTATAGTGTTACTATTCTTTCATTGTTGACTTTTTATGGGCGCAAACATTTCTCAACTCTACCGAAAATCATTACAACCCTACGTCGATCCTGAAATTCTAGAAGGAGTAGATTATCTACCCGAAATTGCCGAAACAGCAGTAAATACACCCTGCGTTTCTGCACACCAAGATCGGCAAGGAAAAAAGTTCTTGATTTTAGTATTAACAGGTTTGTGTTTGATAGGACTTACCTACAATCATGCAACTAATCTTGCACAAAAGCTGCCTGTGTTTACTATAATGACTCATGCCGCTAACGAGTAAGCAATTCAGAATTAATTCAAAATAAAAATTCAATTGAAAGCAGATCCACCGATGCAATCTTGGGGAAACAGGCGCGAAATTGATAAGCGTATCAGTTGATAATGGCTAAATAAAAAAAGTATTTCAGAGCATACAAAATCCTTATGTAATAGATCCGAACTAGCCCCCCTTAATAAGGGGGGAACTTTTAAGCCCCCTTATTAAGGGGGTTGGGGTATCTCAGTGCGTAAGTCCTAGTTACTGAAATTGGACTTTTTCTGCTTGTAAATAAAGGGCTTGAGTTTGCAGTGTTTTTGCTTCTTGAGGACTCAAACCCCATTGTTGCTGTGCTTGTTGTCCGGTTGGTAGCGGTTTTAATATCCCCGTTAAATTGAGGGTTTGTCCTGGTTTAATGACTATTTTATTTTCTGCACTTCCGGCATCTAATGGTGTGTCAAGAACGACAAAAACAGGTTGACCATTTGGTTGTCCGATCCAAAAAGTGCGATCGCCATTCACATTTCTAACTTTCACATTTGTTAACTGAACTTGTCGATTTAGAATTGATTGTCTATCTGATGTATTAGTAATTACAGCAACATCAGTAATTGGTTCGCCGGATGTAGTTTGAGTATTAGAGGTGTTGAGCGTACCGGGAGAAGCAGCGGTTGGCGACGAAGGTACAGGAGTAGCAACAATGGTGTTAGTTGGCACAGGAGAGGGAGTAACAACTACAGTAGTTGGTACTGGGCTAGGGGTAACAACTACAGTTGGAGTTGCTGGGCTAGGGGTAACAACTACAGTTGGAGTTACTGGGGTAGGGGTAACAACTACAGTCGGAGTTGCTTGAGGAGTGGAATTAACGTTGGGATTTTCCGCAGTTTTATTGTCACAAGCGGCGATCGTACTTGTTAAAAGTAACAAACAAGTTGCTTTACCCAGCAAATTCCTTTTTTGTCTTAAACTGTTGTTGACTTGCATCTTCAGTAAAATCCTCCAAATTAGGTTTTTTTGAAATCAGAATTAATCGGCTTGATTTAGGATTTAGCAGATAATTACGCTGCTATGTTTTGGCAGAAAAGCTTACTAACGACTTCTTCTTTGACCACGTAAACGTCCGATCGCTCTTTGTATCCCTGACAATCTCGAACGCCGTCTATCCACCCTGTTATTCTGTTTTAATTCGGCAGCTGCATTTACATCTTCTTGGCGAGGAATTCCTTGTTGAATGCGGTCTTCCCTAGTCATAGAAACAGCGTGTTCATCAGGCATAATTTGCGAACCATATCTTCTGGCATAAACTTGGGTAAACTCTGCGCCAAAAAACAATATTTGAGCCGCATAATAAACCCAAGCCAAGATAATGACTAGTGAACCAGCTGCACCGTAAGTAGAACCAAAGCTACCATTTCCCAAATACCAACCGAGTAAAAATCTGCCAATACTAAATAGTAGAGAAGTAATTATCGCCCCAATCCAAACATCTGCCCAAGTAATTTTTACATTGGGCAGAAATTTGAAAATCATGGCAAACAAAAAGGTGGTTACACCAAAAGCAACGATAAAATTAACTACTTGCCAAAGTACGTCAAAACCTGGTAATAACTGCCTGAAATAAGTACTAATTGCTGCTAAAGTGGCGCTAAGAATCAGAGATACCAGCAATAAAAAACCAATTCCTAACACCATTGTAAAAGATAAAAAGTTACGCCGAACAAAACCCTTAACGGGACGACCAGGTTTTGGTTGAACTTCCCAAATAGTATTTAGGGCATCTTGGAGTTGAGCAAATACACCAAGAGCACCAAATAATAAAGCAGCAATACTAATAAGAGAAGCGATGCTTCCTGTCGCTGGTTGATTGGCGTTTTGAATCGCTGTTTCAATTACTTCTGCCCCACTTCTGCCCACTAAACCTTGAATTTGGGTGACAATTTCGCCTCTGGCGGCTTCTTCTCCGAATACAAGACCTGCGATCGCAATTACAATTACTAACAAAGGTGCAATAGAAAAAATTGTATAGTAAGCTAAAGCCGCTGCCAACCGCGAAGCTTTATCTTCATTCCATTCATCAAAAGTTTGTTTCAGTAATTCCCCGATCGTCCGAAAATTTAGCGGCTTTACTTTATACTTAGAACGTCGTTTTTCATTAACAGATTGTGACATTTTAAATAGATAATTTCTGGTTAGTTACATTATTTAATATTTACTAACTTACGGAAAGCATTGCATCTATCTAACGAGCTAAATTTGTAATTATTAATTGGTAAAATTCTTACTTTTATTGCCTTTTACATTCTGCCTTCTTTTCGGCTTCTATCTTTAGACTGAGTGACAATATTATGACCTTGGAGTTTACTTAAAGTTAGAACTAAAAATGGGAATATGCAACTTACAGAAAGAGTGGCGCTAATTACAGGCGCGGGTTCAGGAATTGGTAAAGCTGCCGCCCATTTGCTAGCAAAAGAAGGCGCTAAAGTTGCGGCATTGGGTTTAACTGAAGAAGAGGTAGCCGAAACTGTTAGCCAAATTCACAGTAAAGGTGGAGAAGCAATTACTTTAATTGCTGATATTTCCCAACCAGAACCAATGCAAAAGGCAATACAACATATAGTAGATAAATGGGGCAGAATTGATATTGTTTTTGCGAATGCCGGAATTAATGGCGTTTGGGCACCAATTGAAGAATTGCAACCGGAAGAGTGGGACAAAACTTTAAATGTAAATTTGACAGGAACTTTTTTAACAGTTAAATATGCTGTTCCTTATTTAAAAAAACAAGGCGGTTCGGTAATTGTTACTTCTTCTGTAAACGGTACAAGAATTTTTAGTAATACTGGTGCAACGGCTTATTCTTGTTCTAAAGCAGCGCAAGTTGCCTTTACTAAAATGATTGCTTTGGAATTAGCAGAACAGCGAGTGCGGGTGAATGTAATTTGTCCGGGAGCAATTGAAACTAACATTAATGAAAGCACCCAAAAACGTCATTTAGAACAGGTAAAAGAACCTGTAGAATTTCCCGAAGGAGAGATTCCTTTAACGGATGGCGCACCTGGAAAATCGGAACAAGTGGCGCAGTTAGTGCTATTTTTAGCTAGTGATGCTTCTAGCCATATTAGCGGCACAGAAATTTGGATTGATGGAACACAATCTTTGTTACAAGGTTAAGATGGTTTATTTTGAATTACTTGTTTGATAGGAATTTCAATTATAAATTTAGTACCTTGACCAGAAATGGAGTTAAAGTATAATTTGCCTCTATTTAGTTCGGATCTCACGCTGCGATCGCTAAGTTTTGATCCCCCCAACCCCCCGTGATGTTAATAGCGAAGCTTCCGCTGGTTCCCCCCTTTTTAAGGGGGGCGGAGGGGGGATCGAAAGGGGGGCTAAGAAAGAGCAGACTTGTAACTAGCAACTTGGGTTAATTAGGCAATTACCGTTTCTTCTCCTTTCAACTGTTTGAGCAAATCTAATGTTTGCTGATAAGCGGTAACGTTTTCTTGAAAGAGGAAGTTTTGCGCCGCTTTTTGGAGGTCGAGTAATGCTTGTCGTTCATCTCCTAATTTATAATGAGCAATACCTCGGCTAGCATAAGCTTCTGCGTAATTAGGGTTAAGTTTTAAGGCTATAGTTAAGTCTTGAATGGCAGCAGTATAATTTGAAATGCGTTGATTTGCACAAGCGCGATTAAAGTAAAGTCGATAATCTTGTTGATTTAAGTGAATAGCTTGGTCAAAATCTGCGATCGCTCCCAGATTATCATTTAACATTAACCGATTTGTGCCGCGATCGTTATAAACTTCAGCTAATTGAAAAGTATCTTGTACAGGCATTAAACTTAAAGCATGGTTATAATCGCTCATTGCTTCTTGATAAGATTGTAAGTCACTTTTAGCTAATGCTCGATTGTAATAAGCGCGAAAATCAATAGGTTTTAATTTTATTACTTGGTTATAATCTGCGATCGCACTCTGATAATTACCTTGTTTATAATAAGCCAAACCCCGATTCAAAAAAGATTCTACATTTTGCGAATTTAAACTTACTGCTTCTGTACAATCTTGAACTGCACTTTCATATTCTCCCAATTGTAAATAAGCCAAACAGCGATTACTGAAAGCCGCAAAAAAATCATGTTTTAACTCAATTGCATCGGTAAAATCTTGTACAGCTTCCGAGTAATTTTGGCTTTGCATTTGCTCTACACCTGCACGAAAAAACTCCTGTGCGCTCATCTGAACAGACGAATTTGCTAGAGTGAGCGCCGTAGCAGGAGGTGAGTAAATTATGAGAGCCAAAGTGATGCACAAGCTGACCAATAATTGAACTAAATAAATCATAATTTCGATCTCCTTGAGCATCTCTCTTAGCAAAATTTACAGCCAAAAATTTTCCAAAATTTAAACTTATTTGCTCCAACCTTTTTCCGAAGTTTCTAACACATAGCTAGCCACATCTTCGATTTGCTCAGCGTTGAGTTTACCTTGAAAAGCAGGCATAGCACCTTTACCTTTTGTTACCTGAGTGGTAATTGCTTCTAGGGAATTCATGCCATACTTTTCTAAATCAGCCTTTGCCAAAGTTTTCTGAGGATTAACTAGATTTTTTCCCCCCGCATGACAAGCAGCACAATTGGCGCTAAAAATTTTCGCGCCGCTAGCAGCATCAGCGAGAACGGGACGGACAAAGGTAAAATTGAATACTATGCTTAACAGCAAAACGATCGACAAAATCTTTTTCACAGTGTTCTCCTCTGACAAGTTCTTGCATTTAGCACACCTACCCCGATAATTGTGAAGAAAGCCGCTTTCTTTGTCAAAAGACAGGCTGTAAAACTTCCCAGAAAACACTTATAATCAGCAAAACTGGAATTTTCCGACGTTAGTCAAAACTCCAGATCTATCTGTGGTATCAATCCAAAATCTAAAATCTAAAATCAAATGACTGCTTTACCAAATTATCGTCCTAAACAGTTATCCCTTGGCCCTTTAGAAAGGGAAATTTTGCAGATTATTTGGGAATTAGGAGAAGTTACTGTTAAGAATGTTCACGATCGCATTTTAGCCGATCCCGATCGAGAATTAGCTTATGCTTCGGTGACGACTGTGTTACGACGTTTAACCGAAAAAGGTTGGCTAAGTTGTGATAAAAGAGGCAAAATATTCTTGTGGCGACCTTTAGTTTCTCAATCTCAAGCACAGGCGATCGAAGCTTACGAAAAATTACAAGGTTTTTTAGCAGTAGGAAATCCAGATATTGTAGCGGCATTTGCTGATAGTTTAGATACTGCCAGTGTAGAACAATTAAAAGCGATCGCCCAAAGAATTCAAGCTGCACGTCGCGCCAGGGAGGAACAATAATGCACCTAATAATGATTTTGTTAGTCTTAGTTTTTGCGTGGTTGCTGCGAACAATTGATTTACCAAAATCTGGAAATTGGACAACGCGCACCTACCAAACTTTACTATTATTTTTGTTCCCTCCCTTAATCTTGTTAACTACTGCATTTGCCCTGCTTTGTATGGGTGCATCAGGACAAATGATTGGGTTACAAACAAGTTGGTTTGGTTACTTGTTAGCCTTAAGTTTCTTGGGTTTTTCAGGGGTAAAATTTTGGCAGTTAGTTGGCGAAGGATTGCATACTGTAAGTCAGATTCGTAGCTATCCTGTGCAAAAACTCAAAGGTAAAAATTGCCGCGTTTTTGATACTGAGATTCCTTACAGTGCCTTAATCGGTTTTTGGCAACCGGAATTAATAGTCAGCCAGGGTTTATTAGACAGCTTGGCACCCGATCAATTAGATGCAGTAATTGCCCATGAAGAGGCACATTACTATTATCGGGATACATTTTGGTTTTTTTGGTTGGGTTGGTTGCGATCGATCGCCTTTTGGTTGCCCAACACCGAAAACTTGTGGCAAGAATTGTTACTCTTGCGCGAACTCCGGGCGGATAATTGGGCAGCGGAAATTGTCGATCCTTTAACCTTAGCTGAATCTTTATTACTAGTAGTCAGTCAGTCTGTTATTCCTGTCAATAATTTCGCCGTAGAATTCAGCGCCGCCGCCCCTTTAAATCGTTTAAATGAGCGAATTGAAGCTTTGTTAACTACAGATAAAATCAAATATAAAATTAATTGGTGGTCTTGGACTTGGTTAGTTTTTGTGTTGCTACCTTTGGCAGTAATTCCTTTGCATAATTGAGGGATTTGGTACTGGGTGTAGGGTGTAGGGTGTAGGGTGTAGGGAAGAATTCCCCTGCCCC
>NZ_JADEWG010000103.1 GCF_015207735.1 [Phormidium] sp. LEGE 05292
CCCTACGTCCCCACCTCCCCACCTCTTCCTTCTTCCCAGTCCCTAGTCCCTAGTCCCCAGTCCCTTACACAGTGCCCAGAGTAGTTCTTTTGTGGTGAATGGTTTAGATAAAAAGCCTTGAAAACCTAACTTTTGAACTTGAGAAACTACTTCTGTAGAATTTAGTCCACTCATTGCGACTACGTATACATTTGGATTAAGTCGGCGTAATAAGGGAATAATATTTGTACCATCCATTGTGGGCATCATAATATCCATTAATACGCCAGCAATTTCATTTTTATATTCAGCGTAAAGAGCGATCGCCTCAATACCATCACTCGCGGTTAAAACTCGATAATTATAAGTTTCTAATGTAGTTTTAATAATTTCAGTAATAGCAACTTCATCATCAACAATTAAAATCAATTCTTGTTGACCAGTCAATAATTCTAAATTATCATCTGTTTCGTGTGTAAGTGATTCGATCGCAGGCAAATACACCTTAAATACACTGCCTTTATTCACTTCACTTTGTACATCAATAAATCCACCGTGACTTTTGACAATTCCTAGCACTGCCGAAAGTCCTAATCCTGTACCTTTACCAACTTCTTTTGTAGTAAAAAATGGATCGAAAACCCGATGGAGAATTTCTGGAGGGATGCCCATTCCTGTGTCGGAAACATTCACTACCACATAAGCCCCAACTTTAGCATCTAAGTGCATTCTGGCATACTGTTCATCCACCAAGAAATTTTGAGCAATTATTTGCAAATTACCACCATTAGGCATAGCATCACGGGCATTAACGCAGAGATTCATAAACACTTGATGCAGTTGTGTGGTATCACCATAAATTGTCCAGAGATTAGCAGGAATATTGCTGTGAATATCAATTGATTTTGGTAAAGTTTGTTGAATTATTTGCTGTATTTCAAACAATAAATGATGAATTTGTAAATTAATTCGTTTTCCTTCTACGCCACGAGCAAAAGATAAAATTTGCTTTATTAAATCTGCTCCTCGTTGGGCGCTAGATTCTAGAGTTTTTAGTAATTGTTGAGTATTATCATTTAAGTTTGGCAGTTTCAGTGGTAATAGCTGTACCACTGCCAAAATTGGAGTCAAAATATTATTTAAGTCGTGAGCAATGCCGCTGGCAAGTGTTCCCAAACTTTCCAAACGTTGGGCGCGTAAAAATTGCGCTTCTAGCTGTTTCTTTTCGGTAATATCCATCTGGATACCAATCATCCGCACAGCTTGTCCTGTTTGGTCACAAAATAAGCTACTCTTAACAGCAATCCAGCGAATTTCTCCGGCAACTCTACAGCTAGCAGTCAGCGGACTAGAGGCTTCATCTAATAATAAAGATTGTCCTTCCCTTCTGCCTTCTGCCTTCTGCCTTCTGCCTTCTGGAGGACAGACAATGCGAAACTCTGTATCTAATCCCTGTCCTTTTTTTACTGCTTGCCAAAGTTCCTGTTCAACTTTAGGTCGATCGTCTGGATGTATACTTTGCATCCAACCTTCATATTGTCCATCAAAACTGCCCGGTGCTAAACCATAAAGAGCTTCTAATTCTGCTGTCCAAATAATGTCATTAGTTTGAATTATCCATTCAAAAGAAACAATTTTTCCCGCTTGTTGGGCTAGTTCTAAGCGTGATTGAATTCTTTGTCGCCATTCAATTTCTTGGCGCAACAATTCGTTAGCCATTGCTAAAGCAGCGGTACGTTCTTGTACCCGATGTTCGAGAATTTCGTTGGCTTCTCGTAGGGCTTCGGCTGCTTGTTTGCGTTCGATCGCATACCGTAAAGAACGCACCAAAATATCTTGATTTATATGTCGTTTCACCAAATAATCTTGCGCCCCATGACGCACTGATTCGAGCGCCAATTCGTCATCATTAGTATTAGTTAATACGACTACTGGCAAACTAGGAGCGTGCTGAATTAATGAGTCTAAAGAAGCCAGCCCCTCACTATCTGGTAAAGTCAAATCGAGCAGCACCACATCAAAACTTTCGGTTTTTAGGGATGCAATTGCATCCCCCAAACGTTTGACATGGGCTAAGTTAAATCGACTGATAATTGCGCCTTTCAAGACTTCCTGTAACAGCCTTGCTTCTGCCAGGTTATCCTCAATCAATAAGATATTCACGCAAGATTTGCCTACTTTCTTTCCGAAGGTAGTATTGCAGTTTCCAGCCAAAATTCCTCAATCCCCCGGACAATTTTAAACAGTTCACTGAGATTTCGCGATTTGGAGATATAGCAATTAACGTGCAAATCGTAACTTTTAGAAATATCCTCCTCATTGCGCGAAGTAGATAAGACGATTACGGGAATGTGTTTCAGCGATGGATCGGCTTTAATTTCTGCTAACACTTCCCGTCCATCTTTTTTTGGCAAATTTAGATCCAACAGGATGAGATCGGGAAGAGTTGCACCCGCAAATTCCCCATCCTGTCGGAGATAAGCCATTGCTTCCATGCCATCCCTAGCTACAATCACTTCGCACTGAGCAGCAGTGCTTTTCAATGCTTCTTGGATCAGCCGGATATCGCCGCGATTATCTTCGATCAAAAAGATTCTTTTGTAACCTGTTTCCGTTGGCATGATTGCGTTCGCGAAGGATTGCTTTAGCAGAATCACGTCCTCCTACAGGAATTGTAAAGCAGAAGGTTGCGCCTTTGCCTAGTTCGGATTCGACCC
Source organism: [Phormidium] sp. LEGE 05292 (assembly GCF_015207735.1). Taxonomy (GTDB): domain Bacteria; phylum Cyanobacteriota; class Cyanobacteriia; order Cyanobacteriales; family Aerosakkonemataceae; genus Floridanema. The sequence continues at coordinate 2,697 of NZ_JADEWG010000103.1, forward strand.
AAATCCGTCCCCGATGGCATTCTACTATTTTTTTACAAATTGCTAATCCCATGCCGGAGCCGGGATATTCATCGCGGGTGTGCAAACGTTGGAAAATGACGAAGATGCGATCGCTAAATTGCGGATCGATGCCAATTCCATTATCTTTAACTCTAAACAACCAATCGTCTTCTTGCCGTTGCACCCCAATATGAATTTGTGGCGGTTCATCTATTTTCTGGAACTTAATCGCATTCCCAATTAAGTTTTGGAATAATTGCATTAATTGAGTTCCATCTGCCACAATTGTCGGCATCTGATCGAAAGTAATTGTTGCATTAGTTTCGCCAATTCTGCCGCGCAAATTACTTAATGCTCGATCTAATGCTGATTCTACATCAGTTAATTCCCATTCAATTCCTTTGAGGTCAACTTTGGAGTAAGCTAATACATCATCAATGAGAGTTTGCATTAAGCTCACGCCTTCCACAGCAAAGTCAATGAATTCTTTGCCATCTTGATCTAATTCTTCGTTGTACCGCATTTCCAACAACTGCACATAATTTGCCACTTGATTCAGTGGTTCTTGCAAGTCGTGGGAAGCGACATAAGCAAATTTCTTTAATTCGGCGTTGGAACGTTCCAAATCTTGCGCGAGTAAAGCTAATTCTTCAGCTTGGCGTAATACGATGTTTACGATCGCTTTTCGTAATTCCAGTGCTGCTTTTACTTCTACTGCTTTCCAAGGCAAAGATTTCAGCCGTACCGTTTCTTTCCACAATTCAAAGGATTTGCGCGGACATAACCTGAGATTATTTTCTGTTTCTTTAACTTCGTAAGCGTTATTGGGATCTCCTCCCCAATTTACTGTTTGTAAAACTTCAGGACGGAACCACAAAACGTAACTGCGCTTAGAAATTGGAATCGCTAACAACCCGCTAGCAATATCTTTGAATCTTTCAGCATCAGAATAACTCAAAGGCAAAGAATCAGTATAAAATACTTCTTCTTCTACCGTTTTTCCTAACCATTGCACCAAGTAATTTAACTCTGTTTCCGGTGGTGTGCGTCCAATGCTTGTCCAATGTCCATTAAAACAAATTGCGGCACCTTTGGCATCTGCTAAATCTAGCAAGTTTGTCTGATGATTGACTAACCCAGAGATAAAGTTATCTGACTGAGACATATATTCAATCAACATTGATTGAACTTGCGACAATTTCATCCGGTAATTGTAATCTGCTTCTTCTTCACGGGTGGAAATTTCTGCAAAAATTACTCTTCCTAAAAATTCGCAAGCTTTCCGCAATTCGTAAGGAATATATTTCGGGGTGCGGTGGTGACAAGCAATCAATCCCCAAAGTTTCTGATCTTTCATTAAGGAGATTGTCAGGGATGCGCCAACTCCCATGTTGTGCAAATATTCCAAATGACAGGAATAAGGACTGCGGAGAATGGAAAGAGTCAGATCGATCGGTTGATTTGTAATTGGGTTATTGCTGGGATAAAGTTCTACTGGTTCTGCATGGGAATTGGGAATTACCCGAATCCAGTTAGACAGAAACATTTTTCTTGCTGGTTGCGGAATATCCGATTCTGGATAATGTAAGCCTAGATATGGCTCCATTTCAGCCAGTTTTTCTTCAGCAACAACTTCGCCATGTCCGTCTTCATCAAATTTGTACAACATCACGCGATCGCATCCCGTGACATTTCGTACTTCCCGAACAATAATCTGGCAGAAATCTTGCAAATTTGTGGTAGCTTCCAACTGTCCAATGGAAGCTTTAGCTAGATGGTAAAAACTCAAAAATGGGATATTTTCTTGAGTTAATGCTGGTTCTAATTCTAAAACCAAAAATCCATCCGAACTGCGATGAAATATCGCATCAAAAACTAAGTAATCATCCCCTTTTCTTCTTACCCAAACCTTCGTCGGGTTGATGATATCGAGATTTTCTTGAGCTAATCCTGCCTTAAACTGTTCGATTTGGAAAGTATCTAAAATATCTTCCAAACTCTTACCCAATACCTGTTCTGCTGGCATTCCAAATGCCGCATAACAATTAGTGCTCACTTGCAAAACTGTTAAGTCTGGTTCTTGCAATACCAACAAGACTCCGTGCGGTTGAATTTGAGTCAATGTATGGATTTGCGGTTGTTTTAAACTAGTTAAATTAATCTCTTGCGTCTCTAAATTCATCGCTGCCATAATTACCCTCTACAAACTAGAGTAGACAATCTATTTCTGTCTTAGCTTCAGCAGATATTACAAATAATTACTCCCGTTGTGTGAAACTTCTTCGCTATTTTTTTGTCTTTGGTTAACAATAAATAATTGGCGAATTTACCTGTTCTCCTAGTTGAAAATTTCTGGCTCGGCAAATTCTACCTCTAGTCGCAGCATACCGCAGAAAATTACTCAGTGGCTAAATCCAATTCTTAAATAAAGTAGAATTTTTCCCAATATATAGTTATTTAATTTTTAGCTGCCAAAGTAATGCAAAATTTTATTTCTACTCAGCAATTAGCAATATTTTTTAAAGAAAAAAGTTAATTTTGTAAGTCACTACTCTAATGGTAGCGTAACAATTCTTAACCAAAACTCTTCAATGCGCTTAACTGTTTGAGTTAAATGTTGTAAATCCTCAGATTTAATCACATAACAATTGCCTTGGAGTGCATAGATACCAAAAATATCTTCTTCACTCAGAGAAATAGTTAATACAACAATAGGAATGCGATGCAGTTGGGGATCGGCTTTAATTTCTGCTAAAATTTCCTTGCCATCTTTTCCGGGCAAATGCAAATCTAATAGAATTAGGTCTGGACGGGGAGCATCGGCGTATTCCCCGCGATGATGGAGAAAATCGCTTGCTTGTGTAGCATCTGCGATCGTGACAATTCGGTAGTGTGTTGAATTTTCCGTGAGTGCATTAGTGATTAGACTGGCATGATCGGGATTATCCTCCACAATTAAAATCAACCGCTCTATAGGAGATTTTTCCATTTGACAAATCATAAGATATCGATCGCCATATAATTTTACCTGTCTAATCTCCTAAAAACTCGCCCTGTTAGAATCTTTTAAAAATGAACGATGAACGACAATTTGCTCCAGCGACTCAGCGCAACCGAGAGCCAATTTTAGAAGTTTTACAACGAATTTTACCCAGCACTGGTACAATTTTAGAAATAGCTAGTGGTACTGGTGAACACGCCGTCTTTTTTGCGCCTCGTCTTTCAGGGCTCAAATGGTTGCCTACAGATATTAATTATCTATCACTTTCTAGCATTTCTGCTTGGCTGGAGTATTCGCCATCAGATAACATTTATCCGCCAATTTTATTAGATGTTTGTGCTAATATTTGGCCTTTGGAAGTTGAAAATCAACCGGAAAATCAATATCTTGCTGACATTACTGCCATAGTTAGTATTAACATGATTCATATTGCACCTTGGTCAGCTTGTTTGGGATTAATGGCAGGTGCAGGACGTATTCTTCCCCAAAATGGCATCCTTTGTTTATATGGCCCTTTTAAACAAAATGGGCAACATACAGCGCCGAGTAATGCGGCATTTGATGAAATGTTAAACAATCATAATGCGGAATGGGGAGTGCGTAATTTAGATGATGTAATTGCTGCTGCAAAAATGCAAAATTTGCAATGGCGGGAAACTGTTTCTATGCCTGCAAATAATCTTTCGGTTGTTTTTCAAAAAGTTTAGTTTGGAGGAGGGGATAAGACTGAGGATGACAGGCAAGATGCCTGTCCTACGGGACTGGGATTTCTGATGGACTAAGTAGGGACACGGCGATGGAGAGATAATGGGAAAAACAAATAATCTTAATTATGCCGTGTCCCTACTTTGCTTTTCCAATTCATTCCCGAACATAGGTTATTTAATATTTTTGATGGAGAGGAATTTCAATCACAAACTCTGCACCTTTCCCCAGTTGAGAATTACAATACAAAGCTCCCTGATGTTTTTCTTTGATAATTTGATAGCTAATCGACATTCCTAATCCTGTCCCTTTACCTATTGGTTTTGTGGTAAAGAAAGGATCGAATAAACGCTGTAAAACTGTTTGGGAAATGCCGGGGCCATTATCAGCGATCCGAATTCTGACTTGTTGAGAAGATAAGGCTTCTGTGGTAATAATAATTTTACTTGGAGCCGCTTTAATCTCCTGAAAACTGCGGTTTTCGTCTCGTTCCTCCAAGGCATCAATTGCATTGGTTAGGATATTCATAAAGACTTGGTTAAGTTGTCCGGCGTAACATTCAATTAAGGGTAAAGATTGGTAATTTTTAGTAATTTCAATAGCTGGGTGTTCCGGGTTATCTTTGAGACGATTTTGCAAGATCATCAAGGTACTATCTATTCCTTCATGGATATCAACTGCTTTGATTTCGGATTCATCCATGCGGGAGAAATTACGCAACGATCGCACAATATTCTCTATTCTTTCTGCTCCCACTTGCATCGAATTCAATAATTTAGGTAAATCATCAAGCAAATACTCTAAATCTATTTCTTGAGCAATTTCTTGAATTTCTGCAACTGAATGAGGATAATGTTTTTGGTATAAATCGATCAGCTTAAGTAAATCTTGAGTATATTCGCGAGCATGAAACAAATTACCGGAAATAAAATTAACTGGGTTATTAATTTCATGTGCTACCCCAGCTACAAGCTGTCCTAAACTCGACATTTTTTCACTGTGTACAATTTGCGCTTGAGTGCGAGTTAATTCGTGCATCGCTGCTTCTAACTGTTTGGCTTGTTGTTGTGCGATCGCGCGGCTTTCTCGAAGTTCTGCTTCAGCTTTTTTATGATCGTCAATATCTGTCACCGTCACAATCAATTGCACCACATTTCCCTGTTCATCTCGCATTGCTAAACCCCTTGCTAAATGCCAGCGAAATGCTCCATCAGCACGCTTGAGACGACATTCTATTTGCAACATTTGTCCTGTTGCGATCGCTTCTTTCCAATGAAGCACAAAGGTTTGTAATTCCTCTGGATGAATAATCTTTTTCCATCCCCAGCCTTGAAGTTGCTCAAAAGTCATCCCACTGTAATCATACATTTGTTGATTGTAGTAATCGACGCTACCATCAGAGTCCGCTGTCCAAATAATTTGCGGCATAGAGTTGGCTAAAAATTGGAACTGTTCCATACTTAGCCGTAAAGCTTCTTCGGCGTGTTTGCGATCGGTAATATCGAGGGCAACTCCTCCTACTAAAGGATGTTCAAAATTACCAGGAATGGCAAATTTATAAACTAAAAAATAATGTAATGAACCATCTGAACCTATTGCTTGCTCAATGGTTTCTACAACTTGATTGCTTTGCACAACTTGGCGAATATTAGCTACAAATTGGTGAGCAATTTCTTCAGGGAAAATATCAAAAACTGTTTTACCTACTAAATCACGAGTGGGAAGTTGAAAGGTTTTTGGATAGGTTTCATTAGTGTAGAGAATTAATCCCTGACTATCGGTAATCCAAGCAGCAGGACAATGCTTCATAAAAACATCAAATCGGTCTTCACTCTGCTTGAGAGCGGCTTCTGCTTGTTTCCGTTGGGTAATATTGCGGCAAATTCCCAAAATTCCAAATATATCTCCCTGGCATTCACGCAAGGGAATTTTTTGAGTTTCTATCCAAGTTAAAAAGCCTTGAACTGGAGTGACAGATTCACAAGCAATATAAATATTTTTCCCTCGTAAAACCTGGGCTTCATTGGTTTGGAAACTCGCAACTTCTGCTTCAGAAAAGCCTAACTCGGCATCAGTTTTACCCAGAATTTCTGTCAAGGATTTACTGATAGAATTGGCAAAACTATCATTAGCTAAAATATAACGAAACTGACAATCTTTAACAAAAATCCAGTCCGGGCTACTATCAATTACGTTTCGTAGCAATGCCGATTGATATTCAGCTTGTTTCAGGATCTCCTCTAGCTTGGCTTCGGCTAACTGGCGATCGCAAATTTCTTGCTCCAATTCAGCTTTTGACTCTTCTAGGGCTCGAATACTGTCCTTAAGCAGTGCTTCCCGTTGTCGATTCGCTACTTCTAATCGCTGACGGTCAGAAATAGATCGCTCTAGTTGTTTTTTGAGAACTCGGTTGGTTTTCTGTAAAGCTTCTAGGGTTTCTGTTTCATTCATAACTTGTTTTAGAGTTGGGCACCAATTACATTAACAGGGGAAGAGAACCGGAAACAGGAAATAAATATTCCAGGTAAGAAAATAGGAGATAGGGCAATACTGCTCGGTTAAAGGTTTTTCCCTTTGAGAACTTACGCAAGTGTCACAACACTTAAAGCAAGGTACGTTGTGGCGCTGTCTTCGCTAAAGAAAGGCGAAGACAGCGCCATTAACGTACTTTTTAAATGTGCCAGTTGCCTATTGATAGGCGGAACAGAGACGTTTCTCCTGTTTGCTAAACTTGATATTTTCAGCCCCTACTTTTATTTATAAACTACAAAAAAGAGATATTTCAAGATGCACTTTTCGCGTGCAATACAGTGTCTTGGTTAAATCTCCTCAATTCATTTAGGGGATTCACTTCTGCCACCTGACTTAAAAGTGGTGAACGATCGCTCACTTTGACTGCCTTCTCAAGGTTCGCTTGTTTGGCACAATTTATCGATCGCCTAACAACAGCGTAATAAAAGTTTCATTATGAAAGCAGGTTTCTCCATCTAGTTTTAAAGGCGCAATTTCACCATTGGTATAAAATCCACAACTTGTCAAAGAATAGGGTAAACAGGCTTTAACTTGTTGATATTCCTCCTGGGTGCGCGTTCCTAAAATTTGTCTGCGACCAGCACAGGAAAAAAATAAGGCGGCGGCGGGCTCCTGACCTGGATATTGATTTAAAGCTTGCTGCATCGACAACTGCGAAGCCTCTAAAATTTGCTCTGGGGAGGTTTCCGTTACCTGGACAATGGCATTTAAGGGAACATCGCCAAAAAATGTAATACTGCCAGATTCAGGATCGTAAACACCTGTGGGAGACCGCATATAAAAGTGCTGTCCATCCGCCATAATTTCCTGTTCAAATACAGCTAAAGGATATTCCATAGAGGGCGGAATTCCACCGAGCGATCGGTGATAAAATTTCAAAGCTGGCTGATTGTCAATTTCATAAACAACATTCTGTTCAACTTTAGTTACTCTTCCTTTTTGACCGATGGGATACCAGCCACTAGCTGCTCCATGAGCATAATTAAACTCCCCAGCCAATAACAGAATCGGTACTGCATCACTCAAAACCTGATTCTGATAAAACTGGTGAGTTTGCTGAAAACGCCATTGATCGGCAGCCAATCCCCCAAAAATGGGAACTTCAACGCCTAAAGTCTGCTTTAGTCCTTCCATGAGAGAAACACCACTAACGGTTAAACTCTCTGGAATCGTGATACATAATCGCGGCGCACTTGCTAAGGCAGTTTTGGCTGTTTCAACCGCTTGTTTGGCTGCAATCACCGGATCTGCCGAAACATTTAAGCCAATCCCAGCCCGAATTTCCAGACTATCGGAACAAAACAGCATTAAAATCAGGGAATCTTGCTGAAAGTCTAAAATTGAGGAAATTTCACCATCGGTGGTGCCTCCAATCAGTTCTAAATCTGGAAAAACTGAGAAGATCTGTTCCAAGATTAGCGAATGGTCAAAATCGATCGCTGCCAGTAAAATTCCGGCTTTGGGAACACGGTTTTCCAGAGAATCCCGACATTGCTGTAAAACTTCTGCGATCGCCAATTCAGAATCTGGATCGTTACTGTGACCCACTACAACTTTTAGCATAGAGAGCTTCCAAGGAAAATAGGATCTGGGGAATACAAATCTGAGAAGGTTTGAGAAATTTCAATATCCTTCTTCAATATACCGAGAATCAACCCATTTTCAGGACAATTAATTTGTTTGTTTTGCTGTTTTTGGCAAGTTCGATCGCACTTTCCCCCCGAAAAACAACCACCAAGCTGTCACCGCTACCCAGTGCATAAAAGTAATTGTCCACAGGGACCCAATCAAGTAATAATTAATTGTGCAAGCTAAACCTAAGAGAGTTACCAACAACAAAAAGACGGGATTGGCAAAAGTCGATCGTCCAAACCATTTTGCCAAAATCAAATGATATCCCACATAAATCCCTAATGCTAAAAATCCCCAACTCCACCAGATTAAAGGTGAAAACCAATCTTTAGGATAAGGCAATAATAAAACACGAAATATGTATTCTTGCACTAAAGCGGGAACAAATAGCAGTTTGATTGTTGTGCCTAATTGTTGATACCAGGGAGTAGCTAACGGTTGCCAGGAAAGAAAGTTTTTGGTAAAACCAATGGGAATTGCGATCGCACCAAATCCCAATAAAATACCTAAAGTTTTCAGCCAATCTAACCAAGAAGGAATTGTTACCCCGCCAAAAGTCCGAATTACCAAATAAGAAAATATCGGAATATTAGTAAAGGGCAGTTTCCACGCACCTAATAATAAAGTTGGTTCTAATGGTGCAATATTCGGATCGTTACCTCCGATTTGATTAGGTCTTACAAACCATAATTGAGCATCATTATTTAGAAATAACATGGAAAATTCATCGTTTGCTTGACGAGGAAGGGCAGTTCTCCAACTAATTAATCCAGTTAGTAAATTCCTGGGTTTAAAGTTATCAATACTAATAAACTTTTGCTCATAATAAACACCAGTAAGCACGTTAGCATTCCATTGCCAATCCCAACGCACTACACCCATTGGCGTAAGTTGTTTGGCTAAATCTTTGGCTAATTTCACCAAATCCTCAAACCGTTTTGTGTTTGGATCGTTTGGGTGATCTTTCATCCATTGCACAATTTGGGGATTGTTTTCTATCTTTTTTTGAAAGCGAGACAAGGTGAGAAATATTGCTTGTGCCGAATCTTGGACACAAGAAGTCGCAGAAGTAATGGTAGAATTTCCTGTACCATCACCGATCCGATAACGGGCACCAACTAAACTTAATTCGCTAAGTAGTTCATTAAAAAAAGAAAATTTCCTTCCACCAAAATCGTATTCTTTTGTCAAAGTATCTAGCTTAATTAACACATCTGAAACCGGGCGAGTTCCCATGAATCCTCGGCGCATATTGCCCATGTAATGTGCCCAAGTTTGACCGCCAGATAAAGTACCATCTCCGCTATTACCAAAAACTTGCAGGTAGTCAATTTTAAAAATAGGTTCGTTGGTAAAAATATCGCGGACGACTTCAGCTATCCCAAAAGAAAAGTGACCTGCGTAAGTGCCCAAAACAAATCTTTCTGCATGGGGATGTGTACCACCTCTTCCACCATAAAGGTGCATTACTAAAGCTCGATCGCCAATTTTCCAATCTTTATATGTGCCGTCAGTTTTACCTGTTAAAAGTATACTTTCAATTGTGCCTTTCTTTTTTTCTACGTCTTGCCAATTTTGGAAATTAATAAATTTTAAACCTTGATTAAATCCGCTAATTGTTTCTTGGGGTTTGACTTCAATTAGCGATCGCGGTTGCATTGCTTGTACTGTAAAAATTCCCTCTCGATCTTTCGCGCCGTAAATATACCAACCCGCTTTACCTGCTGGCGATTTATCAAGGCCGCGAGTAGTCATATTAAAGATTCCCAAATTATCTGGCGGTTGTTGAGGAATACGAACAATTTCTATTGCACCATCAAATTTATGAGTTTGCATATTGTAGTGTTGCACCCGCATTAAATCGCTGGCACAAGGCGGTTTTCCCGGACAAAGTTGCGGCAAATCTTGGGGTTTTTGTGGCACTAATCCCAAGAATTTTACTAACCCATAAAATCTGCCAGTTTCTTGAAATGGTTCTCGATTAATTCGCAAAATTGTAGTTGAATTACTTTCGTTTGTAGCTGTTTCCACCACAACTTTTCCAGGCAAAATTACTGTGACATCATCTATAGGATGAGCCCCTGCTAATGATTGTAATGGGCCGACGCGGACGCGATTATCCAAGCGCATCGGATGAATTACTCCATTTTCGTAAGACTGTTGCACAGATGCGGGAAATCGAGTATCACGGGAAGCTTTGTTTACGTAAGCTTGCACCAGGGGTTCTTTAATCCATGCCAAACGCACAGTTTTACCGATTAAATTTTTCTCGTTAGCGGGGGCAACTTCGACCTGGAACCATGCCCAATCTGTTTCTTGGTCTGTTTTGACAAATTCCTGATATTGCTCTTTAGAAGGCAGAATTAGCCGTCCTACCCAATCACTTACAGGTCGGTAATTAGCGGGTACTTCTGCGGTAATAGGATAATAACTGGGTTGATTAAATGGAGCTTTAATTGTGGAGGAATATTGGGAAGGAGGCAAGTTTGCTGTTACTGCTGACAGCAATGTTGGGTGTAGTAAAATTGTCAGAATCGCACTGAATATTACTAGGATAATTGCTACGTAGTACCCTCGGATTTTATCAATCCTTAACCATTGCTGCATTGCCATCTCCCCAATTTTTTGAATTTCTAAATTTTAAATCGATTCTTGCAATTTTGAAACCGATTCTGCTGCTGGTGTCAGTACTTTTTTCAGTAATAACATTACCACTATAATGTTAAGCAAGAGAATCACTAAATGTTTTCCAGAAAAATGATGCCAGCAGTTTAAAATTTCCGTAGGTAGTGGTAAGGAAACCATAAGCAACATTAATATATTTGCCCATTTCTTACCGTACCAAAACCCGATCGTCGCCATTCCCATAACTATTGCGTAAATCCCAGCTACTCGCGCAATTTTCCGCAACCCATCGGGGGCTATATCCAACACGGTGTTGAGAAACCAATCACTTAAAGTGAACTCTCCATCAACTAGATAATCTTGAGCAAGTATTGCTAGTCGATCGTAATTTTTCCAACTAAAAAAAGACAGAATGCTAATGATTGCCAGAACTAATACTATGCAACCTTTATAAGCAACGATTAATTTTGTGCTTAAAGTGCGTTGAGTTTGAACTGTCATGCAATTTTTGAATTATATTTGAATTTTAATTTTCGATTATAGCTTAAAATTCTCACCATAGATACAATAGTCAAATGTTTCTGATGTGCATGACTTTACTTTGAAGCTTTTATCCCTGTCTAGCTTTGGTCAAACTGTGTTAACAAAGATGTGTCACTTGTGGGCTAAAACAACTCTTTTTTTAAATAGTTTATATTCCGGCGAATTTCGACAGATTGATGTCTAATCATTTTCGCATGATTCCTAATTGCTTGTGATTGAATTCTCATTTGAGTCATTAATTCAGGCTCAATCCAAGTTTTTCTTAGCATTGGCTGATTTTCATTATCCTGTTGAAAAGCTCGCAGATTCACGCAAGTTAAATTTAAATCTTGTTCATCTAAGCTTCCTTGTTTTGTTAAATTTGCTATTTTTGCTTCGCAGTCAATTAAATCTTTATTTAACATTATTACTTGCTCATTACAAAAAATTATTTCTTCTTCTAATTCCTTTAAATCATTTTCTTTTTCCTTAATTTCGTTATTTAAAGTTTGTTTGATTTCTTGACTTAATTCTAATTCTTCTTCTACTTGGATAACTAGCGATCGCAAAAATTCATTGACCTCATAAAACAAATCTTCTAACCCGTCAAAAATTTCCAACGAATAGCTAAGTAAAATTTGATCGATACGCATCTTGACTTCCTTTCAAAAAAAAATAATTAACTTTCATTATAAATTGAATTTTTAAATATAGCCAAATTCCAGGCGTATGAGTGCAGCCAACTCAGGTGTAGAAAAACATGAGAAAATAGCGATCGGTAAATGTTTGTAGTAAACTTACAAGGGAATTTGTATTCCCGGTAGGCTTTGTAATGTAGCCAGAATATCAAAATGCGATAAATTCCTAATTAAGATAGAATGAACCATAATCAAAATGCTTCGTCAATTAGAAACATGGTTAATTCTGCAAAACCACCTCTAGAAGGAAGTGAAAAGTTTGAGCTTAATACACTCGAACAACTAGAGAGTGCATCTCCAATAACTATTAACTTGCCCGAAATTCTGCGGCGCTTTTTTCGCCTCGCTGCGATCAACATTCTTTCCAATTTGATGGTGCCTCTTTCTGGATTATTGAGCGTTGCTTTTTTAGGGCATTTAACAGAAATTCGCCACCTTACAGGAGTTACCCTTTCCACAATTTTGTTTAATTACATTTACCGCACTTTGGGATTTTTACGCATGGGTACGACTGGAATGACTGCTCAAGCGGTAGGAAGAGATGATAAAGAAACGGTAATATTAGTCGGGTTACGTAATGGTTTACTAGCTTTAGGAATGGGGCTATTAATTCTGCTGTTACAATATCCCGTAGAACAGCTAGGATTTGCGATTTTAAGTGGTGCCAAAGAAGTAGAAAGTTCTGGCATAGACTACTACGAAACAAGGATTTGGGCAGCACCAGCTACCTTACTGAATTTTGTTGTAATTGGTTGGTTTTTGGGCAGAGAACAAAGCGGCAAAGTGTTATTAATGTCCATCATTGGAAATGGAGTAAATGTACTTTTTGATTATCTATTTATCGTCCGTTTAGGTTGGGAAAGTGCTGGCGCAGGTATGGCAACTACGATCGGTCAGTATCTAATGTTAATCACAGGAATGATTTTAGTTGCTACAGAAACAAAGTGGCAAGAAGTGCAATTTCTTTTCGGAAAAATCCTCGATACCAACGCCATAAAAGCGGCGGTAACTCTTAATGGTAACATCTTCGTTCGTACCTTCGCCTTTCTTTCCGCCTTTGCTATTTTCACCAACCTAAGTGCTGTGTTTAGCACAGATATATTAGCAGAAAATGCCCTACTTCTCCAAGTAGTTACTCTAGCGATTTATGTAATTGATGGATTAGCATTTGCGACAGAAAGTTTAGCCGGAATATTTTTTGGACAAAAAGCTTACCAACAACTAATTGTATTACTAAAAATTGCGTGTTCTACCAGTTTAGCAACAGGTATTACTTTGGCTTTAATCTTTATCATCTTTCCCAATGCTATGTTTGGATTGTTAACTAATCATGACGAAATAATTCAGCTAATAGATGGTTACGTTTGGTGGTTATTCCCTATTTTAGGTTTGGGTTCTCTTGCCTTCATTTTAGACGGCTACTTTTTGGGTTTAACATCTGGGGCAATTCTTCGCAATGCTGCCTTGATTGCCACATTAATTGGATTTTCTCCCATAGCTGTAATTGCTTGGCATACTCAAAGTAATCATCTTTTATGGTTAGCTTTAGCTTCTTTTATGTTTGTGCGAGTAATTACGCTTTTAATCCAAGTACCAAAAACTTTTATCAAGGATGAGGAATAAAGTCCTCACAACAAACTCCTAGATTATGATATTCTTTGCAGTTGAGTATCTATAGTTACCTGAATTTGATATCAATCGCTCATCCTTGTTTTACCCAATAGGGAAATTGGGTGTGCGATCGCTCATGAAAAAGAAGCAACAAAAGACTTGATTTTTTATATTATTCAGAAAACATCTCAGCCAATGTATCAAGAACTGCTCTTTGCTCATCAGTGTTAATTTGACCAAGCAGTTTTACTAATCGAGCTTTGTCTACTGTACGGATTCGATCGAGAACAATTTGCCCATCTTTTCCCTGAAATTGACAAGCTATTCTTGTGGGATATGCTTGACCTTTCGTAGTCATTGGCGCAACAATTACAGTAGAAATATTGCGGTTCATCTCATCAGGTGAAATCACTACACAAGGTCGAGTTTTCTGAATTTCGCTACCAACTGTAGGATCGAGATTTACCAGGAAAACATCAAAACGGTTGACTACCATTCCCATTCAACTCGATCCCAATTTGTAGTACTCACATCATCTAGCAAAATATCATCTTTTTGTTCTGCCATTGCTGCAAAAGCTTCATCCCATCCTACCCGTATTTTTGGCGCAACACGCACAATTAAGCGATCGCCTTCCACCTCAATTTCCACTTCTTTATCAAGATCGATACCGCTTTGTTCTAACAGAGGTTTGGGAATTCTAATCCCTTGAGAATTGCCGATTTTAACAATTCGAGTTCTAATTGCTGCGCCCATAATTAGGTTACTTTTACAGTTAGAGTAATTACATTGTATTTACGAATCAAGCGATCGTCAAGTAATTTAGCGATAATTGACGTAGAGCTTTTAGTTTGTTGGCGATCGCTTTTTTAAACTGTCTCACCTTTTGTTTGTAGCATTGTCTCAATTAACACCCGAAGCATTCTATTAAATGACTCCGGTGTAGATGATAAAATAAGCTAATGGAAAGAGTAGAACAGTATCTTATACTGGGTATAGAATTGCTTAGGGGGTGTGCTATTCACTTTTCTAACTTCACATCACTTCGGCTGAGAAGCATCACGAAAACGCTTAGTAAACTTAGCAAATCTTTCTATATATTTCTGAAGCATAGTTTTTTGCTTGTTGAGCTTTTTAATATATGGGTTTTTTACAGATTGGGAGAAATCGTACTCTTCTTTCATGGTAAAAATGCAGTATTTTTTACATTGCAATTCGCTTCTAAGCAACTCCATACCCAGTATAAGGACGCTTATAAGGTGGATGTAATCCTAGCACAATATCCTCCTTCGCTACTCCCATTTCCACTAATTCTTGTGCTAAATCATCTTCCGTCATATTCTGTTGAATCCAGATTTTACCATCTCGAATATCAAAATGAATCACGCTATGATAAACCCGATGTAAACCCTTCCAACCTACTCGCATCCATTGATAATGATCGTGAATTGTATCGAAAATTAACTCGTTTTCAACTTCATTATTTTGAGGTTTTGTACTACCATACTTGGTGAGAATTGTTTGAATAGAATTGCGATAATGCTCTAACTTATCCATTGCCAAATCTCCTCTAAAATTGAGTCATATACAATTAGGCTAGCTAAAAGGGCGCTGAGGTGCAGAAAAAATTATAGCAAGTCATCTGATCTTTTTTGAAAAAGCCCACAGATATCGCTCTAAATCGTGTTTATGTGTATTCATTAAAGCAGTAAGATCGCAATTTTTAACTCTTGAATGAAGAGAGTCAATGGGGTGAATTCCGCATGGACTGTATTTGTATGCTCCTCCCCATCTAAACCAATAGTTTAAGACTTCATCATTACAATTATAGAAATTAATCAGCTTACCGCTAATACTAAAAACAAGATCATCCCATTTTATAGTTCTTGCAGCACCACCGAGAAGGATAACATTATTGACCTCCTTTGAGTAAGTATTTGGTGGAACTTCAAGTCCATAGTGAATTATCCGAGCGCCAAGAGAGTGAGCAATTAGAGATATTTTTTGTTCAGGAATGGATCTTAGTAAGCCAGTTAAATAATGTTTTGCTATGGTTTTAGACCTTCCTCTAATTATTTCCCAATGGATAGGTGTAGGGGGATATTCATCGGTTCCACTGTCCCACCATAACTGGTAGATAGAGCCTTTCCATCCTGCTTTTCTAATCGAGGTACACCAAATATCTTGATTTTGAATGTATTTCGTCCGCCATCCATTTAAGAAGACTAAAGCTTCATCACGCCCTTGAGAGGGTTCCACAAAACTAATGTAAGGTCTATCCATAATGTACTCTTGGCTTTTGATATCTACCTATGGATAGAATGCCCAAAAACATGAGCAAGCTTACTATAGCTAGGTTTTTTTAGTCATAAAACAGTTTTAATCGACGGCTATGAGGCTTCCATAACTATTCATAGCAGCAATCTGATGAGTACTCTGATGCCAAACTCCTATAATGAGCAATAAAAGCACTAACACCATAGAGAAAGTTATAAGCTTCTTGAAGCATCTCAGATAAGTGCCTGATATTTATATATTGTAAGCCCGCCAGGGGATTATTTCCCTTTTTGTCTTCAGGATATCGGAATGACATTGATTGTCGATCAAGAGTGCTAAATTCATTAACTATATGCTCAATAAGACCTTCTTCTTGTGTTTCTTCGTCGTCCGGCAAAAGCTTTTCAATAACTTTCTTTACTTGCCCCCATAATATTTGCAAATCATGTGTTGTGGGAAAGTCTTGTCCTTCATTTAATAACAACCATCCTTCACGAATAATTTCTTTAAAACGAAGTTCCAGATGCTGCCGATACAGAAAGACAATTGGATAAACAAGAGTATCTTGCCCTGTACCGTTTTCAATAACGTGGTTCACAAGAATATCTGCGCCATTTTGGTATCCCTCAGCCAACACATCAAAGCCCTGAAAGCAGTTGATACGGGCATTATTTGTCCAATCAATATCTGAAATAAAAAGCCCTTTATAAGATTTGTTATTTTCAACCATTTCAATACTCCTTATCTATAAACCCACCCGAACTCTCTTGTTCGGGTGGGGAAATTTCTACAGTATTATTGTAGCAGCTAAAAATTAGCTAGATTTAACTGTCAACAATTCTTGCGGTAAACGCTTAAACGCCAAACGTTCATTTTCCACATCAACAAAGATGGTATCGCCATCAGTAAATTCACCACGCAAAATTGCTTTGGCAATTTGAGTTTCTAACTCTCTTTGAATTGCTCTCTTTAACGGACGTGCGCCATAAACAGGATCGTATCCTACATCTGCTAAGAAATCTAATGCAGAATCGGAGAGTTTGAGAGCCATTTTACGATCGCTCAACCGTCGCCCCAACCTTAGCACTTGCAACTGCACAATCTTCCTTAATTCTTGTTTATTCAAACCGTGGAAGATGATCATTTCATCAATGCGATTAAGGAACTCTGGACGGAAATTGTTTCGCATTGCTTCCATGACTCTTGACCGCATTTCATCATAACGGGAATCATCGCCAGCAATATCTAAAATGTACTGCGAACCGATGTTACTAGTCATGATAATTACAGTATTCTTGAAGTCTACTGTATGACCTTGAGCATCTGTAACTCGTCCATCATCCAAAATTTGCAACATAACATTGAATACATCTGGATGAGCTTTTTCGATTTCATCAAACAAGATTACTGCATAAGGACGACGACGAATTGCTTCGGTTAATTGTCCACCTTCGTCATATCCAACGTATCCTGGAGGCGCACCAATTAAACGAGAAACGGCGTGTTTCTCCATGTATTCAGACATATCAATTCGCACCAAAGCTTCTTCGGTATCGAACAAATATGCTGCTAAAGCTTTCGCTAATTCGGTTTTACCAACGCCAGTGGGACCGAGGAAAATAAAGCTAGCAGTAGGACGATTTGGATCTGCTAAACCTGCGCGAGAACGGAGAATTGCATCAGCAACAGCTGTTACTGCTTCATCTTGTCCGACTACTCGTTTGTGCAATTCATCTTCTAAATGTAGCAGTTTTTCCATTTCAGATTCCACTAGTTTACTGATAGGAATTCCTGTCCATTTGGAAATAATTTCTGCGATATCAGCTTCGGTGACTTCTTCGCGCAAGAGTGATTTTCCACTCTTTTGAGTTTGTGCAAGTCTGGTTTCTGCTGCTTCTAATTTGTGTTGCAGTTCGATTAGTTTACCGTATTTCAACTCAGCAGCGCGGTTTAGGTCGTAATTCCGTTCTGCTTGTTGAACTTCTAAGTTAACTTTATCGATCGCTTCCTTAATCCCCTGAATCTCAACAATAATATCTTTCTCAGATTGCCATTGAGCATTTAATGTGCTTTGTTCTTCTTTGAGATCTGCGAGTTCTTTTTCTAATCTTTCCAACCTTTCTCTCGAAGCTGCATTGCTTTCTTTTTGCAATGACAATCTTTCCATTTCTAGTTGTAAGATTTTGCGATCGACTTCATCAAGTTCTTCCGGTTTAGATGTAATTTCCATCTTCAATCTTGCCGCAGCTTCATCTACTAAGTCGATCGCCTTATCCGGTAAAAAGCGATCGCTAATATACCGAGTAGAAAGTGTCGCCGCCGCCACTAAAGCACTATCAGAAATTTTTACCCCGTGATGAACTTCGTAACGTTCCTTCAAACCTCGGAGAATCGAAATAGTATCTTCAACACTTGGTTGATCGACATAAACTTGTTGGAAACGTCGTTCTAATGCCGCATCTTTTTCGATATATTTGCGATATTCATCCAAAGTTGTCGCACCGATACAACGCAACTCACCTCTCGCCAACATTGGTTTTAGTAAGTTACCTGCATCCATTGCACCTTGAGTCGCACCAGCACCAACAACGGTGTGAATTTCGTCAATAAACAGAATAATATTACCTTGAGAATCGGTAACTTCTTTTAATACTGCTTTTAGACGTTCTTCAAATTCACCCCGATATTTAGCACCAGCAATTAATGCTCCCATATCTAGACCAATTAATTTCCGATCTTGCAAAGATTGGGGAACATCTCCGCTGACAATTCGTTGTGCTAAACCTTCTACAATTGCGGTTTTTCCTACCCCAGGTTCACCAATTAAAACCGGGTTATTCTTAGTACGACGGGAAAGGATTTGAATTGTCCGGCGAATTTCATCATCACGTCCAATTACTGGGTCTAGTTTACCTGTTCTTGCTAGGTCTGTGAGGTCACGACCGTATTTTTCTAATGATTGATATTTACCTTCAGGGTTTTGATCGGTCACTTTTTGACTTCCTCGGACTTGTGCGATCGTATTTTTCAGTTTAGCTTCGTCTAGTTTAAATTCTTGGAATAATCCTTTGCCAAAACGATCGTCTTGAGCAAAAGCTAAGAGCAAATGTTCGATCGAAATGAATTCATCTTGAAACTCTTTCCGATAATTATCTGCTCTATCTAACAGAGTATCAACACTGCGACTCCAATAAACCGAACTACCACCAGAAACCTTCGGTTGACGGCGGATAAAATCATCAGTGTAATCTCTAACTCGCTGTACGTTTATCCCAGCTTTATTCAAAATACTGGAAACTAAACCTTCTTGTTCCAGCAGCGATTTCATCAAATGTTCACTTTCAATATATTGCTGCCCAGTTGTTTTTACAATATCTGGGGTACGCGCCAACGCTTCCCAAGCTTTTTCTGTAAATTGATTAGGATTATTTGGTTGCATTCTTCTTTAATCCCCTATTTAACTATACTCACTTTTTCGTCTACAAGTATTGTAGAAAGGTTAATGCACTTAGCAGGATCGGTGTTCACACCTTTTTTTATCGGTATTGCCGTAGAAAAATTATACCTCTGGAGCGATGCCTAACTCTCTCATTTGCTCTTTGCCGTTCAAAATTTGCGCCTTCCGCACCTGTTAATAATAGATTGTCATCTAAATCCCACATGAGTAACCAAGGCAACTCCATATTTTGATATTGATATTGCCCTTGCCAAATACCCAACTCAACTCCCATCTGTGCAATTGGGTAATGTCCGCGTTCATTTGCATTATTTAACCAGATAATATATGAGGTGTGCCTGGATGTGCGATCGCACATCCAGTTTTGCTCTATAAGCATTACTATTATTTCAAGCCGCTTAATTCTTATCAGGTATGAGCTATTGCCTCAACCCTTTCTGTAAAAAGCCCCAAAACCGCGATGAAGCAAAGACTTGTCCCACTTGTGGGGCGCAATTGTTTCTGAGAAAACGCTACAGAGCCATTCGCCCAATTGGTGAAGGGGCTTTTAGCCGGAGCTTTTTCGCTGAAGATACAGACAGGTTAAACTCTCCGTGTGTCATCAAGCAATTTTTGCCATTACCGCAAATTCAAAACAATAACTCGGCAATGGCGAAAACAACCCAAATGTTTGAACAGGAGGCGCGACAGTTACTACAATTGGGGGAACAACATCCTCAAGTTCCTTCGCTCTATGCTTATTTTGAAGAAGATAAATGCCTGTATTTGGTTCATCAATATATCGAAGGGCAAGATTTATCACAACAATTGCAAGAACAGGGTGCTTACAATGAACAACAAATTCGGGAATTGTTGCATGATGTTTTACCTGTGTTGCAATTTGTACATAATCGTCATGCAATACATCGAGATATTAAACTGACGAATATTATTAAGAGAAAGAGCGATCGCAAACACATCTTAATCGATTTTGGCATTTCCCGACAATTAATTGATAACAAATTATGTTCAATTCGGTTTAATCCCGCTACCGAAGGATATGCACCTTTAGAACAGTTGCGCGGTGGCAGAATCTATCCCGCTAGCGACCTTTATAGTTTAGGTATTGTCTGCATTCAACTATTAACCCAAGCTACTCTTGATGAACTTTATAATCCTATAGAAGGCGGTTGGGTATGGCGAGATTATTTGCGGCGTTTGGGTTCAAATATTAGCGATCAGCTTTATCAAGTATTAGATAAACTGCTCAAAGATTCACTGAAAAAACGCTATCAATCAGCAACAGAAGTACTTAAAGAATTGTACACTGAAGGTTGGAGAAAAACTGTTCCACCGCCTAATTTTACACCAACAATCCCGATCCGTAACTGGCGATGTGTGAACAATTTAGTAGAACATTCAGATACCGTTGCTTGTCTTACTTTTAGCCCTAATGGACTGATGTTGGTTAGTGGTAGTGCTGATAAAACTATTAAACTTTGGAAATCAGGTAATGGCAGGCTAATTTCTACAATTAACGCACACACAGATACAGTTGCCTGTTTAGCCATTAGTCCAGATGGCAGGATTTTAGCTTCTGGTAGTGCTGACTGCACTATTAAATTGTGGCAATTGGGTAATGGTAATTTAGTTCGCACTCTCACGGGGCATTCTGTAACTATTTTTACCCTAGCTTTTACTCCTGATGGTGAAGTTTTGGTTAGTGGTAGTGGAGACGGAAATATCAAATTGTGGCAAGTTAGTAATGGTAAATTACTCACTACTTTAACTGGACATTCGGACTTTGTAGAATCGATCGTCATTACTCCAGATGGCAAAACTATTGCTAGCGCAAGTTGGGATAATACAATTAAAATTTGGGATCTCAACAGCGGCAGATTACTCAATACTCTTACTGGTCATTCTGGCTCAATTTGGGCGATCGCACTCAGTCCCGATGGCGAACTTTTAGCCAGTATCAGCGGCGATAACACCATTAAAATCTGGGAGTTAAGCAGCGGAAAGTTACTCAACACTCTCACCAGTAGTTCCGGTTCCGTTTGGTCGATCGCCTACAGTCCCAACGGCGAAACTATAGCCTGCGATAGTGGCGATAATACCATCAAAATTTGGCAAGTCGAGCAAGGCAAACTACTCCGTACCCTCAGCGGTCATTCCGCTCAAGTTCGCACCCTCGCCTTTAGTCCCGATGGCAAAATTTTAGCCTCTGGCAGCGACGATCGCACTATTAAACTGTGGCGACATGAGTAGCGGTGGGGACAGGGGACAAGCTGTCTCTTATA
>NZ_JADEWG010000104.1 GCF_015207735.1 [Phormidium] sp. LEGE 05292
CATCTCCCCATCTCCCCATTCCCCTTGTTCCCTATTAGGGATGAAACGACTGATGACCATATTGAGTGAGCATTTGAGCGATTTGGGGATTGTACAAACGTAAATAATTCCAGTAGTTTTCAAATACGTGCTCAACGTATCCTTTCGTTTCTGGAAAAGGAATATATTCCACAAATTCATCTGGATCTGTAAGTCCCAATTGATTGATCCATTTAGACACATTTCCTGGCCCAGCGTTATAACTGGCAACTGCTAACAAAGAGTTATTGTTGTAAGTATCATGGGTATGGTCTAAATACCAAGTACCTAGCCTGATGTTGTCGTTGGGATTTTCCAAGTTATAATCTTTTACGCTGATTTGTTGAGCCACCCATTTACCAGTAGCAGGCATAATTTGCATCAAACCTACAGCACCAGCAACAGAACGAATATCACTTTCAAATCGGGACTCTTGTCGCATTAAAGCAGTGACTAATAAAGGATTTAATTGATGCTTTTGCGCCCAAGTTTCTGTATACTCCAAAAATGGAAAAGGATAGAGAGAGTGCCAATAAATTGGTTGTTGTTTAAAAGCAGTAATTTCTGCTTCTTCTTCGGGAGTATCGCGCCACCAACTGAGGCTTTCTATTTGATTAATTCCGCGCCTATTTTCTCCTACAGCTAAGAGGAGAATCCCATCAGTGAATTGTTGTGCTACTGTGGGTTTAATTATGTTGTCAAACTCAGTTTGCCAAAGTGTCCAAGCATCTTTATCTTGACCTATTTGATGCAGTTCTTGTAATGCTGGCGATCCTGTGGGCAACTTAAGTCTTTCTTGGGGACGAACTACTTGGGGTATCTTTTGGCGCACTGTGTTAAAATTCCCAACATCTAAGCCCAACATAGTGGCGGAACGCCAAGCGTAGAAAGACCCTGGATATTTGGAGAGGACAAATTCAAAGGCAGTTTTGGCATCTTGGGAACGTCCTAAACGCTGTGCCCATTTACCTACCCAAAAACCTGCTTCGGGGGCTAATTCATGGTCAGGATTTTGTTTAGCAATTGGTTCAGCCCACTGCCAAGCTGATAAGTAATCACCTTGTTTGGCAATTTCTTTGGCGGCTTGCCAACGAAATTCTGTTACGGCATCAGAATTCCCGTATTTATTTAATGCTTCTTTTCGGGCTTGGGAAGCTAGTTCAGTATTTCTTAATTCGTCAAGAATTTTGGCTTTTTCTAATAAAGCTTGACCAGCATGATCGGGGAATTTTTCGATCGCTCGATCGAGGTAAAATATCCCATCTTCTGGCTTACTGCTCATCTGCGCTAGCCGGATCAATCCTAAGCCTGTGTCTTTAGCTTCTGGGAAAGTATTGATTAATCTTTGATACCCAGAGATTGCACCACTTTTATCACCTCCCAGTTGCCTTCCCCGCCCTGAACGGTATAAATTCAACGCTGTTGGTGGCGCACTAGCATAAGCTAATCCCGCTTTCTCGTACAGTCTTTTTTCCCAATAGTTAAAAGCAATTACTTCCCAATCTTTTGCTGTTAATTGATCTCGGAATTTAGTTGTTAATTGATCGATTGTTTGGCTAACTACTTTGTCATCATGAGAATTATGTAGTAAGATCCTCAGCAATGGTAATTGTTCAGGAGCTTTTTTCAAGCGATCTTGGACAATTTCCAAAGTTCGGGGATGATTGGGAAATTTGGCGATCGCTTGTTCCCAATATTTGGCATCATTCTGCCCCAAGGCAAACAATGCCTCCGCTGCTACCGGATTATCTGGATATTTTTCCAGCAATTGTTTCCAAGCTTCATTAGCTTTTTTTTGATCTTTCATACTCTGATATGCTTGGGCGCGTTTGAGCATCACATGAGCTGCTAAAACTGGATATTCTTTTTCTAAACCTTCTAACCAATCCAGTGCTTCTTTACCTTGCCCACGCTCAATTAAATCACTCGCCAATAAATAACGCGCTCGACTGCGATCGGGCGCTTGTAGGGGTGTCAATGATACCACTGGTAACGATGAATTCTGAGCAATTTCTAACAGTTTAGTAACTCTTTGTTCTGGTGGTAAACTGATTACAGGTAAAATTTCTGACTTCGGCTCTAACTTGTCGAGACCAGTCATTGCTCCAGACTTCTGCCAATCGCTCCATTTGCTTGTTACAACACCAACTCCTATGAGTAAAGCGGACATTCCTACACCAATAGCCATAGGAATGGGGTGGTTTCGCAGTCGCTTTCGCATCTTTATGTTCTCGCAGCCCAACAATCACAGCATCTTGTTTTGATTCTACCTTCAATATCCAAAAAACAAGATGCGAGTAAGTCTACCTGATAATGGTTTCTTAGGATAGAGAGCAGAAATACTTCAAGTTGATCGATACTGGTACAGGTACTAAATAGGTGGTATAAGCAGAATGGAATTTCGAGCTACCAATACTCCGCGTTTAGACTGGTCTGGAGATGGACTGGCAATTGGATTTTTTGAAGATGCGGTAGAGTTAACTGGGGATCTAACAGAGCTAGATCAAAAATTTTCCGGTGTCTTGCAAGAATTAATTGCGGAAACCGAATTTAAGGGAAAAGTCAACAGTAGTGCTGCTACTCGCGTTGGTAGCAATAGCCCTGTTCGTAAGTTAATCTTGGTGGGCTTGGGTAAAGCCCAAGAACTAGAGTTAAATACTTTAAGGCTAGCAGCAGCAAGCATCGCTCGGTTAGCCAAAAAGGAAAAGTGCAAGACTTTGGGAATTAGTTTACCTGTGTGGCAAAATGACCCAAGTTTAACGACTAGCGCGATCGTACAAGGCGTGGAATTAGCACTTTACCAAGATCATCGCTTTAAATCTGAATCAGAAGATAAAGGTTTACTACTCGAACAGGTAGATTTAATCGGATTAGCTGGTCAAGAAGCGGCGATCGATCGAGCAAAAAAAATCACTTCTGGTGTTAACTTAGCACGGGAATTAGTCGCTGCACCAGCTAATGCTGTGACTCCCCTAACTATGGCCGAAACAGCCCAAAATATAGCCAATGAATACGGCTTAATTGCCGAAATTCTGGAAAAAGAAGATTGTGAAAAATTAGGTATGGGAGCTTTTTTGGGTGTAGCCCAAGCTTCTGATTTACCACCTAAGTTTATTCATCTCACTTATAAACCAGAAGGTACTCCCCGGAAGAAATTAGCAATTATTGGTAAAGGTTTGACTTTCGATTCTGGTGGGTTAAATATTAAAGGTGCTGGTAGCGGCATCGAAATGATGAAAATCGATATGGGTGGTGCTGCGGCGACTTTGGGTGCGGCAAAGGCGATCGGTCAATTAAAACCAGATGTGGAAGTTCACTTCATTTCTGCGGTGACAGAAAATATGATTAGTGGTCGCGCTATTCACCCAGGCGATGTCTTGAAAGCTTCCAACGGTAAAACTATTGAAGTGAATAACACCGATGCGGAAGGACGTTTAACTTTAGCTGATGCCTTGGTGTTTGCTGATAAATTGGGTGTGGATGCGATCGTTGATTTAGCCACCCTCACAGGTGCTTGTGTCATTGCTTTAGGTGATGATATCGCGGGTTTGTGGAGTCCTGACGATAACGTAGCTAATCAATTGCTAGCAGCCGCCCAAACAGCAGGGGAAAAACTTTGGCGAATGCCAATGGAAGAAAAATATTTCGATGGGCTAAAATCCATCATTGCAGATATGAAGAATACAGGCCCTCGTGCAGGTGGTTCGATCACTGCGGCTTTATTCCTCAAGCAATTCGTTAAAGAAACACCTTGGGCTCATTTAGACGTTGCTGGCCCAGTTTGGACAGAAAAAGAAAGCGGTTACAACAATGCTGGTGCGACTGGATACGGTGTACGTACTTTAGTGAATTGGGTGCTTAGTTAATTAGTTTAGGGTGGGCTATGCCCACCTTGTTGTTAAACTTGCTACAAACCAATAAAATTTTCGAGAAACTTTCAGTTATAAATTTTAAAACAAAGGAAAATTAGCGAACAAATTCGCCTATTTTTTTGGGAAAATGTTATTTATTATAGAATCCCAAACTAGAACTTATTAGATGCTAATCTTAACAGTAGCAAATTTTTGGAATATCAACCTGACCGCCCCTAAACTCATAGGTAGTAATAAAGGGTGTTGTTCTGACTTAATAATAAAGCCGTTTGCTTTTTTTCTTGAGGACACCTAACTTTTATCCTTCTAGCCTCAGCCTTAACTTTTAGTGCAACCAAACCCAACATTGATTCATCAGCTTATGAAAAACTTCCCAGATTTTTCTAAACAAGGTTATCAAGTGCAGAAAGAGTTAGGCCATAATCGTTCTTGTGGTCGAGTGACTTATTTAGCAGTTGATACAAAAACTTATCTGCCTGTAGTAATTAAACACTTTCAGTTTGCTCAATTAGGTGCTAGTTGGACAGACTACGAAACTGTGGAAAAAGAAATTCAATTATTGCGCCATCTCAATCATCCGAGTATTCCCAACTATTTAGACTCGTTCCAAACTCCTTCTGGTTTTTGTTTAGTGCAAGAGTATAAACAAGCGCCATCTTTAGGTCAACCACGTTACTTTAACCCCAAGGAAGTTAAAGAAATTGCTGTGGCAATTTTGGAAGTTTTGGTATATTTGCAACAGCAAAACCCGCCAATAATCCATCGTGACATTAAACCAGAGAATATTTTGGTCGATCGCCAAAATGAATTCAAAGTTTATTTAGTAGATTTTGGTTTTGCTCACATTGGTAGCGGTGAAGTAGCGATTAGCAGTGCCGTTAAAGGTACGCTAGGCTTCATGCCACCAGAACAATTGTTTAATCGTCAATTAACAGAAGCTTCCGATCTCTACAGTTTAGGTGCTACCCTAATTTGTTTGTTAACTCAGACGAAATCAACTCAAATTGGCAATTTAATTGATGACCATTATCAGATTAATTTTAAGCATTTGGTGTCGCAACTCAACCCAGAATTTATTGAATGGTTAGAAGAAATAGTTGCACCAAACTTGAACGATCGCTTTCCCAATGCTCAAGATGCTTTAGAAGTACTTCAATCTATTGAAGTACTCGCCCACGACTCTACTAAAGAAGCTGGCACAGGCTTCAAGTTGCACAAAAGAGCAATTCCAGTAATAGCTTTTGGCGCTTTTTCGATACTCGGCTTTTCCGTAGCAACTTATTCCAAAGTAACAGCAGAAAATAATCGCCTCAAACAGCTAAACTTCCAACTCAAAGATCAAGTATACAATAGCAAGCAATCAATGATAGATTTGCTGCTAAAAACTCGTCAATGTCCCCAATGCGAGTTAGGAAATACCTATTTAGTAGGTGCAAACTTAGAAAACGCCGCTTTAAAAGGCGCTTACTTAGTAAATTCTAACTTGGAAAATGCCAATTTAGAACGCGCTTCTTTAGCAGGTGCAAATCTCCAAGAAGCTAATTTGAAAGGAGCGAATTTAGAAAACGCTAATTTAGGTTACGCTAACCTATTATCCGCCAAAATAGAAGGCGCTGATTTACGAAATGCGAATCTTTGGGGCGCTAAGTTAGGCGGCTACGTTAACTTTAGAGGTGCCAATTTAGAAGGTGCTAATTTAGGATATGCTCAGCTTACAGGTGTATACTTTGGCAATGCTAACTTGAAAAATGTTAGCCTTTGGGGTGCTAATTTAACAGGTGCTTTCTTAGGAGGTGCTAAGTTAGGTAATGCTAAGTTAAAAGACGCAATTTTAGCAGGTGCTAATTTAGCCGATGCTGACTTAGAAGCAGCTTATTTAGAAAGTGCAAATTTTGCAGGTGCAAAACTATTAGGTGCTTATTTGGAAAATGCAGATTTAAGCAAGGCTGACTTAGATGGTGCAGATTTGCGCGGTGCTAATCTCAAAGGTGCTAATTTAAGTAATGCCAATCTTCGAGGTGCAAATCTTCGAGGTGTCAATCTGCAAAATGCGAATCTAGAAGGTGCAAATATCCGCGAAGCTAATCTCAAAGGTGCAACAATGCCTGATGGATCGACATATAAATAAATCGCTTTTTCGGTTTAATTAACTTTTCAAAAGCATCCAAGATGGATGCTTTTGTTTTTTATAAATTAGGGTAAATTGGGTGACAATTTTACTAAATAAATGCTCAATAAAATGGTACTTAATCAACCCAATCGGTATAATAATACTAGTAACTAATTAAATAACTAAGGATGGTATATGAGTTGGGTTACTGATGTACTATTACTGTTTAGTTTAGGTGAACTCTATGACGATGAAGAGGAAAAACTTGAAGAAGTTATTCCATTAAACAACATAAACGCTTGGCTTCAAGAAAATGGATGGCGAACTCTCAATAATTTAAACCAATATGTAAATACTGGAAAGCCAATGACAAGCCCTGTATATGGTGGTGCATTCAACTTTTTAAAGATTGACGAATTCATCAAGATTGTCAAAACGCAAGCATGGCGGGAACCGCATAATGTACAACTGCTTATTAAAGATGAAGAAGACGAAAAATTTACTATGTATGAAATTGAAACTGTTGGTTCTTAATAGTATCAACAATAAATTTAGTTACTGCGATCGATCAAAAGCGCCACAGTTATAGGCGATCGCGCTTCTGTGCGACCCTCATATTTTTTTAGCATCTATTAATCCTTCTGATGTTCAACATAAGAACGCAGAACAGCATTCATCAAAGATTGATAACCCTTTCCTTGGCTTTTAAACCAGTCTAAAACATCGCTATCAACCCTGATAGAAATGGCTGTTTTAGTAATCGGTTTCACCAGCTTTGCCTTTGACCAAAAATTAGCATCTAACTCAGGAATATCAGATGTATCGATGGCTTCTTCTGGGATATTTTTTAATTCTTCAAGTCGTTTCCGCGAGATACTCATAGTAGGTTTTTCTTTCTTGTCGAGTGGCTTTTCTGGCAGAGATAATGCGGATTGCTCCATTTCTTTCAGTATGCACTACGGTGACGATAACCACGCCCTGTATTGCACCGATACTAATTTCTCGGATTTCTCCATAGTCGAAACGCTCATCAATGGCGGTAAAAACGATTCCGTCAAATATTTCTTGCGCTTCTTCAAAGCTAATGCCATGTTTCCTCAGATTTTGGGTATTTTTGTCTTCATCCCATTCAAACAGCATGAATGTGTATATACAAAATGTATCTATTATAATAACTCATAAAATCGCACTTTTGCGACATTAGCATCAACTTAGTCACTGCGATCGATCCTCGCACAACAGTTTTAGGCGATCGCATTTTTTTACCTCACCCGATCGCATCGGAATTAGTTGCGATCGGCTTTCGGGGTAGCCAGTTCCCATCTTGTTGCACATACCCTGATTCTTCAAGAACTTATGTTAACGTAGCCATTACCTCACATTCCTCGAAAAACGCTTTTAAAGTTTCTTGAACAGATTGTCTGGCTTCTTCGATCTATTCCCCAAAACTAGAAACATTTAAATCTGAGCAAATTCCTATATATAAATTTCCTTCTTGTAGAATCTCAATTCTTACTTCTATTTTCCCTATCACAGCTTTTTTAAACCTCTCGATTTAGAGAAAATACACGGCTATATTGTAAATTGTAGAGACGTTGCATGCAAAGTCTCTACAATCTAGAATAACATTTTTACATCCACAGGTTTTCGGGATTTTTACATTCATTTTCCCATTTTGCTGGATTGTTAATAATATATTTGCGAATTCGCTCTAAAGCAATACTATTACGAATAACATGGTCATAAAATCGGGGTTGCCAAGCGAAAGATTCATAACCATTAATATGACACCAACGATTAACAGCAGATTTGTAAGAACGCATAATAACACTCAGACTTCCTGCTTTGGGGGATATTTCCGACATTGCTTGCGAAATATTATGGTTATCATCTGCTGTTTTCCTTTCATTGGTTAGTGGTGTTGTTGTTGTAGAGACGTTGCATGCAACGTTTCTACATTTAGGACGAGCAATAATTATGATTCCATGTATATGATTCGGCATTATTACATAAGCATCTAAATAAGTATATTTAAAATGAATAGGAATGTTTAGCCAGAATTCTTCTGCTATTTTTCCAATTGCTGTTAATTGTATTTGATTTGCGATCGCATCCCCCAAAAAGCACAACTTTTGATATGTACAAATCGTAACAAAATACCACCCATTAGTAGAATAATTATAATGTTTTAATCTAATAGATTCACTTTTATACTTGTCTTTAAATCTTGAGTCTCTCATAATTTTGCGGTGAATGTCGATTCATCAAATTAATAATCAATGCCCCTTTATCAAGGAAAAATCATCATAAAATGTAGAGACGTTGCATGCAACGTCTCTACATCATCATTATTGTTTATTCGACTATTCTACGCCTTCAATTCGATCCTCAACCTCCTGATACAACTGGCGCAATAAATCCAAATTACTTTCATTTGTCTCCCAATAACCACGACCATTCGCTTCTAACAAAGTAGTCACAACTTTGCGGAAAGAATGGGGATTTAAGTTCATCAAACGCTGACGCATTTCTTCATCTTTGATGAATGTACTGTTAGCATCCTCATAAATCCAGTTATCGACAGCGCCAGCAGTCGCACTCCAACCCATTGTATTTACCAAACGTTTGGAGAGTTCCCGCACACCTTCATAACCGTGAGAAAGCATACCTTCGTACCACTTGGGATTTAACAGTTTGGTACGCGCATCTAAACGCACGGTTTCTGATAGTGTCCGCACCTGTGCATTGGCGGTTGTGGTATCAGCAATGTAGGATACTGGTGTCTTACCATCACCGCGTAACTTGGCGACAACTTTTGTGGGGTCGGAATCGTAATAATGGGAAACGTCTGTTAAGCTAATCTCGGAAGAATCGAGGTTTTGGAAAGTTACTTCCGCAGTTTTTAAGGAAGATTCAAAAATCTTTCTTGACTCTTCCATCATCCCTGGATTATCAGCACTGAAGGCGAAAGATTTGCGGTTCAGGTACATTTCCTGTAACTCTGCTTCGTTTTCCCAAGTGCTGTTTTCTACTGCTAGGTTGATGTTAGAAGAATAGGAACCGGAAGCGTTAGAAAATACGCGAGTTGCAGCTTGACGCAAGTTGATTCCCATTTCTTCTGCTTGCTGCAATGCGTGTTTGCGAACAAAGTTCATTTCTACAGGTTCTTCTGCTTCCGCTGCCATCTTAATTGCTTGGTCTAGCAGGTTCATTTGATTGATGAACAAATCGCGGAATACACCGGAACAATTGACTACAACATCAACTCTGGGACGACCTAATTCTTCTAACGGAATTAGTTGCAATTTATTCACTCTTCCTAATGAATCAGGAACGGGTTTTACACCCACCATCCACATAATTTGGGCGAGAGATTCGCCGTAGGTTTTGATGTTGTCAGTTCCCCAAAGTACGCAAGCAATTGTTTCGGGCCATTTGCCGATTTCTTCTCTTTGTCTTGCCAACAATCTGTCAACTACAACTTTGGCAGCTTTCACTGCTGCTGCTGTAGGAATTGATTGGGGATCTAAGGCGTGAATGTTTTTACCTGTTGGCAAAACATCGGGGTTACGAATTGGATCTCCGCCGGGTCCCGGTAATACATATTCGCCTTCTAATGCCTTTAACAATGCGCCTAATTCGTTATCGGCGCAAACTTGTTTTAGGCAGAATTCCAAGTATTCAAACAAGGGTTTAATTGCTTCGGGATCAACCTTGGCATAACCTGCTTTATGTAATGCTTCGATCCAAGGTTCTTTTTTACCCATGTTGAAGAAATTCAACTTGGAAACTAGGGAAACTCTGCCATCTGCATCGGTTTGTTCTTTGACTAAAGCGGCAACGGCGGCGCGAGTGGCAAGGGTGATTTCTTGTAATAGCTGAACGTCTTCTAAAATGCCTTTGTCGCTATTAACATAAATCTCGTCTATGTTGCGTCCGATGCTGTTAGCAATAATTCGGGGTAAGCTGAGGATTTCTTCTTCGTTTCTGTCTAAGGAAGCGATGTTTACTAAAGTTGCGATCGCTTCTTCCGAACTCGGCGGTTTACCAATTACGTGCAACCCACAAGGTAACAACCGCGATTCAATTTCCATCAGTTTTCGATACACCAAACCGACGATATTATCCCGTTCTTCGGCAGACATATCCTTGGCATCTGTTTCTGGCAATTCAATGTCTTTATCCAAATTTACCAAACGGCATTTATCCATGATGGTGTTCACAATGGGAATACCACGTCCGGTATCTTTTAAAGTTTGGTAAGAACCGATTAATTCACTCAGTTCTTTTAACCCTTTATAAAGTCCGGCATTTTCTGCTGGTGGGGTCAGGTAACTGATAGTTTCGGCATAACTCCGACGCTTGGCAATTGTTGCTTCGCTGGGGTTATTGGCGGCGTAATAGTAAATATTTGGAATCGAACCAATGAGATTATCTGGGTAACATTCTCCCGACATTCCCATCTGTTTTCCAGGCATGAATTCCAGCGAACCGTGAGTGCCAAAATGCAACACCGCGTCAGCTTGCCAGATGCGTTCTAGATAGGTGTAATAAGCGGCGAAACCGTGATGGGGACTGGCAGAACGAGAGAACAACAACCGCATTGGGTCGCCTTCATAACCGAAAGTTGGTTGTACGCCAATGAAGACATTTCCGAACTCTTTGCCGTAAATTAATAGGTTTTGTCCGTCACTATTTAAATGTCCTGGTGGGGGTCCCCAATTTTCGTGCAATCTTTCGGAATAAGGTGTCAATTCTTCATATTCTGGCACCGACATCCGATAAGCAATATTCAATTCGGGAGTGGCATATTGTGCCTGGGCATCGTGGATAACTTCTAGCATCAGCTTTTCGGCTGATTCTGGTAATTCTGGCAAGTCGTAACCGTTATGTTTGAGGGCTTTCATTACCTCATAAATTGAACCGAAAACATCTAAATATGCTGCGGTTCCCACGTTGCCTTTATCGGGTGGAAAGCTAAAAACGGTGATGGCAATTTTTTTATCTAATTTAGGTTGACGGCGTAATTTTGCCCATTTTAAAGCGCGTTGTGAAATTGCTTCGATGCGGTCTTGTAATGCGATCGCCTTTCCAGTTGCCCCATCTCTTCCCGATAAGATGATTGGTTCGATCGCACCATCCAACTCAGGAATTGCTATCTGTAACGCCACCTGAATTGGGTGCAAACCTAAATCGCTATCTTGCCATTCTTCGGTAGTTTGGAACACCAAAGGTAACGCCACCATATAAGGGCGATTTAACCGTTTTAGTGATTCGATCGCTTTCGGATGATCTTGTCTTGCGGGGCCACCAACTAAAGCAAAACCTGTTAAAGAAATCACCACATCTACTATTGCAGAAGCAGCATTTCCATTCACCGTTCCGCCAAAGTAAGCATCAACTGGTTTGGAGAAATCTAAACCCCCGGCAAAGATGGGAATAACTCTTGCGCCCATCGCTTCCAATTCTTGGACTATTGCTACATAATGAGCATCATCACGAGTTACCAAATGAGTCCTTTGTAGCACTAAACCTACACAAGGAGCTAAGGGATCTTTTAAATCCGCAGAAATATCTTGCCGACTGTTATACCAGTTGAAATATTCTTTGACATCCTCAAACATTGTCGGTGCCATTGGATGCCAAATTCCCATATCGGGATAAGTAACAGGGTCTTGAAACTTCAGTTTTTGCTCGCCTTTGTAGACATATTTATCTGCTAACATCAGCAGAAAGTTTTCTAGGTTTTCTGAAGAACCGCCTAGCCAATATTGGAAACTAAGCATGAAGTTTCTCGCATCCTGCGCCTTATCCATTGGTAAATATTTCAGGACTTTGGGCAGAGTTTGCAAAAGCTTCAGCATTCCATCTTGGAAACCGGAACCTGACTTTTCTTTGCGCTTCCGCATGAATTGAGCGATCGCACTTTTTGACTGTCCCAACTGTGCCATTGAAAAGCTGCCCATTTTATTTAGGCGCATTACTTGTGGCATCGAAGGAAAGACAACAGCGACATCTAAATTGTCCCGATGTGGTTCCACAGCAGCAACAACTTTTTCTGCCAAATCTTCAATAAAAATCAACGAAGCGATAAAGACATTAGCATCAGCGATATCGCGTTTAAAATCCTCATAGTTTTCTCGATCGCGCAACTCTTCGATTAAATAACCACTAATTTCAATCGCCAAATCAGGGTTATTTTTATTAATCGAATTCACTGCCGCTGAAAGGGTACTCTGATATTGCGGCTCAAGCACGACATAGACCACCTTGAGTAAAGACCGCCCCATGAGGTTGTCTGGTGTAATGCGTCGAATGGTGGACTTGACGTGGGTAAACATTCAGTTAGGCTCCTTATTTTGGGCTAGCTAGTCATCAATCATCAGTCAGCTAATCCTTGGCTGGTGGGCAGCGGGCTTCCTTTGGTACGGGCGGGTTTTGTGGTTAATCGTTCTGCTGCGATCGCAGACTTATCTCCTAAACCCGCCCCTACAACCTCAAGACCCCAGACTCGCTGAAATCTCCGTTTTTGTGCCGATCGTGAAAATAGGCACATTAGTTGGTTTTACCAAAAAATGCTTACTAAATGCGGGTTTTGGCCCCTATCCGATACAAATTGATAAAATTTTGGAAATATTTGGTTACAAATCTTGACAATAGCTGCAATATATACTTAAATTTATTGATTTAATTATAATTTTTTTTAACAGAAAATACAAAATATATCTAAATCACCAAATTTTTTTGTAACTATTGATTAATTTAAAAGCAAATCTCACCAGATCTTAAATAAAAATTGATAATCGATGTAATTATCAATTTTTATAATAAGCAGAAAAACTGGGAAAATACCCAAAATCTTAGCGTTAAATATAATTTTCACTATCCTTAACGAAAATTAATGCTCTAGTTTCCGCTGACAAAAGCAATTTGCTCAGGTTACGGTTTACCATTGTATGTGAAAATCCTCTCGAAAAAGTCAGAAGAGGGACAGCTATAGCTTGGTGGTCAATTTACTGCTTTACCTAGTTAATTTAAGTGTGAGGAAATATGGCTTATTTCAACGAATTCAGCGAGTTTCTTTATCAAAATAGCTACCCAGACGTTAGCGCCAGCGTCAATACTCCCAGAGGTTTCGTTTCAGGATTACAACATTTTTCGCTTTACGGTGTATACGAAGGTCGCACCTCTGCATCACCCTTTTTTAATGAGCAAGCCTATTTAACCCTATATCCAGATGTAAGAAATGCTGTAGCATCAGGAGTCTTTAAATCTGGATTAGAACATTTTACTTTCAATGGTGCTCAAGAAGGACGTTACTCCCCCATAGGCACATTTGATTCAGAACAAGTTTACTTAAAAAAATACCCTGATGTAGCAGCAGCAGTAAAACAAGGTTTATTTTATTCTGGATATGACCACTACCTGAAATACGGGCAATTCGAGGGTCGTGTTCCCGGCTGGTTCAATGAGCAAGCTTATCTAGTTCGGAACCCAGATGTGGCAGCAGCTGTCGGCGTTGCTAACCCAACAAATGGTGTTGTCACATTTAATTCAGGTTTTGAGCATTACCTTCTCTTTGGACAGTATGAAAACCGATTTCAAATCTTTAGCGGTACGTCCGGTAATGACATTGTTAACAGTTTTGGTGCCAACGGAACTAACCTGACAGGCGTTGACTATGTGGCTTTGTCGGCAAACCCAGTTGATTACACTCTTGGAAGCACTACATTTCAAGTCGATACTCTAATCGGTAGCCCAGTAAGCGATCGTTACCTGCTAGGTTTCGGTAGAAGCCCATCAAATCCCAATCCCAGACCGTTGTATGTTGGTGGTGGCAACGCTGACTATGCTCTGATTCGCAACTTTACTAAAGGATCGGATTTAATCCAGCTAGCAGGCTCGCTTACCGATTACAACCAAGTAGTAAGTGGTAACAACCTTAACATCTCGACCAAGAATGGCAACGATTTAGTAGCTATTGTCGAAGGAGTCACATCGCCCCTGAGCTTAGCTGGTGCAAATGCTGTCAATACTGCCACAGGTACTTTTGTAATAACTTAGAACATTGAACTTTAAGTAAACTCTAAGTTAAGGTTCTCTAGTTCGAGGAAGTATAGCAACCGCCAAGGCGGTTAAGGCAAGATGAAAAGTCAGAACCCTTGTTTTTAAGATTTTTTCCTTCTGCCTTCTGCTTTCTGCCTTCTGCCTTCTGCTATATAAGACAGATATATTTTGGCGGGAGTTCTGAAGAACTCACCGCTTACTTATTTGTTTATACTTAAATAATGTTGTTGCAACCATCTGATATTTTAATTCTTTCTAATGGCCCCGGAGAGTTAGCGACTTGGGTGCGTCCAGTGGTCAAAGCTTTACGGCAAGTTTTGGGAAACGATCGCGCAAACATCCGCATTTCCCTAATCTTATCCCCTTGTCCCAATGCGAGTGGAAAAGAAGTTGAAATTGCCGAAAGCTACCCAGAAATCGATCGCGTACAAGCACCAGAAAACTTTTTTTCCTTTCTCTTCACAGGTAAAACCGCCGCAAATTGGGATTGGCGCAAAAACGGTGTAGTTCTGTTTTTAGGTGGCGATCAATTCTACACAGTAATTATTGGCAAACGCTTAAATTATCGCACCGTTACTTATGCCGAATGGGACGCACGTTGGCATCAATGGATTGATAGATTTGCTGCGATGACACCTAAAGTTATTGCCAAGTCTCCCCAGAAGTATGCACATAAATTTACCATTGTTGGTGATTTAATGGCAGAAGCTCAGGGAGCAGAGGAGCAGAGGAGCAGAGGGGCAGAGGAGCAGAGGAGCAGAGGGGCAGAGGGGCAGAGGAGCAACATTGAATTAATTGGGTTGTTGCCGGGATCTAAGCCTGCTAAGTTGGCTCAGGGTGTGCCTTTGGGGTTGGCGATCGCACAACAAATCCACAACTTCAGACCAACAACAAAATTTATCATCTTCGTCGCTCGAACTTTAGATGTTCACACATTAGCCAAATTTGCCGATCCCCAACAAAATTCGATCGTTAAAAAGCTGGGTTGGGCAAGTGCTGAATTAGTATTTTATCAAGCATCAAACCAATATTTTATGAAAACAGAAAGCGGTTTGAATGTAGAATTATGTACAGAATCTCCCCCATATCAATTACTATCTCAATGCCGGATTTGTCTGACAACTGTAGGAGCAAATACTGCTGAATTAGGTGCTTTAGCAGTACCCATGCTTGTCTTAATTCCCACCCAACAATTAGACGCAATGCGAAGTTGGGATGGTTTACCAGGGTTATTAGCAAATACACCAATAGTCGGTTCTATTTTCGCTAAATTAATTAACTGGTTAGTATTACAAAATAAAAAGTTATTTGCTTGGCCTAATATTTGGGCAAAAGCCGAAATTGTCCCAGAATTAGTGGGAAAATTACAACCGGAAAAAGTAGCCGAAATGGTTTTAGACTATTTGGAACATCCAGAAAAATTGCACCAAATGAGCGATCGCCTCCGTGCCGTTCGCGGTCAATCAGGTGCAGCCGAAAAAATAGCCCAAATAGTTCAAGAAGAATTAACCCTTGCCATCAATAAAGACTGAGCAGCTTTTGCATCCAAAGGTCGAGCAAAAAAATAACCTTGACCAAACTCGCAACCTAATTCTTGCAATTTTCTGCATTGCTGTTCAGTTTCGATCCCTTCAGCAATAACATTTATATTTAATTGATGAGCCAATGTAATAATAGCTCGAACAATGTTTACAGAATCTTCCTCTGTAGAGATGTTAGTGATAAAAGAACGATCGATCTTTACACTATTAAAAGGCAAACGATGGAGATAACTAAGGGAAGAATAACCAGTACCAAAATCGTCAATACTTAACTCAATCCCTCTCTGCTTCATCTGCGTGAGAAAGTCACTGAAAGACGCTTTATTTTCCATCAGCAAACTTTCCGTAATTTCCAACTTTAGACTTTTCGCAGGTAATCCTGTAGCAGCGAGAATTTCGTCAACTTTTTCTACACAATTGGATTCCTGTAACTGTCTTCCTGAAACATTAACACTCATCCTGAATGAAACCGCATTCTCAAAATGTTCTTGCCATGCTTTTATTTGACGACAAGCTTCACTTAATATCCACTCACCGAGAGGAATAATTAACCCAGTTTCTTC
This sequence comes from [Phormidium] sp. LEGE 05292, assembly GCF_015207735.1. GTDB lineage: Bacteria > Cyanobacteriota > Cyanobacteriia > Cyanobacteriales > Aerosakkonemataceae > Floridanema. The sequence goes on from NZ_JADEWG010000104.1 coordinate 16,172, forward strand.
AGCAATAGGGATAAATTTTTCCGGTGAAATTAACCCTTTTTGGGGATGTTTCCAGCGTACTAAAGCTTCAAAACCTTCCAGCTTTAAAGTGATTAACGAGAAAATTGGTTGATAGTACAGCATAAATTGTTGATGCTTTAAAGCTTCACTCAGCGCCCCTTCTAACTCTAACTTTTCTACCTCTAATTTCCGAGTAGTTCGCTGGTACAAAGATGGTTCAAAAATCCGATAACAAGCTTTACCAAAATGCTTCGCATCATACATCGCTAGATCCGCATTACTCAAAAGCTCTGTTGCGTGAACGATCTTCCTTGAAGAGAAAGTAATCCCCATACTAGCAGTGATAAAAATTAGTTTTCCGTCAATCGTAATTGGTAAATTGAAGCTGAGCATCAGGCGTTCTGCGATCTGAATTGCCTCTTCTTTACTATGAATGTCCAGGAGTAATATAATAAACTCATCACCGCCTAAGCGAGCAACAGTATCACCAGAACGGACACACTGACTAAACTTTTTGGCATAGGCTATTAATACTTTATCGCCCATTTCATGCCCCAGCGTGTCGTTGATTAGTTTAAAGCGATCTAAATCTAAAAACGCAACCGCAAACAAATAATTTTGATCTCGTTTTGAGTGTTCGATCGCTTGTTCAAGTCGATCCATTAATAAAATGCGATTCGGTAAACCTGTTAAGGCATCATATAAAGCATTGCGACGTAATAATTCCTCGGCACGGTTACGATCTGTAACATCGATCGCCATCGACATAAATGTTTTTCTACCATCAGGCAGTATACTTAAAGGTAGACTATGAAAGTTCCAAATTCGCTGTTCTCCCCAACGAGTTTTAATCGGAAATTCTCCCAAATTAACTTTGCGATCGATTTGGTAGATTCGCTCAATTAGGGAAAGCATTAGGTCTTGATTTTCTGCAAAAGCCGATTCTAACCAATTGGTAATTTTCCGTAAATCATTGATACTATAACCAGATAATTCCGTCCAAGCTTGGTTAATTTCCAGCACCTCTCCATCTTCAGCATATATAATCATCGGAAATGGAGAATCAATAAATGATTTACGAAAACGCTCCTCACTTTCCCGCAAAGCTTCTTCTTTGCGTTTGTATTCTGTCAGATCGGTAATAATAATACAGTAAATATAAGTATTACCCATATTTAATTGGCTTAGAGATAGTTGCACCGGAATTTCATTTCCAGTACAACTAATTAACAATATTTCTTCAGTTATTGCTATCTGTTTTTGCGCTTGTTGTAAAAAACTTTCAAATCTAGGCAAATCTTGGTAAAAAACAAATTTTTGAAATCGAGAACCGATGATATTTTCTAAAGGGCAGCCTAAAAGTTTTGCTAACTTCTGGTTAGAATACAAAATAAATCCTTCCCAAGAAACTGTAGCTGCTCCCTCTCCCATTTGTTCAACAAAAAGCCGATAAATATAATCTACACCCTCAAGTGTAAAAACCTTCTCAACTTCCTCTGTACTCACCACTACAGCATCAACTTCACCAAGACGAATTGCTTGTATTGTTTGTTGGGCAATAGTTTTTTGCTCACGAAGCACCCTGATTTGCGCTTGGAGTTCATCTATTGTTTGTAGTAATTTTACAATTCTACTTTCTGAGTCTTCCATAAATTTATTCAAACATGATTCTGAATTGAACAAATATCTAAACCTACTAAAACTTTCTCAGTATTAGACAAATTACCAATCAAAATTTGTAAAGGAGGAGGTAGTTGCTTAATTAAAGTAGGAATGGCAAAAATATTTCCGGGAACAGCCATTGCTGGATTTTGATAGATGTCTATTACCTCTAATTCATAACGTTCTTTGAGATACTCTTCACAAATTTTTGTCAGGTTTTGTAATGCCTGAATCGATTGGGGCGTTGTTCCCGCAATATAGAGACGTAAAACATAATATCTCCGATCTTGCTGGTTAATCGCCTGTTCCAATGAATCGATAATATCCTGCTCAAATTCTTCTTCGTTAACCATGAGTATTGCTCCCAACTGATAATTTACTGGTCAGCTTTTCTGTGATTTATCTCTAATCCAACCAGCACTTTTTCTTGATTCGACAAATCGCCAATTATCTGTTTAATCGGCATGGGTAATTTCTTAACTAAAGTTGGCAAAGCAACTATTTGATCTTGTTTAGCGAGATAAGGTTGTTTGACTAAATCAATTACCTCAATTTGATACTGCCCCTGAATATATTCTTCACAAATTTTTTTTAAATTTGCAAAAGCAGCCAGAGATTTAGGAGTTTGTCCCGCTACATATAATCGTAATTGCCAAATCTCGGAGCCAGAAATATTTATTGTTTCAGAAAAGTTATCTGTCATTCTTTTTCCTCCACTAGGTTTGATTAATCTGCTTAATCGCCCTTACGTAACTTCACCATTACTTCTTGATTTTTGAGAAAGTTTTTTTGATTATTTTCAGCTTGTTTAATCATTGAATCTAACACTTCATGCTGAGTTTTTAATTGAACTTGAAGTGCTGTAATTTGTGCTTCTAGGATCTCAGTTTGACTTTCTAACTCCCGTTTTTTCTGTTCAAATTTTTGCAGGCGGCTGAGTTGCTCGAATTCTTCTTGCGCTTTTTGGGCGGCTCTTGCTGTTCCAGTTAGAAAAGTACCTTGACCTACATAAACATCAATTAGTTCTATACCTTGCTTAGTTAACAGAAATTCCCGTACCTGATTGGAATGTTCCATCCCACGAGATTTGAGAATATAAAGAAGTCGATTTCGCTCTCCATTAGTTTCTAAGGTACGAACTTCTAACCAAGTATCCATCAAAGATGATACTCCAATTTCTGTACGTTCTAGAGGAGTACCGCCTGGTGTTAAATCGGTTAACAAAACTGTGATTTTTTCAGACTTTAAAAAGTCGATCAGGCGCATGAAAAAGGCTTTGCTTTGTCGAGTATTTCCACTTAAACTCATATTGCTCATCGGATCGATAATTAGCGATCGCGGCTGAAATTCTTTGATCCAATTGTGAATCTTTACCAAACGCATTTCTAAGCCATAAGCTGTCGGGCGTACCGCCTCAAATCGCAACAAATCTTTTTCGATATATTGATGCAAATCAAGCCCAATAGAAAGCATATTGCGGAGAATTTGCTGCGGCGCTTCTTCTGTTGCTAAATATAAACAACGTTCCCCTCTTTGGCAGGTTGCTTGAGCAAAATGAGCTGCGATCGTACTCTTACCCGTTCCCGCCATCCCCGTAACCAAAATACTACTCCCCCGATAGTAGCCCCGACCATCTAGCATAGTATCTAATCTGGGAATTCCGCTGGAAATGCGATCGTTAGAAACCTCATGATTTAATCCCACCGAGGTAATTGGTAGTACTGAAATTCCCTCTTCTTCAATCAAAAATGGATATTCATTTGAACCATGACTAGACCCTCGGTATTTCACGATTTGCAAATAGCGAGTTGTCAATTCTTCAGTAGTTCTTTGTTCCAAACGAATCACACAATCCGAAACGTATTCCTCTAATCCCTGACGAGTTAAAGAATGTTCCCCACGTTCACCCGTGATAATCGCTGTTACACCTTGGCTTTTCAACCACTGAAATAATCGTCTTAATTCTGCTCGGATAATGGAAGCATTAGATAAACCCATAAATAGAGTTTCAATGGTGTCTAAAACTACTCGTTTTGCACCAACTTCTTCAATCGCAAAACCTAGACGAATAAATAAAGCTTCCAAGTCATATTCACCAGTTTCTTGGATTTCATGGGGATCGATGTAAACATGATCTATAGACAGCTTTTTCTCCTCAACTAACTGCGTTAAATCCCATCCCAAAGAAGTTACATTCTCCGTTAGTTCTTCCGCTGTTTCCTCAAAAGCCATCAATACACCCGGTTCGCCATACTCAGTTGCACCCCTGACTAGAAATTCAACACTGAACAAAGTTTTACCGCTTCCAGCGGAGCCACAAATTAAAGTTGGGCGGCCTTTTGGTAAACCCCCGCCTGTAATTTCGTCTAGTCCCTGAATCCCTGTTAGGCATTTAGGGAGTTGTTTGTTCTGAGTTTTTTTCATAATATTTAAGGAAGTTTTTCAAGACATTTGTACAATTTTTTCTGTTGTTTGTTTCCTACTCCTTGTTGCGAAACTTGCTATTAATTACTAAGCACAGACTTCCTAACCGCAAATTCTTTAGGCTGGCAGTAAATTTTCATAGTTCGATCGCTCAAGGAAAATCAGCTTTTTAAATCGGAAACAGGATTCAAATTATTTTTTATTATCAGAAAATATTTATATTGAAGGCGGTTCCTACTTTACCCAATGTTACCGATTTTTAGGGAACCAAGTTAGCTGAGGGAAATGCGATCGCTAATTAGGCAGCAGCGCACTGCCATACTCAATAAAGCTATACAACACCAAGGAAGAAAAGGAAGAAGACCGAGGGGATAGCTAATCCGATTTTGATCTAACTAGATTCTGTCAGGTGAGTCACAGCCTTAAAATTATTACTCCTTGGCTAAATTATACTGCCTGACTTAACTATAGAAGCTAAAAATTTTATGTTATTAGTTTGAGTTAATAAAGGTGCATAAATTTTTGTTAAAAAAAATACCACAAAACTCTCCATCTCTTGAGTATCAGGAGGGCAAAAGCCAAAATTGGCCCCCAATTAGCGGGACAATTACAACCGGAAAAATTAGCTGAAATAATTTTAGACTTTTTGGAACATCCTAAAAAATTACCAGAAATGAGCGAACTCCTCCGTGTCTCCCAGGTCAATCAGGTGCAGCCTAAAAGTTAGCTCAAACAATATCAGACGAACTTGACAATTTAAAGTTAAATTCAATTAATCTTTTTTGATTAAAATAATTTGAACTTTTTATTTAAATAATTAAGATTTACATTGATTTTAATAAGCGATAAAACATAGGTAATATATTAAGATTAATGGCTAGAATTAGCCATTAATCTGGTTGCCAAAAATACTGTTATTGAGGAAACATAAAATGAGTTATGCAATTTTCAACGAGAGTTATTACTTAAGTAATTATCCTGACGTACAAGCAGCAGTTAATGCTAGAGTGTTTAGCTCCGGTCTAGATCACTTTCAGAAAGCGGGAATTACAGAAGGTAGAACTCTTATATCTCCTGCTTTTGATGAAAACACCTACTTACAAAAATACCCAGATGTAGCAGCAGCAGTTAAAAACGGAGTTATCAAATCCGGTGTACAACACTTTATTTTGGCAGGAGAAGCTGAAGGACGTACTGGAACTCCGGCTGGAGGTCCCGATCCAATCAACTTTTTCAATGAAAAATCCTACATTATCAACAACTTGGATGTAGCTAATGCGGTGAGATTAGGTATTTACAAATCTGGTTTGCAACATTACCAAATAGCCGGACAAGCTGAGGGAAGAATTGGCTATTTTACAGGTTCTAATGCTAGTGATGTCGTCACTGCTTTTGGGCCGAAAACAGAGATATATGGAGTTGGCGTTACCAACGTAGTTGATGACGCTAGTGGTGAAACTTATGATATTAGAACTACTAGTAATGGCTCCGGTGAAATTGATACCCTAATTGGTGGATCTGGACAAGATGAATTTGTACTGGGTACTGGTCGTTTGTCAACTACTTCTGGTACGGCTGGCGTTCAATCTTACTATCTCAGTTCCAAAGATAGTGGTAATGACGATTATGCTCTAATTCGTAATTTTGAGAAAGGAAAAGATACCATTGTTCTGGCTGGCCCACCATCTCAATACATTTTAGTGCCTAATGGTTACAGAGGAAATTTAACGATTTATACAACTTCCAACAGCAATTTAGGCAGGCAAAGCGATCTTGTAGCAGTAGTCGAGGGAAATCCCAATCTCGCCATTATTAACCCAGTGGATGCTAACAAGAGTGGATATACCCTATTGGCTTAGTCAGCTGTTACTCATTGCAATTAGCAGTTTACATATCAGGGAAGCAGGGGAACAAAGTTGAAAATTAAATTTAAAATTCCCCCATATCTAAATTCAATGTCTACAATCTTATTAAATTTAAAAAGGTATAATGTAGGGAAAAATTTAAAGTTTACATTTTGGATTTTTCCTTACTTCATACCATCTCTACGACCCAATTCATAAATACCACAACCAACACAAGCTAACATTCCTACGCTAATTGCCCAACTGCTACCTAAAGTAAATTCCACGCCATAATTACAGATTCCACCTGCTATTAAAAAAGGAATAATACTTAAGATAGATGCGTAAAAAGCGTTTTGTGATTCTCTAGCGCGACGAGTCTTTTCAAACTCTGCTTCTGAAGTATAGAGACTGCGTTCAGCGAAATTGAACCAGCGTTTCAATTGATCCATGATCCACTCGCCCAATTGCCAAAAACCTAAATATAAAGCTAGTGACCATAAACCAGCACCTGCGATCGCAGTAGTATTAACAGTTAAGCTGAAGGGAAACAAGTCATTGAGCATAAGGCAAGTCACTCGATTTTAGATTTTAGATTTGGGATTTTGAATTGAGACAAAAATTAACTAGGATAATTTTGGAATATCCAGATTGTAACGAAATTTTAGCTAAAATTAAGCCTGGATAAAATTTGCAATTTACCCAGGCTAATCTTTTATTGGTTAAACAACTTATTAATTTATAGTTGATCCATCTGTCTTTTTAGTTCTTCCAAATCCTTATCAACAGCCGAATTTGATGGAGTGCTAGCAGAAGTAGTGCTAGATTGAGCAGTACCAGGTAAAGCCGCTTGATTAGGAGCAGAACCACTCAACTGAGCCTTCATCCTCGTCAACTCATCATCAACATCGCTACCAGCTTCCAAAGCCGCAAATTGCTGTTCTAAATTAGTACCAGTCAACTCTTGCGCTGACTGAGCACGAGCTTCCATCATCAGCACTTTTTCTTCCATGCGCTCAAAAGCGCCCATTGCCGTGCTAGTACCCAGCTTACCAACTGCATTTTGCAATTGCTCTTGAGCCTTAGCAGCCGCAATCCGAGACTTGAGCATATCCTTCTTAGTTTTAGCTTCAGAAATCTTGCTTTCCAAAGCTATCAAGTTACGCTTCAGGGTATCTACAGTAGCCGTTTGCTGATCTAATGTAGTTTTTAAGGCAGTAGCAGTTTCGGTTTGAGACTTTTTGCGTACTAAAGCTTCTCTTGCGAGATTTTCATCACCTTTAGTTAAAGCCAGCTGTGCTCGTTGCTGCCAGTTATTTGCTTCAGTTTGAGCTTGATTATACTGTTGCTGGGTGCGTTTTTGAGTGGCGATCGCCTGAGCAACTGCTTGACGCAACTGCACCAGGTCTTCCTGCATATCAATAATAGACTGTTCGAGAATTTTTTCCGGGTCTTCAGCCTTACTGACTACATCATTTAGATTCGCTCGGACTACTCGGCTAATGCGATCAAACAATCCCATAACTTTATTTTTCCTTTAAGGGTGTACAAGGGGCGATTAAAACAGACTGTTGGCAAGATCCTAACCTGAGTGCGAATTCAGTTGGCTATCTGCCAGATTAGTTCAGCCACAAAATAGCATCCATATAATTTACAAGTGTAAGCCGCTTCTTCCAGGGATTTACACAATAGACTAACATCGCGACTGAAAATACGCTGCCTTAAATCCAGTTTAACTACTTAAAACAGCAAGCTTGCCTGTCCAATTTAGGAATTTTCCGGTTATTGGTAAACAAATGGGAAATATTACTAAGGGAGAGTTTTGAATTTCGAGTTTTGAGTTTTGAGTTTTCCTCCTTCCTGCCC
>NZ_JADEWG010000341.1 GCF_015207735.1 [Phormidium] sp. LEGE 05292
CCAGAGTTATCTTATCTGGAAGAAACAGAGAAATTAACGGCTTTTATTCCCGGCACTATTTCCCTCGCCAAGCTAAATTTTTATTGCTCATTAACTCTCGTTGCTCTCTATCCCCAAGCTGACGAAACCGAGAAGGAGAAATACTGGCAGAAACTAGAAGCAAATCAACAACGCCTGAAAGCCTGGGCAGAGCAATGTCCGCAAAATTTCCAACATCAATATCTTTTAGTCGCCGCCGAAATGATCCGCATATCGGGTAACTGGTATGAAGCAATCAATTTATACGAGCGAGCAATTAAATCTGCCAAAGAAAATGAGTTTATCCACGAAGAAGCACTCGCCAACGAACTAGCCGCTAAGTTTTGGTTAGCCCAAGAAAAACCGGATTTCGCTCAAATTCATTTAAAAAAAGCCCGCCAATGCTATCAAATTTGGGGAGCAAAACGCAAAGTAGAAGATTTGGATGAAAAGTATTTTCAGTGGCTTGGTTTAACTCAAACAGATACTCAAAATAATACCATTCCGATTACCACAACATCAGGAAGAGCGGGCGAAACCTTAGATTTTGCCGCCGTAATGAAAGCCTCTCAAGCTATCTCCAGCGAAATCGTTTTAGAACAATTGTTAGATCGGGTGATGCAAGCTGCGATCGCAAACGCAGGCGCTCAAAAAGGTTTTCTCATCCTAGATAAAAACGGGAATTGGGTGATAGAAGCCCAAGCAGCAGTAGAAAGCGATCGCATTACCATTATCCCATCAATTCCCATAAATTCTATAGACCCGGAAACTCAAATTCCCCTGCTATCAACCGCCATAGTTAACTACGTCGCTCGCAGCCACGAAAACGTAGTATTAAATAATGCTACTAATGAAGGACAATTTACTCGCGACTCTTACATTATTGCCACTCAACCCAAATCGATTCTCTGCACTCCCTTACTAGATCGAGGCAAACTAGCAGGGATTCTCTACTTAGAAAATAACTTGGCGATCGGTGCATTTACCCCCGAACGAGTCGAAACTTTACAAATCATTGCCGCTCAAGCCGCCATCTCCATTGAAAACGCTCAACTCTACGAACAATTAGAAGATTATAACCGAACTTTGGAGCAAAAAGTCGAAGAACGCACCAAAGAACTGTCGCACACCCTGGAAATTCTCAAAGCAACTCAAGCTGAATTAGTAATAGAAAATGCGCTGCTACGGAGTGCAGAAGCACCGCCTAGTTTTGATTACCAAGTAGGCGGAAGTTTGCC
>NZ_JADEWG010000105.1 GCF_015207735.1 [Phormidium] sp. LEGE 05292
CGTTTAACAACTCTAATTTTAAAATGAAGAATCCTTCTTTTTCATAAGCAGTGAAAACTGTAACGTTTGGTAAGTTTAATAAGGTATCTAGATGAAAATCCATCGTCCTTTTCGGGTAAAATGTAGTGCTAACTACATTTTACCCCATGATGCCGGAAGACCCAACTTATTTATCACTCTTACTCCATTAGCTAGTTAATCATTCTTTTCCTTTTCTGTTACTTTTTCAGCAAGCCCTAGTTAATCATTCTTTTCCTTTTCTGTTACTTTTTCAGCAAGCCCTAAGTAGTAATGAAACCCTGCAACCGCAACAGTATCTTTATTGATCTCAACCATAACTTTACCTCCTGTAAAAAAGTTGACTTTAAACTTTGCAGAAAGAGCACTTAATTTGAACCCAAACTAAGCAGTCCAAGCTCTAGTGAGCATAGAAACATTTTGTGTTCAAGGCCGATCGCAAACAAGAGTCAATTCCCTTGCGATCGAGAAACTGCTCAATTCACATCTGAACCCGCTCAGGACTTGCGGGCTAGATGGTAATGGCTTTGGATCGAGGATGCGGTTTCCGGTGCATCGTTGACAATCACCCCTAGCACAGCCGTAGATGCAAATTTTAACTCCTCCAAGGTTGCCAAGACTGTTGGACGACTGGTTTTGCCTAAGCGCAGCACCAGAGCTAAACTATCGCATTGAGCCGCCACTAACCCGGTATCTGCCAATCTCAACAGAGGCGGCGTATCGAAAATCACCAGATCGAACATCGTGTGGAGTTTTTGGAACAGAGGCTCGACTCTATTAGCGGTGAATAGCTCTACCAGGTCAAGGGAAGGATTTCCGGCTGTCAAAACCATCAGGTTGGCGTAGTCGGGAGACGATTGGAGTAAGTTTTTTATATCCTGGTCGCTTTGCAGCAGGTTACTAAATCCTGGCTGCTTGGGCAAGTCTAGTAGCTCGTGAATTTTGGGATGGCGAAGATCCGCATCAACTAATAATACCCTTTGCCCCATTGCGGCTGCGGTGATTGCCAGATGTAGAGCGATCGTCGATTTACCGTCTCCCTCTTCTGCTGAAGTAATGGTGAGGGAACGGAGTGGAGCGTGGTTCTTGTTGAGTAGGCGTAAATTTTTGGCGAGCGATCGAAAAGCTTCTTTTACTGGAACTGAAACCGCTGGAAACTGGGATTTGTTATGGGGAATCGCTCCCAGCAATGGCAATCTGGTCGCTCGTTTAACATCATCGGTGCTGTACAACAAATCTTGGGTTATCTCCACCAGAAATCCTACACCCACACCCAACAACAACGCCAATACGAAAATTAATGCCAAAAACCGAACCTTACTAACACTGTTGACCTTCATAGGTTGGCCCGATCCATCAGCTTTTAATCTTGGGGGAATGGTTAACTCCCAGGGAATTTCTTGCTGAGCAGCATCAATCTGCAATGCCTCTCGACGGGCTGCAAACTTATTGAGACTATCGGTTGCCAGCAGCAACTCACGCTGCAAATCAGTGTACTGACGGATAATCGTAGATAGCTGCCGAATTTTCTGATTTATCTGAGCCTGCGCTTGGTTAACAGCCTGACTGCGGGCTTGTGCGATGGTAACAGAGTCGGTCGCTGTTCCTATTACTCGGCTTGCCTCCTGTTTCAAAAGGTTTTGCAAATTTTTCCGTTTCTCCATTAAATCCTTCATCACTGGGTGTTCTGGTTGGAGCCGGGAAGATTCTAAAGCAATTTGAGCCTGAACTTGTTGGTACTGATTTAATAAGGTTTGGTAATAGCTGCTGCCTTCCGAAGAAGTGGCTTGACTGCCCAAAACAGTTTGAGGATTGGCATTCTGTAATTGTTGTACCAGAGCATTGCGTTTAGCTTCTGCTTCTGCAAGCCGAGTTTGATTTTCCGCCGCCACCTGATCTAATCGACCAGTAGTGTCGATCAACTGCCTACCCTGTTGTTCGGGGTCTGAAATGTTATAGCGTTGTCTCAGAACTTGAATTTGTTGTTGCAACGAATCAACCCGTTGGCGCAGTGGGGGAAGCTGGCTGTCAATGAATTGAATGCCACGTCGAATTGTGGATTGTCGTTCCTTCAGACTGTAATTCAAATAAGTCTGGGACAATTTATCGAGAATAAATTTTACTTTTTCCGGGTCAGTGTCCTGGTAGCGAACCTCAATTAGTTTCGTGCCTATTTCTTTCTTGTCTGATGACAGGCTTGTGATTCGGGCAATCTTTAAGCTTTTGATTAAGGTTTCATAGTTTATGTCTGGATACTTTTGGTGCACCTGGCTAACCACAGGTTCCAGTAGTTTGGGACTTTGCAGGATACGGATTTGTGATTCGTAATCCAGGCTGGATTGTTCAATATTAATTCTTTGTAAGTCAACATCTGCTCCCTGAGCACGGGTTGAAGAACGTGCTAGTTGTTCTTCAGCAGTAATAGGTTCGACCAGTAGTTGAAACTCACCTTCATATTGAGGGCGAGAGAACCTTGTCAAAAATAAGAATAGTCCCCCAGCTAACAGGGTAGTTCCCACAATAACTTGTGCCATCAATAGCGCCCGACGGCGGGTGACGGCTACCAGCCAACCTAAGTCCCATTTTTCCTCTTCAGCGTCAGTAGAACTAGGATTTTGTAATGGAGGATAGGGCGATTTACCGTTTGTTTCGGTCAGTTTTGGCAAAGAGTCTGGCTGTCTATCCATCGTGGTTTTAAATTAACTCAAGTACTCATAACAAGTGAGATGTATTTTTAATAGATCGAAACCCCAACAGCCTTAAAATATTGGAGACAGAAAGAATATTGCCAGACAGGACTGAAATTAAGTTCTGGTTATGCCCATATTTAGCAATGCTCGATCGCTCAACTACAATAATACCGTGATTCCCCAGATATAGAGTTGTCAAAGGTTTTGAGGATGTCAATTTGCAGGCATTCCCAGGGTTAAATGTTTGGTTAGGATTAACCAGAACATTCTACGGTAGGGTAGTAACCAGTAGAAAAACCAGAACAACCCTCCATTTTCACGGCAGAATGCTTTCCACTCTTGAAATGAATGCAAAGTAACATCCTCTAGAGCCAATCCTTTAGGGCGATCGACCTGATTCCAGTTAGCTTGTGCCAGTTCAGCTTTTACCATCCGATTACTGGGAAGATTGGCAGAGCAAGTTCCTAAGTAACTGGGTGCCATCCATACAGAGCAACCTTTCCGACGGGCTCTGAGTCCATAATCATAGTCTCCTAAGTTGTGGGTGTATTCTGGACTCAAGTTGCCGACCAGGGCAGCAACAGCACGAGGAACCAAGACACAGTTTCCATGTAAAGTATCACAGAGGCGTGGTTGGTTAAGGTCTGAATGGATGTGGTGAAACTTTACAGGATGCCACCAGTAAGTTTGCTTCAACCCACCATAGCTTGGTATATTGGTTTCAGGATCGAGGGTAGAGCCAACTACGATCGCCTTATCCTGTCCTTGACTAGCAAGTTGGGCAGAAATATCCAGCAAGGTTTTTAGGGCATGGGGGTAGATCACCGTATCGTCATTTAACCAGAGGTAATAGTCAGGATCTTCTGCCTGTGCAGCGGCAAAGGCTAATCTCATCCCCCCATTCCAGAATAGGCTGCCAGTTCCTCGAATTAAATGAACATCAGGATATTTCTGCTGTACTGCTTCTGCCGTTCCATCGGTGCTAGCATCATCAACCAGGTAGGGTTTCAATGTGATGCCAGTGGGAAGAGTCTGTTGGTACAAAGCTTGCAAGCATTGCAGAGTTTTTTCGCGCCGATTGTAGCAGGTCAGGAGTACGGCAATGTTTGTTGGCTGCATAGTTAGTTCTTCAATCCTAGTTAAGCAGAGTCTCTAATGCTGTATCTACACTATGCAGAAATTGGCTGTGTCGATTTTGCACCCAAGCTTTGACAGATTCTAGATTGTCAGAGGTGACAGGCTTATCGATCGCTGATTGTAAATATTCAACAAATAGTTCTGGTGTTTCAGCAGCTTGCACGGTTGTCGGTAAAGTCTTGATTCCACGTAGAGCAAAGGGTGTGGCTACAACAGGTTTACCCAGTCCGATCGCTTCGAGAGTTTTGATCTGGACTCCACTACCTCGAATCGAAGAAATCGCTATTGTTTTCGCTTCGGCAAGAAATTTTTCAGCATCTTCCACAAACCCCAAATACTCCACATTGGGATATCTGCCGTTCAACCATTCTGCTCCTCGTCCTGCAACTTTTATGGACAGATGGGGTGGTAGAAGAGGATAAACCCGCTCAAAGAAATAATTTAATCCATCCATATTAGGTTTCCAGATCCAGCTACCAATCATGCCAATATCGTATGTTTTAGGATGGTTTGGATCGATCGGCACAGCAGCGCTACTAGGTAATTCAAATACTCGTACAGCAGCTGTTTTACCAGGCTGCATAAAGTAATTTGCATCATTCGGACTCAAGGCCCAAATTTCCTTACTGGTCACAGCAAGATCGTCCTCAATCTGTTTAACTAATTTTGCCTCTCGCTGATACACCGTCTTTCCTAGAGGATTTGAGGAATCTTTAAGCCGTTCCTGATAAATTTGATGCTCTAAGTTATGAGCTAAAACAGCTATATGACCGTGATTTTTCAGAGCAGATTTCAGCCAGTAAAGCTGGGATGAATGCTCTAGGATAACTACATCATAGCGATGCTTAGATAGCAACGAGCTGACATTTTGAAGATACTGCTTTGAGTAATACTTAGCAGATGTATAAGGTAGTTGCTGAACGAGAGCGATCGCACCCCAAAGTAGAGGATAATAACCTGCTGCTCTGGTTTCAATGTGGCGTTCGCCTACTTCGATCGTACCCTCACCATAAGAATGAGAATCACCCCAGCGTCGATAGCCAACCACAGAAACCGAATGTCCCAAAGTTCTCATAGCATTAATAAAATGCTGAGAAGCAATATCTGCTCCTGTGCCATTTTTACTGGGAATTGCTGTTGTCAAATTTAGAATTTTCATGCAATTTTCAACCATCCTTTTTTCAAGTTCGTATGTGATATTTGCCCTCATGACACATTTCCGGCAAATTGTAGTCGCTAGATACAAAGTTTCCGAAAGTTACACCCAACACTTAAAGAATTAGCTCCATTTTGTTTCCTTAATTAAGGAGATAAATTAAGTAGCACTATAGAGTACCATCAAGAAGTTTTTGGTATAGAGAAGACATTTGTTTTCCTCGTTGTTCCCAGGTGTATAAAGACCGTACCCTTTCATAACCCTTTTCTCCAATTTTCCTCCGTAAATCCCGGTCTCTAGAGAGACTAGTAATTGCGTCAGCAAAATCATTAATCATTTGCTTTTTACTCCTTACATCTATCAACACGCCACAATCTTCAGACAATACTGATGCAGTTCCATTCAGCTTCAAACCAATCACAGGCAACTTATGAGCCATCGCCTCAAGAATTACAGTAGGTGAGCCTTCACGTAAACTGGGAAACACAAAGATATCTCCCTTTTGGTAATAATTTTGCATTTGTCGATACGGTACTTGTCCTAAAAGCTCAATCTTGGATTGCAGTCCCAACTGAGAAACCTTTTGTTGCCAAAAAGGTAGAAGGGGACCGCTACCAGCGACAAATAATTTCCAAGAAATATCAAGGGGCAAAATTTGTAAAGATTCTAGAAGAAGCCCAAAATTTTTTCGAGGCTCAATTAAGCCAGCCCAGAGCAGAGAAATACTGGTTGAACCATGAGAATTTATTTCTAAGTCGCTGGGTTCTTCTAACAATTCTGGCAGGTAAGGAATTCCTGTATCTGACATCAGAAAAGTTGTCTCAAGACCGCGCATAGAGCTAATTTCGTTTAAAGTTTCTAAATTGCCGCATAAAACAAGGTTGGCTTTTTTCACTGCTTCTTTTGATGCTACTGATGTCATCCTTACCCAAACAAAATAAACCATCCTAACCAGTTCTTGAACGATCGCTTTAGGTGGTAAAAATAAATAGCCTACCAGTGGAACTTTTTGGCTACCTGTAACAGGCCCCAGGACAAAAGGTTTGGGCAATTGCCATAAAAAACTCGGTATAGTCCATGAACCGTAAGTAACATGATGAATAATATCAATATCGACTTCATCAAGCAGTTTTTTTGCTTCGACTAAGGCTTGTTTTTGCCATTCAACACAATGGTTATAAAACTCAAGTAATGGGAAAAAAGCTGTTATATCTTTAGACTCTTGAGAAAACGGAATAAAGGTTAAATGAATGTTTTCCCGATATAGAAGTTTCTCAACAGCTGCTCTGACGGGAACTTCCTGATCTAAAAAGCAAGAAATTAATGCGTAAACTTCGTGTTCTTTTGCTATCTCCTTTAGCCAGTTCCAACCAATTCCTTCCTCTGATCCCTTTTCTGGATGGCAGACAAATGCTGAAAGTAATATTTTTCGTTTCTCAGAAGACATTATTGCACCTTTGAAATTTAGGGTTAAAGTTGTTTTGTATTGCTCATAACTAATGCACTGATACTAATTAATTTATAAAAATAGAGTGGCAATCATCACAACAATTCATTCACAAACTGCATCAGCAATTGATTAGAATGTCTTTCTTTTAGATTTAGACATAACTTGAGTAAATGTGTAACTTGGGCATAAACTAAAAGCTAATAATAGCGATAGAACTAACAAGTGGAAGCGCTTCATAGAGAACTCAATAACAGCAGACTTATAGTAAGTTTTTCCCAGTTCTTCACGCTTTTTATTTAATCTTTTTAGCAAAGGATACTGACTCTCAATTGTTAAAAATTCTTCCCAATTTATTTCTTCCTCTCCTCTTCTACGCCTATCCACACATTCTTGGATGAAGCGAATCGTGGTTAAGGAAAGACCCACTTTTCTAACAGAAATAGAGGAGCCATGAATCCGGTATTTTGTGAGAAATTCTGGCTGAACTAGAACTGGATATTTCTCAACAATTCTGTTCCATAGGTCAAGATCTTGAGCTAGCTCAAGATCTTGTCGATAGCCACCAAACTCCTGAACGACAGATTTACGCATAATTACGGCTGGGTGGTGGAAAGAAATTAATTCGTTTTTCTGAAAAGCTTCGTCAACTGCTGCTTTAGTAATGTACTTAGGCTGGTAATTACCAATCAATCGTCCCTTCTGGTCAATGTAGTAAACGTATGAGCTTGCTACTGCAACATCAGGGTGCTCCATCATAAAAGCAACCTGTCTCTCAAGACGTATGGGTAACATTAGGTCGTCTGCATCTATGCGAACTATCAATTCATTCTCTGCCAAGTCGAGTCCCCAATTGAGAGTAGAAACAATGCCTTGATTAGATTGATGAGAAAAAACCTTGATTCTCCTATCTTTCTCAGCATAAGATTTAATGATTTCCAGAGAGTTATCTGTTGAACTATCATTAATAATAATTAATTCAAACTCTTTGTATGTTTGTGACAAAACACTTTCGATCGTTTCTGCTAGATATTGTTTGGCATTATAAACAGGCATCAGAATAGAAAGCATTTTAATTTCTCTTGAAGTTTCGCTACTACTTATGGGGATACTAGGGTACAAATTTCAATCTTATTAATATTTCAATTTACTGCTAATGCTTGATTCATTAAACAATTTCTTCAATTTTTATTTAATTCTTTTCTAGTGAATTTTTCCTAAAACTCTTCTCCAAAGAGGTTGATGCCATTCAAATAAATTAGTTTGAATTTTCCGAGCAACTTTTGTATTTCGGAGCATCGCTATAACCAACAAGTAAACATCCCTATAATATAAGAGATGGATAACAGTCAACAGTGATTGGCAGTAACTTCCAGTGTAACTGGCTACCTGTAATAGGGTTGTAGGGGTAACATAGGCAATCTTCATCATCAATTTCCTCTACCACTATCTGCCAAAATTTTCTTATAGAGCGATAGATAGCAAATAGCCTGTTGCTGTAGTGTAAAATTCTGTACAACTGTTTCTCTAGCTTGTTGAGATAAACTGCGGTAACGTTTTAAGTCCTCCAAAACCCAGCAAATTCCTCGCGTCAAATCGTCTACTTCATAGGGTTTAGCAAGATATCCTGTCTGCTGGTGATTGATCAAATCGGGCATTCCGCCGATGTTGAATGCTACGGTAGGAGTCCCGGATGCTAGTGCTTCCATTACTGTGTTCGGTAGGTTGTCTTGCATTGAGGGAGCGACAAAAACATCCCCGGCAGCATAGATTAAGGAAAGGGTAATATCATCAGTTAAATTGCCCAAGTAATGTGTTTTAAAGCCGAAGTCTGGTGCATTTATTGGTTTTGAGGCACCAAAGATGATTAGTTCCATTTGGTCTTGCCAATCGGTTGTGCTTAGCTTTTGCAGTGCGGGCTGAAGAAAGTGTAAACCTTTGCGGGGATCGCCGTTGGCGTGCATTGCCCCAAAGAGAACCAGAGATTTATTTTGCGGAAGATTTAACCGATCGCGGGCAATTTCTCGATTTAGTGGCTTATAAATTTGGGTGTCTAGTCCATTGGGAATCACTTCAATCCTCATATTTTGAAACAAGGAACTACGTTTGGCACATTCTGCTAACCAATGACTGGGGCTGACTACTGTTATATTTAAGTCTTGCCAAGCTTTGGCTTTCCGTTTCCAGATCCAATGGGATAGGTCTTGTTCATCTATACTCTGCAATTGAGGACAGGCTCCACAGGATTTGGTGTAGCGATCGCAGTTTGCACTATAATGACATCCGCCTGTAAAAGCCCACATATCATGGAATGTCCACACCAGAGGAACTTGCAGTTTCTTTAAGTCTTCAATTTTCAGGAACTCCCAACCTATCCAATGTAGATTAATGATGTCAGGGTTTAAGGTTTTAATCTGCTTTAGCAGCCTTGATGGGGTGATATTAATTGAAAATACATTAGCTGGGGAACTCAGTTTTTGATTCAAAAATTTATTGACCAGAATAAACTGTATTTCCTTAAGTGTAGATGTAATAAATTTGGTTCCGATCGCCAAATCTGAGTTCGAGCGTTTCTGTCCCGTTAGGATCGAAGACTCTTGTCCTAATTGAACTAGTCCCATATTTAGGCGGGTTGCTGCTCGACCAGATCCAGTATTTTCGTGCATCATCAGATGTAAAATTCGCATAACTAAATCCAATCCTGTAAATCATGGTTAAAGCGAAAAAGGTTTTCAGAATTAAGGATTTTTTTGATTTTGTTCGGTGTGTACCATATTGCGCGATCAATCGTTGCTAACAAATAATCTTGAATCTTGGGCTTTTCAACAACTTTATGTAATTCTTCAATATAACTTTGGCGATTTCCTGAAATTTGTCCTTTATGAATGCGAAATCCTCCAAGGTAAGCTTCTACAATTTTGATCTCCAATGATTTGGCAAATTGAAACCACAAGAAGTAATCTCCGGCATACTTAAAGGTGGATAGGGTATCAAAATCTATTGTTTGATTTAATGAGTTTGACCAAAAAGTTGATTCTTGTTGCAAAGCTGGCAATCGAGTAATGTAAAAACCGCAACAGAAAAATCTTTGACGATACTTGTAAGGAAGCTCAACGTAAACAATTTGTGATAAATCGTTATAAACTACGTTGTATCCAGTCAGCCAGTGAAAATTGCGTTTTTCAAAGAAATGCTGAACGATGCTAAATGCGGAATGGTGATAAAAATCTCCGGCATTAATGTAAGCAATTGTATCACCAGAAGCCCGCTTCAATCCTTTTGCCAAGGCATCATACATTCCTCGATCGGGTTCAGAAATAATGTGAATTTGTACGTTTTGAACATTATTAGATAATCTCTCGGCGATCGCAACTGTCCGATCCTGAGAACCTCCATCACAGATAAAGTACTCTAGTTCGACTTCCCGGTTGCACACTGCTGTTTGATTTAGTACGGAAAGCATGGTTTCTTCCAGATATTTTTCTGCATTAAAACAGGGTGTAACGATCGAGAATTTTCTCATAGCTATTTGCCTGCTTGATTAGAATTTGAGGAAGATAAAACTCTTTTCTTCAGGGGAGAAAGTAGCTGTTTCAACTTGCCAATTGGCGTATCCATTGCTCTCAACTTCTTACCATCAAATATTTCATCAAAGGTGTAAGCATCTGCTTCTCGATCACGCACTACAAAAGGTGGATGGTTGATCTCACTAATTTCTACTGTTGCGTATTTAGAACGTGGACTATCATCAACTGTGTGAGCCGCATCTTGACGGTTAAATCCAATATTAGAGATTAAGTTGTAATTTGGTTCGATCGCCAACCCATTTTGGGAAAAACAAGCATAAGTCCATTGATAATCCCAAGTGTCTAAAACCTGTGGCTCGGCGTGCATTTGGTCAAAAATTTTCGTCCAATATTTCACTTCGTATGGGTTATCACAAACTTGATTTAATAGACCACTTTCTTTAAATTCAGGCCAACTTTTCATGTAGTAGTCATAGTGCTTCCAGGCGCGTCGCCAAGATGCCCAGCCCCAACCATGTCCGTATTTAGAAAAAAAGTAACTGTAGCTATTTCTAACCTGCCCCAGAGAGTTATCGCCGCTAATGTGCATAATGCGTTCATCGTCGCGGAAATGCTCTAGCATAACTTGGCAATAGTGAAAGAAAGATTGGGAGGGTAAAGTATCATCTTCTAAAAAAATCGCTTCTTCAACTTGGGAAAATACCCAGTCAAATCCGCTGGCTTCACGTCGTCCGCATCCTAAGTTTACTTCAGAAAAATCGGTCTTAATATCGCAGTCCCAATCAACTTTTTCAATAATTGAACGAGTTTTACGGCACTTTTCTTCTTCTTCTGGGAAGCGGGCACCATCTGCAATCACAAAGAGTTTTTTAGGTTTGACTTTGGCGATCGCAGCGAACACCTGCTCTGTCAGATCGGGACGATTAAAAATCAGAAAACCAATGGGAGTTGAAAATGACATAATTTTGGTTAATTTAATCACAAAAAATAAGTTTACACTGGATTAACTGCAACACAAAGCAGCCTTACCTGTCTACATACTTAAAGAGCTTTTTTCAAAAGCAATTTAACCACCGCACGAGCAGTTTTTAAAGAAGTGTCACATTTAAATGCTTGCTGAACCTGAGTCATAAAAACAGAAAAGTTGTTATCTATTAACGCACAAGTTGCCGCTTCCAAAGCCCAAAAAGCACATAATTGTTTGGCTTGCCGAATCATTTTTGCAGCTTTTTGAGGAGGAAGATAATCAGAAAGATAAGATTCAACTATTTCAGTAGCTAAAATCATATCTTGCGAAAATTTACCCTTGCGTGTTGTGTTTCCAGTTAAAGAACCTGGACGACGAACTCGATATTCTGCTAAAGGCAAAACTTCATACCAAACTGGAAAAGTCGTGGCAATACGTACCCACATTTCCCAATCCTCACCAGCACAAGTGAACCGACTATCGAAACCACCAAGCTTTTCATAAACCTGGCGACGAACTACGATTGACGGGGGAAGTAATCTTTGTCCAGATGAAATTTTTTCTAACCAATTCTCTAAAACTCCACTAGTACGGCGTTCAAGCGTGGTAAAAGTTTCCCAAATTCCATCCGGTTCTATATAAATAGAGCGACAAAAGGCTGCACCGATATCTGGATTTTCTTCAAATGCTGTTTGCAATTTCCGATAAAAGCCATCACGAACGAGATCGTCACCATGCAGCAAGTGAATTAAATGTCCACGAGCTCGTTGTAAACAGGTTTCAAAGTTTTTAATATAGCCAACGTTTTGAGGTTGCTGATAGAAACTGACTCGTCCTTTTCCAACTTCCTTGACAACTGCTTCTGGATCATCTTGAGTGGAATGATCGTCAACTACTTCGATTTGCATAATTTCTAGCCCTAAATCTTGAGCTAGGACACAAGTCAGAGTCTCGCGTAGATAGTCAGCGCAGTTATAAGATGGAATCATTACAGACCAGAGAGGGCGAGGTGCTTCTGTCTCTACAGGTAGGATAATTGAACGGAAGGTACTTAGTTGGGTTGCCATAATTAAGTTGATTTACACTTACTGAGAATCTTGATGTAAGAGTACGGAACGTAGTTCTTGACCGATCGCTTCTAAAGAAAAATACTTTTCGGCTCTGCTACGACCGATTTTTCCTAACTTTTCAGCCCATACTTTGTTATCTAAAACTTTCTTCAAAGCGGCTGCCAAAGCTTCAGGGTTTTCTCGAGGAACCATTAAACCAGATGAGGCTGCACCAGACCCTAAAATCTCTGGTATTCCGGCAACTTCAGTAGCGACAACTGGTAGCTGACAAGCCATTGCTTCAATAGGGGCGACTGGAAAACCCTCTAATCTGGAAGGAAGAGTGTAAACATTGGCAGCACTGAGGTATTTTTGAATCTTTTCCCGAGAGCTGACAAATTCATCCAACCACATTACATTAGTTAAATTCATCGCTTTAATCATTTCGCGTAGTTTATCAGCATCTTGACCAGTTCCCACAATTAATAATCTTAAATCCGCGAAGGTATCGCTTTCGCAAAGTAACTTCCAGGCTTTTAGTAGGATATCAAGTCCTTTATGGTTGATCGAAATTCGTCCATGAAATACTACGACTTTGGCATCTAATGAAATTCCTAGATCTTGTCTGGCAGTTGCGCGATCGCTCGCATTCCATCCCGCTACATCAATTGGGTTAGCAATTTGCTTAAGCTTCGTATTTGGAACTTTATAACAAGTACTTACTCTTTGCAGTTCATCCTGGGAAGCAATAATTAGTCCCGCAGATTGACGTAAAGTAAAAGGTCTAATCAACTTTTCTAATTTACTCATTGGGGAGTTAGCACCTTGGAAAGTAGCAAATACAGGAATCTTAATTTTTTGTCCCAGCCATACACAAACATCAAAGCTAGGATTTTCATAGTCCTGAAATAAGATCGCACTACATCCTTTACTAGCTAATTCACTAGACAAAAGTTTTTGGGGCAGTAAGCAATAGGAGTCAAGGCTTCTAGTAATAGAAATATTTGGTACCATGCCTGATTGCTTGAGCTTGCGGAAAATTTTATGTATAACGGGAGCAGGTAATATGCAAACATCCGCGCCAGAAGGTTCGTGTTTAAAATCAAGTGTTTTAGTAACACGAGCGGAAATAAAGAATATTACTGTTCGTACACCTGCACTCGATAAGGCTTTAATATAATTAAACATATAACTACCTGTGTATTCGGTGCGGAAAAAATCAAAATTTACTCCTATAGTGTCAAAAAAATCTTCAAACAGATTGCCACACAGTAGTAATGCAATTGTAGGTTCTAATCTAGCATTCATGTCCTAAATACCTGATTTGTTGGTAATAAATTATAATTTAGAGCCAATAACTATTTAGCTATTCCCTGTTTTTGCTAGTAGTAAATTCAGTACTTGCTATAGCATATTTTTGCTCTTGTTTTCTTGGTCGCTGTCCCATCGGGGTAAGTTTTATGGCGATTAAAAGGTAGTAGAAAGTAGCATAGTTCGGACCAATTAATCCTAGCTTTTCTGTTTCCGATAAGTTGGTCATTATCAAAAAAATAATAACGATAAGTGGAAATATAGCTTCTGGCCCTTTAAAGAATTGCTGATGCCAAATCGCCGAAATTAAAGTTTTCAAGAATGATAAAATAAAAACAAAAAAACCTACGTATCCGACTTGCAAAGCTATTTCAAGGAATCCGTTGTGGGAGTGAGGAGGTCTATAGTCACCTACTATAACTCCGCTGCCAATTAAGGCAGCAGGATCTTCATTACCTCTCCAAGGTTGCCAAAATCCATTGTAACCAAAACCAATTGGATGTCCAATTATTTCTTGAATCAGCTGTGGCCAAAAATCACCCCTTCCAGTGAGGCTTCGATCTTTACCTAACATTTGTAAAATTGTATCAAGTCCTGCATTAATAATTAAGAAAAGAGAACCAGTTACTATTGTGGCTATAATTACAGCAATTACTGATTGTCGGAAAGTTAACTTGCTAATTAATTTTAGAACTAGGATTAAATATATGAGTGCCAGAGTGGAAATTAGCTGAGTTTTTCCTGCTCCCAGTACTATCAGGATAAATGAACTTATTGAAGCTAACATTTCGATTCCGAAGAATTTACCTTGATAAATTGCGATCGCAAACCAAAGCGCTGAATTTAATGACATTAATGCGCCAAAACTCCTTGCCGCTAGCATCAAACCTCCCCAAGGATCTCCAAAAGGATGAGTAGATGGTAAGAGTAATGTAAACAGTAAGCTAATAGGAGCTATAATCGTCAAGCTGCCACGAACAAAGGCTTCTATTTCCTGCCAACTATACTTTTTAATGATATGAGCAACCAAGGTTGCCATAATAACTAAAGCTAAACTAGAGCGAAAAGTAATGACAGGTGTTTCAGACCATAAACTTGAGGCAACTGACATTCCAATTAGGAGTGTTAACAAGGGATCTTTCAAAACCAGAAGAAAGTCTTTGGGAAAATTCGGAAAAGATACTCGCTTAATCAGAAAAAGAATTGGTACCCAAAGAACTAAGGTTGTTAAAGCACCTACAAAGCTAAGATTTCCAGTACAGAGGCGTTGTACATGAGCCAAAAAGAAGGGCGGATAAGCAATCGGAAACATTCCTATAAAGATTAACATCACTATTGGCTTGTCTAAGCGGCTGGCAAAGCTTTTATGTGATAATATCTCAACAAAAAAGAATAAGTATACTAGCAATACAAGGAATATTAAGCTAATAGAAATTGGATTTATAATTAGCTCTTTCATGAGGTATTAATTTCTACTTATTTATGATAATTTAATTTTTAATTCTCCTTATTCGGCAATGACTTCGGCATAGCTGACCATTTTCACTATTTCTCCTTTTTCCATTAAATAAATGCGATCGCAATTCTTCACAGTTGTTAAACGGTGTGCAATGATGATTAAAGTTTTCGTGCCAGAAAGTGTTTGAATTGCGTCAGTAACTAGCCGCTCTGTTTCGTTATCCAGTGCAGCAGTCGCCTCATCAAGCACCAAAACTTCTCTTTCGTGATACAGCGCCCGTGCAATTCCTACCCGCTGACGTTGCCCGCCGGATAACCTAACTCCTCGTTCGCCAACGTGAGTTTTCCAGCCATCAGGTAATTGTTTGATCAGTTCTTCTAATTGAGCAGAACGAATTGCTCTTTCTAATCTCTCATAGTCGATTAGCTCATCAGGCACACCAAACGCTATATTTCGCTCAAGAGTGTCATCGATCAAAAAAATCGATTGTGGAATATAGCCAATTAAATTTTGCCAAGCCCGCAAGTTGGAATAAATTGATTGTTCATCTACACAAATGTCTCCACTTTCAGGTATTAGCAGCCCCAAGATTAAATCGACCAAAGTTGTCTTTCCTGCTCCTGATTTACCAATCAGTGCAATTGATTGTCCTTTGAGGACCTTTAAGGAAATTTGTTTTAGAGCAGGTTGCTCTACTGCTGGATATTTGTACGTGACGTTTTTTAATTCAATACTATTTTGGAATGGGATGGTTGAACTGGTAGGTGATCCTGACTGAAGAATTTGCGGAGAAACTTGTAGTTTTTCTGGTTTTAAGGTCGCTGCTTCAACTTCCTTCAAGTTTAAGTATAGTGTTTGTAAACTATAGCTACTGTTTTTGATTAATCCAAATGCTGTAATAAAGTGGGAAACTGAGGGTAATAGGCGAATGGAAGCCAATCCAAATACAGTTAATGTTGGGATGATTTGATTTACATTTCCCTGCTGAATTAAAGTTAGAGAAATAAGTCCGACTAGAAATAGCATCAAAGCTGCTTCCAGAACTAGACGAGGCACTTGATTAAAGGTCATGAAAGCGGAAAATGCAGCAGAGCGGCGCTTGACTTGGGTTTCTAATTGAGCTTCAAAATAAGATTCACATCCAATAACCCGAGTTTCTTTGATGCCACCAATACTGTGATTCACAATCCGAATTACTTCTGTACCAGCTTCGGAAGCTTCCTTCCCCCAGAGGAAAAGTCTGTGTCTAAATTGCAGGTAAAAGACAAAGACTAATAAAATGAGTCCGGCGATCGAAACTGTAGCAATGAGGTTAGTCAATGCCAAAAGTGACACAAGTAATAAAATCAATATTCCATTAGTTATCGCTAATAAGACCGGGAGAAATACATTATTACAAAATCTTTGGGTTTCTTCAGTAATGATTTGAATCAGTAGGGCGGTATTATTTTGCAAATGAAATGTATAAGGTACGCTTAAATAAGCACGCAGTAGTCTCTTCTGTAAGTCCGCAAGATGTTTGTAGCTAAAAGTATAGATATAACGAAAATTGTAATAACTCAAGACAAGTTTTAAGCAGAAGACACCGATAATTACTAAACCTATTAAAGCAGTAAATTGATTTGGCGAATCTACCCCAGAACGTTGATAAACCGAATTCAACCAGCGATGACTTTGAACAAGTCCAGAATTGCTTGCTAAAGCCATAAATGGTCCGATTAGTCCAAGCCCAAGAGTATCTAGAAATGAATTTAAAGAAAACAAAACAATTAGGAACAAGAACTGCCGCTTCTTATTACCTAGAAGATAGAAAAAGTAAGTTAGATCTTTCAGCATGAAAGTAAGAGAGACTGAATCTGATTAGTTACAACGCGCTTTTTCTGAATTGATTCCCTACTATCGCAGTTTATTTTTTAAACCGATTCAACCGCTTCGAGGAAAAATAGTCACTATACAAAAGGGTTTCCCATGATAATCCCAGGATCAGGTCACTGTCACTTTATTTATAAAGAAACAGCAATACTATTTTTGTACTACCCGATCGCTAAAATGATCGCTCGCTTCACTCTCAGCCTCAGTTAACGGACGAAATCTTATCTGGATATCTCATCCGAGATTGTCTTTTCGTAAATTCGCTGACAGATGGATTACCGTCAGGATCGATGACACC
This sequence comes from [Phormidium] sp. LEGE 05292, assembly GCF_015207735.1. Taxonomy (GTDB): domain Bacteria; phylum Cyanobacteriota; class Cyanobacteriia; order Cyanobacteriales; family Aerosakkonemataceae; genus Floridanema. The sequence goes on from NZ_JADEWG010000105.1 coordinate 16,932, forward strand.
AGTTACGGTTTGCCATAATTCAGCAGGTGCGATCAAAATCTCATAAGAAGTATCTAGTTTGCGAATATAGTACCATTTTGTTTCCTGGCAATGTTTACACCAAAAAGCTTCCAACCACTCATTGTCCAATTGCACTGCTGTTCGTTCAGCAATCAACTGTAAAGCATTTTTTCGAGAAATTCCACGATGTCGAAGTTCACCAATCTGACTGGCAAAGAGCCGATGTTTTTGGCTCACACTATCAAGATAGCAAGCATGAATAGGGCAGTGGATACTTCGTCGCTTAGAACGTTTCCGATTCCGTTTGTGCCGTTCCCGATTTTGGGAATCCAGACTTAAGGAAGATGAGTCATTTTGCATGGACTATTACCGTTTTGTCAATTTTTCATTTTTAGATACACGATCTCCTTAAATTTGCCTCCTTTGCTACGTTTGATGCAAACATTTAGGATGCTACTTGGAGGAACTGAGATCTAGATGACCATCAAAGCTCTCCCCATCTCATTGATGCACAATTGATTCTATTTCTATGAATGTTAACTTAAGGGAAGCCCTTAATTTATGTTTTTTTATAATATCATAACTTTTTCAAAATTTTACTACTTCCATAAAAATTTAATATCATACCTTTATATAATTTACAAGGATAGAGTCTGTGTATTAAACCATATTTCACACCTTAATGCCTGTACTCCGGAAAATTTTGCCATCGAAATTTTTAATTATGGTTTATCATGTCGCATCTTATAGCAGGATTGATTTCTCTACTTATTTTGCTTATTTTACTATCTGGTTATTATTTTATTTGAGCAGTCTGGTAGAGAATAATAAGCATTTAAAACTTTTGCCGGGAACCCTTGCTGTAAGGAGTTTAGGCTGCAAAATTCCCAAGTTAAATGCGTGTCAGTTTATTTTATACAACTTGATGTTATGTAGAGTGGGGGTTAATACAACCGCAAGATAATCCGGTTTGGCTACCGGAAATTGGTTTAGGAATTGGTAGAGAAAGGGGAACTTATCAAGGAATAACGCGAGAATGGCTTTATTGGTATGATGAACAAGGGCAAAAATTGCTCACACCTGAAGAACGGATTTTGCAAGCGGAACAAAAAGCTGAAAGATTAGCGGATAAATTGCGGGAATTAGGGATCGATCCCAATTCTTTAAATTAACTTTTTGGATTTAAAATTTTAGATCCCAAGCGCAACAACATACCTATTTGCTTAATAATAAAAGTAATGCTGATTGCCATTACTATACATGACAAGACTTATTTACGATCGATTTGCCAAAGATTATCTAAAAGAATTGTTAACCCGTCTTGGTGAGGTGGAAACTAGCCGAGATGTCCCTGGCGAAGTGCGAGAAATAAATGTGTGGTTCACCCCTTACCCATCAGAACGAAGAGGCGATGCCAAAGTGTTAGGATTGTTGGGACAACTCGCCAGTACTCCATCGATCTTTGAACCTTTCCGCAATGAGGTAAACTCGAATGAAATTCGCGGTTGCATGGGTAAACTATTTGATATCCATGACAATTTACAACGTCAGCGGCAGAGGGAAAACAGTCACCTTGAGGAAGCTGATTTACCTTGGTTGTGGATTATTTCTCCTACTGTTTCAACAACCATTTTAAATGGATTTAAAGCGGAACAAAACTCAAATAGCTGGCCTTCTGGAGTTTACTTTTTGGGAGAATACCTCAAGACAGGAATTGTGGCAATTAATCAGTTACCTTGTACGGAGGAAACGTTATGGCTGAGACTTTTAAGTAAAGAAAATGTGCGAAAACAGGCTATTAATGAAATAGCCACTCTTCCAGCTAATCATCCATTACGTTCAATTACTCTTTTATTATTAGCTAATTTACAAGCAACCATTCAAGCAAGTCAAATTATCGATCGCGAAGATCAGGAGTTAGTTATGGAATTGTCACCACTACTTGTGCAATGGCGAGAAGAGGCTTTACAGGAAGGTGAAGAACGAGGTTTACAGCAAGGTTTGCAGCGAGGCGCAAGGATGGAACGCCGCACCATGATAGAAAATTTCTTGCGCGTGCGATTTGGTAATTTGGATGAGGAATTATCGGGAATTATTCAGCCTTTGTTGGAATTACCATCAGAGGAATTTGCTGTTTTATTGTTGCAATTATCTCGCGAGGAATTGTTAGCTAGGTTTGCTGGTTAACTCAAGTTACTAGTTAGAAATATTGTTTGTTAGATCCCCCCACTACCCCCCTTACTCAAGGGGGGAACAGGTTCGTGAATTGGTATAACTTGGAATCATCAATTAGTTGCTGATGTGGGAAAGCGGAAATTTTGGCTTTGATAAAATCGAAATCAATTAATAATTTAGCAGTTATTCGCTTTGGGATTTGGCAGCTAAAGATCTATTAACAAGAACTAGGTTTTGATCCCCCCAAACCCCCTTAATAAGGGGGGCTAAGAAAGAGCCAGACTTATAACTAGCAAATTGAGTTGATAGTTAACTTTTTCTTCCTTTATTCACTTTGCTCCAGTTTCTCTCTCAAAATAGCTTCTACTTCTTTTTCTGGATTGGCAAGGTCAAAAGGGTAAGGTTGACGATTAGCGGGATTACGACGACTCATTAAAACTTCCAAGGCAGCGCGGAAAGCTTCCTCATCATTTCTATGTTCCGAAAGATACTGTTTTAACTCAGTACTCAACATTTGCGGCAAATTCGCTGTCATCGCATTAACATAAAGAAGTGTTAACTACCTTTTCTGGGTATGGACTGGCAAGAACTTTCTGGTAACTGGGTGCTGATTCCCAAACGTCCGATCGCAATTATCCATTTCTTAGGTGGGGCTTTTGTCGCGGCTGCCCCGCAAATCACCTATCGTTTATTATTAGAATATTTGGGAAAACAGGGATATCTAGTAATAGCTACACCCTTTGTTAATACTTTAGACCATAGTGCGATCGCTAAAGATGTGCTGCTAAATTTCGATCGCACTTTAGAACAATTGCGCCGTCGAGGATTACTGCGCCAAGGATATCTTCCCATTTATGGTATCGGGCATAGTATGGGTTGCAAATTACACTTATTAATTGGTAGCTTATTCCCCGTAGACAGGGCTGGTAATATCTTAATTTCCTTCAATAACTATGCTGCCAAAGATGCCATTCCCCTAGTCCAGCAATTCAATTTGAGTAACAGTTTCAACGTCGAATTTACCCCTTCGCCTCTAGAAACTAATAATATTATCCAGAGAGGCTACCAAATCCGGCGTAATTTATTAATTAGATTCGCTGACGATACCATCGACCAAACTCCCGCCTTAACCCAATTGTTAGAAAAACTCTTTGCCGATCTGGTATTTTCCAGAACATTAAAAGGTAATCACTTAACACCTTTAGGACAAGAGATTAATTGGCAAACTGGACAAGTTTTTACTCCATTTGATGCGATCGGACAATGGTTTAAACAAGAAGTTTATCGCGAACTCAATCAGTTAAAAGCTGTAATTTCTCACTGGCTCGATCCATTATCCTCATTATCATAATATTTGACCATTAGTAGGCAATTGCGATCGTCAGTGTTGCGTGTATAACTAAGATGATCTGTGGTTGCTTCTAATAATCGTAAACCCCTTCCGCCACCAGAATCATTTTCATGATTGACAGGCATTAATTTGAGCTTTTCTCTCAAATCGAAGGGGAAACCATAATCCCAAACTCGTATTTCTATACACTTTTCTGTTAGTGTAACTTCAATATCAATAGGCACTTCAACAGATTTATTCTTATGGGCGTGACGCACCGCATTAGTAAAAGCTTCCGCTAAAGCAAGTTGACAGCGCAACCACACTTCTCTCGGAATTACGGAATTATATAACTGATCGAACCACATCAGAACATCAGTTAAAGCTTTTAAATCAGTCTTCAGTTGTAGGCAATTTTTGCTTAAAGTTGACAAGTTCACCAAATCCTTAGCTTCAAAAAAGTTCCCAGGCACTAATTTAATTAACTCTTAGGCAATTTTCAAATTGCATTTGTGATTTATATGTATAATTACATGGAATGCTCTAGTGCAGCGCAGCAGAAATAATCCACCAGTTGAAAAAGGTTAAACAACTTTGTCAAAGCTGTCTTTATCTTCTGCCTTGCAGCCTTGGAGCCTTCTTACACTAGTAATCCTCCTGCTAGTGGTATTATCGTAAATCAGCATCTCCCCAACTTAGACAAAAATTCCGGATAACTTTGGTCGAGGATTCTATATTAAAGCAATAGTATCATTCTTAGTCCATGTTTCAAATTCTCATAGTTGACGACGATCCTGCTGTTCAGCTAATACTGACTAGGTTGCTGAAAAAACAAGGTTACGATGTAGCAGTAGCCAGTGATGGTGAATCTGGTTTATTACAAGCAAAGGAATTACATCCAGCACTAATTATTTGTGATTGGATGATGCCTCGTTTAGATGGAATTGAAGTTTGTCGGCGGGTAAAAGCTGACAAAGAACTTTCTACTACGTTTTTTATTTTACTAACTTCTTTGGGATCGATCGAGGATCGAGTTAGAGGATTAGATGCTGGTGCAGATGATTTCATTTCTAAACCGATAGAAGTTAATGAATTAAAAGCTAGGGTAAGGGCGGGGCTAAGACTACACCAACTTAGTCACGATTTACAAACCCAAAAGCGAATTTTGGAAGCGGAATGGGCGGAAGCTGCCGAATATGTCCGTTCCCTGTTACCAGAACCTTTAACTAAACCAGTCAATATTCAGTCTTGTTTTATACCTTCGCAACGGTTGGGCGGAGATTGTTTTGATTATTTTTGGCTAGATTCGGATTCGTTAGCTATTTATTTGTTGGATACAGCTGGACATGGATTAAGAGCTACGTTACCTTCTATTTCTGTACTAAACATTTTGCGATCGCGCACTATACCTAATCTCAATTATCATCGACCCAGTGAAGTCTTAAGTGCTTTAAACCAAACTTTTCAGTTAGCCTACCAAAACGATAAATATTTTACTATTTGGTATGGTGTTTACAATAAAGTTACTCGGCAATTAATTTATGCTAGTGCAGGTCATCCACCAGCAGTTCTCCTCTCAGGAAATTCCCCTAAGAATAAACAAGTACAAACTTTAAGAACACCGGGTATGCCGATTGGAATGTTCCCTGATGTAATGTTTACTGATAAGTCATGTAAAATCGAATCTCCTAGCACTCTTTACATTTTTAGTGATGGAATTTATGAAATTCATCAAGCAGATGGGAATCTCTGGTCTTTAGAGGAATTTATTAACTTACTAGGCAATACGAAAAATTCTGGTCAGCCTAATTTAGAGTTAATCTTACAATCAGTGCGTTCGATTAACCCAAAACCAATTTTTGATGATGACTTATCTATGTTAGAAATTCATTTTTAATTAATTAATCCCTAGCGGATTAATCAGAATTTGCTAAAACTATTGCATCTAATTGATTTATAAACTCATCGCGGTTCGGGAAAATTTTAAAAACTTTATCCATGCTGGTGAGTTCAAATAACATCTTCACTTGGTCGTTAATCGCGCAAATAAATATCTTGGCTCCCGAAGCACGCACAGTTTTTAATGCTAATACTAAAGCTCCTAATCCCGAACTATCCATAAAGGTAACTTCTTGAAAATCGACCAATATGATTTTAGCTCCCTTATTTATTAAGTTAGTAATTTGTTCCCGAAATTTTGTACCTGTAGGATTGTCTAAAATTCCACTAGGTTGAACAGTTTCAAATTCAGGATGAGAATTCTTCATATTCCCTTGAAAATATGTAGGTCTAAATGTTTATAAACGTTAACACAGCTAAAAATTTTGCTCATGTTTAGCCGCTATTTTGTAGTAGTTCAACACTAAGGTTGAATCCACCAGCATTTGACTTTACCACAAAGAGTGCTTATTTAACTTCTACTTTACAGAAAAAATTGGTTTCACTTTAGCGCGGTAAAGAAGTTTGTCACCTTGACGGTAGCCAACATGACTGACTTTGACAAGATCGCCTGGTTGTGCTACTCCTTCCCTAAGTTGGTGCTGTTGGGGATCGAATGGTAGTTCTGCACCTACAGAAGCGATCGCTTCCACTCCCCATTCTCGCAAAAGTTGTTCCACAGGGCGTAACAGAGGCAACAATTTCACTGATGAAACTTTTTCCGGGTTTTGTTGCGCCGCATAAGCTGCTGTCGGCCATTGTATCAGCCAAGATTCCAGAGTTTGCAAACTTTTTTGTTGAAATTCCTGCTCTAAAGTGAGTTTCTGTTCTGCAAGTTGCTTTTGTAATCTTTGGTATTCCTGTTCTAGTGCTGTTGATTTGTCTGATGACTCAGGAAACTGGAACGATGAAGCAGAAAAAGCGGCTAAAAACTCCTTTAGCGGCATTTGCAAAGTAGAACTCAGCTTGAGAATAGTCTCTACTTGCATTTGCATCACTTCACCGCGCCGCAGTCGCTTGATTTGCCGTTCTGATACACCAGCTTTCTGACTCAGTGCTTTAAAACTGGAAACACCAATCAGCTGCATTAGTTGTTGCAGCCGATCGGTGTAGTCTAGAAGCGGAGACTGATTCATTCTTGGGAAAGTTTTGAGTTTTGAGTTTTGAGTTAGGGAGAGTTTGGGAAGTTTTGAGTTTGTAGGGGCGGGTTTAGCAGAAAATTTTGTGAACATAGCAGAAGAGTTAACAACAAAACCCGCTCTGGAGAGAGTTTTGAGTTTGTAGGGGCGGGTTTAGCAGAAAATTTTGTGAACATAGCAGAAGAGTTAACAACAAAACCCGCCCTGGAGAGAGTTTTGAGTTTGTAGGGGCGGGTTTAGCAGAAAATTTTGTGAACATAGCAGAAGAGTTAACAACAAAACCCGCCCTGGAGAGAGTTTTGAGTTTGTAGGGGCGGGTTTAGCAGAAAAT
>NZ_JADEWG010000342.1 GCF_015207735.1 [Phormidium] sp. LEGE 05292
AGTGAAACTCTTACTAGATAAGGATTTCAGCCATTTTTTACTTCCGACACACTCTCTTCTAGAGCCAACACTCAGTTAACCACGGCAGAGTATAGCCACTACTCTTCCGACAATAGTCCGTCAGCTCAAAAAATATATTATTTGTACAGCTAAAATCTAATTTAATTAAAAACTTTCTGACTCAACATTTATCAGAATTTTTAAAGCTTTTTGTGCTACTTCTTCCGCTCTTAGAGAAGTCACTTTTTGATACCTTAGTGTAGTTTGAATCTTTTCATGTCCCATCAAAGCTCGTAACTCTTCAATAGACATTAACCCAACTCTTTCTGTAGCAAAAGTATGTCTCAAATCATGAATCCTTGCACCTTTTAAAATGGAACTTTGTCCAATTAAATCGCACCAAGAAGCATGAACTCGGCGATAAGATAAGCGGGTAACTACTTTAGTAAATGGATTTTGTGCAGTAAACAAGGCAGGACAACCTGTATCCCTATAATGCCTAATGTATTCATCTAAAACTTGTGCTGCATCCTCACTATAAAAACACCATCGTTGTTTGTTTCCCTTACCCACCACCTGAAATTTACGTGCCGTAGTATCTACCTGCTCTTTATCCAAAGCTAGAATTTCGCTAATTCTAGCTCCTGTGCGATGCAACAACCGAACAATAGCGTGTAGGCGAACATCTGGCTCCACAAGTTTATACAACTCTACAAGCTGTAAATGATTTAAATAGCGAATCACTTCATCCGTACCATGCTCTCCTTTCTCCTTTAATGGTTTGCGACGAGTTAAACCAGCAATCGGATTACTTTGAAGATAACCAAAAGTTACCCCATAATTGAACAGTGATTGGATAATTGCTTGATGTCGATGATGAGTAGTAATTGATAAATGTTCTTGGCCTTGTAAATAATCTGATATAACTTGACGACTAATAATTTCTACTGGTACAGACCCATAAAGAACAAGCAGTGGCATTAACACTGTTTCATAAGAGCGCCGCGTACTTTTACTCAGACCGGGACGCGACAAAAACTCTGTAGCTAATCGAGCTAAAGTAACCACTAAAACACAAAACTTTCCTGAAATCACATATCAGCTAATGTCTTTCTGTTTTAAACACTTTATCTCAGGAAAAGTTTACAGATTTTTATGTATACTTTTGACTCTCTAACCGCTCCTGAACCGCAAGAATCTCTCGACCATTACATCAAAAGATTGCGAAAGAGCTTGAAAATGAGCCA
>NZ_JADEWG010000106.1 GCF_015207735.1 [Phormidium] sp. LEGE 05292
ATTAATAATAAATTGAAATTACTCAAACGTTGTGGATTTGGCTTTAGGAATTTCCGCAATTTTGAATTAAGAGCTTTATTGTTCTGGCACTTCCCTAATAATTTAGCACAGTAAGTACGGAAGAACCGATTTATCACAATTTGGGACTTTTTTCTCTACGAAGAGTCTGTTGTCAATAAGCCAGGAATTTTTTCACCGGGTTTACGCCAGGAAACCCTTTACCTGTCTTGGTTTGGGGGCGCTTGTCGCCCCCTGAACCCTATCGGGCATTCAAGAAAAGCAGTATCGTTGTCCTTTTACTCACAGTGAGAATTCGTCATCTAGCTGCGGGTGGATCTGTCAAAGATTTCGCTACCCCAAACGACGAAAGTTTGAGCGAGCAGAATTAGGCATCGAGTTGGCACCTCAATTCTGGGGGCGTTACGCATACACAATTGAAATTGGGAAAGCTCTAATTGAGTTTGGATTTCAAGAATTAGGCTTAAAAGAGATCCGAGGTGTTTCCATCAGTGCAAATGTGCGTGTCATTCGTTTAGCACAGAGGTACGGGTTTGTTGCTGTTTGCACAAAACCTGGTTCTAATTGGATAAGTGAGCGGGGGTGGAATCCAAATTGAATGGCAGCTTATTAGAGACTCCTGGGAGAGTTTATCAGCAATTACGTAATTAATATAGTGTTTAAAATAGAAATCAACCCGCAGTTTGAGCGCCTGACGGGACAGCAACGCGAGATATTTTTGACAGGACAGACGGTACGGGAAGTTGCGCCTGAGCTTGAGGAAGAGTGGTATGAGTTTTACGGAACGGTGGGGCTGACGGGCATACCAGCACATCGGGAGATTCATGCCGAGGCATGGGGTCGTTGGTTCGAGGTTTCTGCGTATCGGACGGGAGCGCCCCAGCAGCGACGGGTTGCCATCCTGTTTACTGAAATTACCAAGCGCAAACAGGCAGAACAAGCACTGCGCCAGTCGGAAGAGCGGCTACAAAAAGCTATTTCGATCGAAACCGTTGGTGTTCTGTTCTTTAATCTCAATGGGCAGATTGCAGATGCGAACGATGCCTTCCTGCGGATGAGTGGCTACAGCCGGGATGAGCTAATCAACATGACAAACTGGCGAGTTTTAACCGCCCCGGAATTTTGGGAGGTGACGGCTTGTACTGCCGAGAAACTGGCGACAAGGGGGGAAAGTGCACCTTACGAAAAGCAGATGGTTCGTCAGGACGGTTCGCGCTGGTGGGGGCTGTTTTCACCAACGCGACTTGAGGGGAGCGGATGGAATGCCGAATGCGTTGAGTTCATCATTGATATTAGCGATCGCAAACGAGCCGAAGCAAATCTTCAGGAGAGTGAAGCCCGCTGGATTAATCCGCAATTCTTGTCTTATGTGTTTGAATATTTTCGACAGGAGGATGGTTCAACAACGCGCCAGTTTGGTGGATTGGGATTAGGATTAGCTATCGCACGCCAAATTGTCGAACTGCATGGAGGGACTGTGCGGGTACAGAGTCAAGGTGAAGGGCAAGGTGCAACTTTCATTGTCCAATTACCAGCGATGCGGGTAGGATCGATCGTTTCTGAACCTGTCGAGATCCAAACTGACGCAACATTGCCACTAGAAGGCATTCACATTTTGCTAGTTGATGATGAGCCAGATACCCGTGAGTTTCAAGCATTTCTACTGGAACAAAGTGGAGCCAGAGTGACAGCCGTTGCTTCTGGCCTAGAAGCGTTACAAGCGTTGGAGCAATCGATTCCTGATGTTTTGATCAGTGATATTGGAATGGCCCAAATGGACGGTTATATGCTGCTTGGGCAAATTCGATCGCGCCCCACTGAGCAAGGTGGAATGATTCCCACGATCGCACTGACTGCATATACCGCACAGATCGATCGACATCGCGCACTTCAGGTCGGATTTCAAAGTTTTATCACAAAACCTGTGGAACCGGAAATTTTAGTTAGAGCGATCGCCACCTTGTTGGGACGCACCTAACTTTCTACTTTAGTTCACTCAATAATATCCGAAAAAAGTAATGCACCCAAGCCTGCCAAAGTAAAAACAAAGTTAGTAGCGTGAGCATATTCCCACTGATTCTGAAGTTGCTGCCAATTAGCTGGAATTGTTTGTGGAATACAAATAGATAAACGATTTGTTGGACATCGAGCAATTCCTAGCATTCTACATGAGGAGGAAATAAGCCAAAACCAATAATCCGGGGGGGAATATCTCGCAAAATTGGCATTTTTAAAAATGCAGGTAGTTGCAACGGTTGATTATTCAACGCACTCTGAATCAGATTTTGTTGCACCAAAGATTGAAAGAATTGAATAAAGCGAGTTGGTAACTGTCGTTGTCGCTGAACTGCTGCTAAATCACTGACTTTTACCTGTTTGTTCTTTAACGGTTGACTGAGGTGATTTGCAGTCACTACCGCATCTTGAATCGCGTAGTTAATACCCACTCCACCAACAGGAGACATAACGTGCGCTGCATCCCCAATCAGCAGTAGTCCCGGACGATACCAGCGGCGAACATAGCTCGATTCTACCGAAAGAAAAGCAATTTGATGCCAATCTTGCAACTGCTGTACTCGTTCTTGAAACTCTGGGAGAATCTCAACTATGTGTTGACGCAGAGTTTCTAAACCTGCTTTTCGTACCTGCTGATACTCACCTTTAGGAATAATATAACCAATCTGCCATTGCTCCGATCGATCGAGCAATATTACCATACGTCCTTGTCCCACTCGTCCATTTAAACCCTCTGGATCGAATGGTAAACGTGGTAAGCGAAACCATAGAACATCCATCGGTGCTGAAGTGGGAATCGCTTTTAATCCTGCCAGTTCTCGCAGTCGAGAATGACGACCATCTGCCCCAATTGTCACCTGTGCGCGGACTTCATGCCAACCCCCATGCCCCCGATATCTGACACCTCGAATCACACCATCTTCTTCAATCAACTCCTGTACATTTGCCCCTAAAACCAATTGGAAGCTGGGATACTGTTTCGCTTCTGCCACAATGAAATCAAGGAAGCGTACTTGAGGCATGACTGTAACGTAAGGAAAATCAGTTTTTAGACCAGAAAAGCTGGGAGAGAAAATTATCTTGCCATCAATCCCTCTGAGGGTAACGCTTTGCAGTTTAGTATGAGGTAATTGTAGTAGACGATCGGCTAATCCCATCTGAGCCATAATTTCCATTGCAGAGGGTTGCAGGGTATCGCCGCGAAAATCGCGATCGAAATCTCGATGCGCTTCTAGTAACATTACAGCAATACCTTGACGCGCTAACAGCAATGATAAAACTGCACCCGCAGGCCCTCCACCCACAATGCAGCAATCAACCTGTACATCATCAATAATATAATGAGAGGTTTGCTCATGTTCTTTGGTAGAGGATTCTTGACCGGAAATAGAGTTAGGTGTCATCTTTTAAAACTCCAAAAACATTACCAAACTAAAGGAATCAGTCTATATTTCACTCGATTTTTATAATCTTCATAACCAGCTAATTCTTCAACTAACGTCTTTTCTTCTCCAAAAATTCTGGCAACTAGAAGAAGTGAAACTACCACACCAATTAGCAAACCATATTGAGAATTTAACAATAGTGGTGTGCCAATAAATAAAAATATAGCTCCCAAATACATCGGATGTCTGACAATACCATAAACACCTGTGGAGACAACGTGATGTTTTCGTTCAGTTTGGATTCTGACCATCGGTGATAAAAAAGTGTTATCCGTAAAGGAGCGGTACAAAAAGAAAAAGGAAATTAATAATTCAATCCCTCCCAAAAGCTTTAACCAGAACGGAAAGTCGATCGTCCATTCATATCTTTTGGCATCTATGGGCATGATGACAATCCAAGCCAAAAATAGCAATTCAAGTGCATAGATAACATATTTATCCCATTCTTTCTGGTTGTCAGATCCTGGCTGCTTAAACCTTTCTTTGAGTAATTCTGGGTCTTTTTGAACTAAATAAGTTAGAGTTACTCCAGAAATAACGATTAACCAAATTCCAAAAATCCATCCTTCCACCCACAACCAATCACCGGAAAGAAAGAGAGTTAATACCGGAATCATTATAAGATAAACTAAACCCAGTATAATCTGAACTGCTGATAGTTTGTTGTTTTCTGAGATCATAATTCGACCTTCCTGTTAATAAGTACATCACCAAGTAATTGCTGATAAACTTTCCCAGGATTCCCTGGTAAGCTGCCATTCAATTTGCTTCCATCCCCGCTCACTTATCCAATCAGAACCAGGTTTTGTGCCAACAGCAACGAATCCGTACCTCTGTGCTAAACGGGTAACACGCACATTTGCACTGACGGAAACACCTCGAATCTCTTTTAAGCTTAATTCTTGAAATCCAAACTCAATTAAAGCTTTCCCAATTTCAATTGTGTATGCGTAACGCCCCCAGAATTGAGGTGCCAACTCGATGCCTAATTCTGCTCGCTCGGCATCATATCCCTCACGGCGTAATCCAGCACAACCAATTAACTCTCCAGAGGAACGACGATCGACAATAGCCAGCTGATAATTAAGTCGGGGATGTTCGGCTGCCCACTGCCCAAAAAGCCTGAGAAGTTCACGGGTATGGCTAGGTGCTACTTCTTGTGGCGTACAGAACTGAGCATACTTTGGATCGGCATGATAGGCGAAAAAAGCAGGCTCGTCTTCTTTGTTAAAGTCTCTCAGAAGAAATCTTTTAGTGACGATTTCCATTGTCAGTACCTCAACTAAAAAATTGCCAAGTTAGTTAAAGCAACTAAGCAAGTTAATTAGATTGCTTAACTTAAAAGGTGAGACAGAGCATTACTCCCGCTATCTGTTGAGTTAGCATCGATCTATTGAATCAGTGTTTGATTCCAGTATGGCGCGATCGCTCTATTGTTTCACTAGCCAAAAGGTTAAGTCTGAGAAGTTACGGTTTAACTATGATAAAGTTCGTCATTCTCTAGCTCTAGCTACTGCTTGAGTGCGATTGTTTACTTCCTATTGGCTATAAATATTTCTCTGGTGCCATTTTACTGCTGAAATTAGAATTAGTTTACTGGTTAAACCTTTAATAAAATGACTCAATCAAATTCAAAAGATTAACTAACTGAAGTAATTTTTGCTGAGTAAAGATGCCACCTCCGCTGTTCTGGAGTCGATCCCGGAACATCATTAATCCGTTTTAAGGTATAGCTACCTGCGAAACGTTGAATTTTTCTATTAACAGTTGTAGCAGTAATTGTGACTGGAATTTCTATATATAATGAACCTACTGCTCCATTGATAATACCAGGTTGTCCAATGTTTACCCTAACCGATGCAGTATTGGCAAAACCTTTCTTAAAATCCTCAAAGGATTGTCCGCTAGCAGCGCCTCGTCCTGCCCAATCTGCATAAGCGCTTTTGTAATCTTTTCGATTAATCGCGTCATAATAATGGCGAATGACTTCAGCCGCCTTTTGTTGTTCCAATGTTGTCCTATCTGGAACATTTTGGGCCAGAGTTTTTGGCGAAAGTGAGAATGATTTTGGCATCCAGTTACCGGATGTACCCAACAGAATCACTAAACTGCTTAAGCTCAATAAGGTTAATTTGATTTGATTAAATTTTGGGATAATCATATTCTTCCATTGACAGATTGCTTTAATAGTAACAGTTCAACATTAACTATTATTCACAAGTCAAATCCAACTCATGAGTTCTCATCCACATCCTGAATTTTCACCCTCGCCTGAGCCAACCTCTGCCAAATGGTGGGTTATGTTAGGTGTTGGGTTGGGTGTTTTAATGTTCACTCTAGACACCAGTATTGTCAATATTGCCCTACCAACTTTAGTTAAGGTATTCCAAACCACCTTTGCTACTATTCAATGGGTCGTGTTAAGTTACCTGCTGGTGGTTACAGCGCTAGTGTTGGGGGCGGCGCGACTGGGAGATATGATCGGCAAGAAACGCCTCTATCTGGGCGGGTTGATTGTGTTTACCATCAGTTCGCTGCTGTGCGGACTGTCTCCTGGGGTGGGTTGGCTGATTGGCTTTCGCGCCCTTCAGGGTATGGGAGCAGTAATGATTTCAGCATTGGGAGCAGCGCTGGTAACGGAAGCATTTCCCAGTTCTGAGCGGGGACGGGCATTGGGTATTATTGGTGCAGTGGTATCGTTAGGTATTGCTCTTGGCCCAACGGTGGGTGGATTGCTGATTGGGTTGTCTGACTGGCGGATGATCTTTTTGGTGAATGTACCCATTGGCATTTTTGCCAGCTTTGTGGTTGCTCGTAGTGTACCATCAAGTCACTATCAAGCTACCCGACAAAAGTTTGATTGGTTTGGATTGGTAGTAATGACGATCGCTCTAACTGCCTTTGCCTTGGGTATGACGCACGGACAGGATGCAGGTTTTACTAATCCAATAACGCTGGGGTTGCTGGCGATCGCGATCGTTGGTCTAGTAATCTTTCTCTGGCAAGAATCCCGGATTACTTCTCCTTTAGTGGATTTGTCTTTGTTCCACAACCCTCAGTTTAGTCTCAGTTTGCTCACCGGAGTTCTGGTATTTATTGTGATTGCCGGAACCATTTTCATTATTCCTTTCTTTCTGGAACTGGTGTTGCACTATCCCACTCCCCACGTTGGATTATTACTGGCTGTATCTCCCGTACTAGGAGGCATTGTCGCTCCGTTTTCAGGTAATTTATCCGACCGCTTCGGTACCCGAATTATTAGCTTGATTGGTTTAGGGTTAATGGTAATTGGATGTTTGAGTATCAGCACCTTTAACTCTCAAATGACTGATATTGATTACATAGTGCGCGTTGCCCCTTTTGGGATTGGTTTGGGGATGTTTCAATCCCCAAATAACAGTGCTATTTTGGGTTCGGTGCCACCTGAACGGCTCGGTATTGCCTCTGGTTTGCTGTCCCTCACCCGCACGCTAGGTCAAACTACGGGTGTCCCTCTGTTAGGAGCGATTTTTGCGGGAATAGTGCTGATGCAATCTTCAACTACTAACGTGACGAATGCGCCCCCTGATTCCCTTGTGTTCGGGGTGCAGATTACCTTCAAAATTGCTGCTGCTGTGTTAGCGATCGCCACATCTATAATGTTTATTTTATGGCGATCGCAACCCCGAAAGACACGATCGCGCCCAGTCGAGCCAATCTCAAAAGATCGTGAATAGATCGCCGATAGCTTGCCAGCGACTCTTGCGCTCCTCTGACTACTATCAAACGCAATTCACATGAGCTTAAATGATGTTTTTGCTCAAAGAATTATGTGTGGAAAAAATTTAGTGAAGGATTTAGGACTGATAAATTCTTTCTAATGAAAGCTTTGACAGTTTTTAGGGATGTCTATAATTCCCGATCGAGTCAACGCAGCTACATTGATTTATCTAATAAGCCAGATTGGTTTCGCCAAATTTCTCCATTAGGCAAAGTTCCCTTATTGAAAGTAGGTGATCAAGTGTTGTTTGAATCCGCCGTGATTTGCGAGTACTTGGATGAAATTACACCTGGTTCACTTGGTTCTTCCGTAGTTACTGTGAAAACAGTTTTCTTAAATCATAAATAATTGCTAAATATCGCGTTTATTTAAGAAAATTAGCCATGATTTCTCACTAAAATTTAAGTAGGGAAAAAAATTTCAGCTCCAAGTGAAAAAAAGGAGATGTAGCCATGTCTACTTTTTTTGGTACACCAGTTGGTAACAATCTCCAGGGCTGTCTGTTAAATGACAAAGAAGGTGAAGAACTGATTCCAGTTTTTCGGTATGAAAACCAACTTTATCGAAATTATTTCTTGTGGTTTTTAAAACACACAGATCAAAAGGAACGGATATGGGATTGGTTTAGTCGAGAGCTTTTACCCCAACTAAAAACTCGCGATGTGTTAATTGATGCTGGGTCAGGCAATGGCGAGCTTATGTCCCACTTTCTATCAACATTTCACCGATGTATTGCTATTGAACCCAATCCAGCTTTCAAAAGCGAACTTTTAAGGTTGATTCCGCGTGAAAATCTCTATCAAACAACAATTCTCGGTGCGCCACCGTCACTTCCCAAAGCAAATTTGGTTATAGAGTCTCACGTAAAATATCACATCCCAACAGAAGAGTGGTTCCTCAACACTGACCGCCTGCTCTCATGGTTAGCACCTGGAGGATGCCTAGTCGAGGTCTTTGAAAGCGAACATTCCGATTTTCAAAGAATGAGAGCCGAATTCCTGGGACGAGAGTATGTCAGGGAACTTCAGCACTTCGCTTGGCAGTATAGTCGTCAGAACAACATCTCGGTTGAGGTAGATACACGACAGGCATGGGTGAATTGTACATCTCTGGAGATGATGTTAGGCATAGCCATTTTCATGATGAATGATGTTCCTTCTGACGCATTGGAACGCCATCCGAACAGACCTACTCGCCAACAACTCGCACGATGGATTCACCAGAATTACTACTCTGGTGGTGTTTATCGAATGTCCTGTGTGCAAGATTTTGTTAAGTATGGCAACTCCAACTTAATTTCTGATACTGTTGGCGAATTCATCCCAATGGTAGTTTTTGACCACATTGATGAAGAATAAGCATCAGTAGACTAAGGGTTATAAGTTTTAAGAAATGTTTCGCCAACAGTATCCGGATCTCGTCTTTACCCCATTCCCAGCTTGGTTATCGGCTAAATTCTACGATCTATTCCCAGGATTAAATACTAATCTACTTACCTCTTTTATTAAGCGGATCTTTACAGAGAATTGGTATAAGTATTGAGTTGCTGAATGAGCTTTGCTACTAACGCTGTCCAACCTGTTTGATGACTTGCACCCAAACCCGCACCATTATCACCGTGAAAGTATTCGTAAAATAAAATTAAATCGCGCCAATGGGGGTCTTGCTGAAACTTTTTTATTCCTCCATAAACAGGTCTTTTCCCATTGCTATCGCGCCGGAAAATTTTCGTTAGCCGTTGCGATATCTCTGCCGCAACTTCCCAAAGATTCAGCAGATTTCCCGAACCAGTCGGACATTCAACTTTAAAATCATCACCGAAATAGTGATGGTATTTCTGTAAAGATTCAATTAATAAAAAGTTTAGAGGAAACCAAACTGGGCCGCGCCAATTAGAATTACCGCCAAATTGCTCTGTAGTGGACTCTGCTGGTTCGTAATCTATTTGATATTGGCTATCATCCCAATTAAAAATAAACGGATTTTTTAAGTGATACCGAGATAGAGAACGAATACCATAAGGAGATAAAAATTCATTTTCATCTAATAGTCGTTTTAATACCTGTTCTAATTCTTCAGGACTGGTAATTGAAAGCAACCTGCGTTCGCCTACGCCTTTAACTTCCATGCTGGCAACATTTTTAGCTAACTGAGGACGACTCTGCAAAAACCAATCTAGCTGCTCTTTAAATCCAGGTACTATTTCTAACAGCTCGGGTTCTAAAGTATCAACAGCAAATAAGGGTGTTAGTCCTACCATCGAATGAATTTTGAGTAAAAACTCTTGCCCGTTCGCTAAAGTTAAGGCATCATAGTAAAAATTATCTTCTTTGTCCCAAAGAGCAATATTGTTATAACCGACATGGTTGATACAATCAGCAATGTACATAAAGTGTTCAAAAAACTTTATTGCCATGTCTGCATAAGCTTTATCTTCACGAGATAATTCAAGGGAAATAGCTAGCATATTTAGCGCAAACATTCCCATCCAAGCCGTACCATCAGCTTGCTCTAAATAACCGCCTGTCGGTAATGGTTTACTGCGATCGAATACTCCTATATTATCTAATCCTAAAAACCCGCCTTGGAAAAGATTTTTACCTTTGGGGTCTTTCCGATTTACCCACCAGATAAAATTAAGCATGAGTCGGTGAAACATTCGTTCTAAGAAATCGCGATCGCCATTACCTGTGCGTTTTTCTTCAATCTTATAAACTCGCCACGCCGCCCATGCTTGTACGGGGGGATTTACATCTCCAAATGCCCATTCATAAGCTGGCAATTGACCATTTTGGTGCATATACCATTCGCGAGTTAATAATAATAATTGTCTTTTGGCAAAATCAGAATCGATTAGTGCCATAACTAGGCAATGAAAAGCTAAATCCCAAGCAGCAAACCAAGGATATTCCCATTTATCTGGCATCGAAATAACTTCTTCTGCATATAACGATCGCCAATTATGATTGCGACCGTTCAAACGCTGTCCTGGTGGTATTGGTTCTGCTTTATCTCCTGCTAACCAAGTTTCCACATCATAATGATAAAACTGCTTATTCCACAATAATCCGGCAAATGCTTGTCTGTGAATATTGCGCGAATCTTCATCAAGGTTTGGTGTGATTGATTCGTAAAATTCATCTGCTTCTTGTTGGCGTTGAATTAATACATTTTCAAAGTCGCGAGCGAAAGGATTATCGAGATATCGATCCACAAACCGCAGTTTAATAATAGCGGTTTCTGTGCCAGTAATTTGTAAGTGATACCATGCGGCTGCTTTTGTACCAACTCGATCGGGATTTACAGCTTCTTGATTTTTATGGATAACCAATTGATGGAAGGAATCTTTTACATAATGAGAAGGATTAGGAGTACCGTAGAGGCGATAATAATTTGTTTCATTTTCCGTAAAAATTAACGGCGGATTGTTTTCGCAAAAAAGATAGCGCTCGCCATATTTTTGATTGTAAGCTTTCATCGCGCCATCGGCTACTTTGGCTATTTGGCATTGTTTGTCGCTACCCGTCCAAGACCAAGTATTTCTAAACCATAAAGTCGGTAATAAATCTATAGCTGCTGTTTCCGAACTGCGATTGGTAATACTGATGCGAATGCAGATATCTTCAGGAGATGCTTTCGCATATTCAGCCATTACGTCAAAGTAGCGATTATCATCAAAGATTCCCGTATCTAGCAACTCAAATTCCCATTCATATTTACTCCGTTTCGCATTTTCATCTATTAATTGCTGATAGGGAAATTCTTGTTGGGGATATTTATACAGCCAGCGCATATAAGAATGAGTGGGCGTATTGTCAAGATAAAAGTAATATTCTTTAACGTCCTCGCCGTGATTTCCCTGGTTGTTAGTAAGTCCAAATAATCTTTCTTTTAAAATGGGATCTTTGCCATTCCATAAAGCTAAAGCAAAACAAATTTCTCCGTGACGATCGCAAAACCCAGCTAATCCATCTTCTCCCCAACGGTAAGCACGCGATCGAGCATGGTCTTGTGAAAAATATTCCCAAGCATTACCGTAGGGCGAATAATCTTCGCGCACCGTTCCCCATTGGCGATCGCTTAAATACGAACCCCAACGATTCCAATGCGCTTTTAGTTCGGTATTTTCTTGAATGCGTTTCTGTTCGGCGTTCATGTAAAAAGTCAGGGTAGTTACGCTATGGAAAAATTTGGATTATTCAAGTTAATTTTATCTGCGTAAATCTGCGTTTATCCGTGATTAATTTTTATTAGATTTTTTGGATAAACCTTATAGGTAACGTTATCTTTTAATTTGTATAAATTGAGAGCATATATCTTCTCTCAAAAGACGTAATCGCGCTTTCAATCTCTTGAGATAGGCAAATTTCATTGATAATTCATTTTTCTGGCCAATATTTGAAGGCTTTTTTAAAAGTCAGAGCCAAAATAAAATGCACTCCAACCGATTTTTAAATTTATGGTAGAAAATATCGAAGAAATATTGGGGACAGCGATCGCTGAATATACGCCGAATGCTATCAAGTTTCGCGGTTTGTCCTGAGAAACATTACAGCAGATTCTTCAACAGGGATACACGACTCCATCAGCAAGTTTTAATGCAACTCCAGAGGGTGGGTTCATTTATCGAATTCGGACAGAAATGCCAAAAAAATGGGGCAACAGCAACGTTTGATGGCATAGCATTTCCTGGCAAACAAACACCGGATTTAGTTGTTGATGCGATAACAGTTATCGGCGTAAAAGACTTGGATTTTGCAGGCGAATTTGTGCGATTCGTTCGCGGTTGTGATGAAATGGAAATAAGCTCTCAAAAATTATATGCCTGGTGGGATTAATGCAGAACTAAAAAAAGATAAAACTAGGTAACGCTTAATCAGCATTTTCAGTTAGCACAAATTCCCGATTTGATTGCTCGTAAATTAGCTGGTGTAGAGAAGTCAGATGTTTCCGATTCAAACGCTCAAGCGAAAGATTTTAAATACCTAATCCCATGAAAAGCTATCTTTATCCGCGATTAAATTTAGATATTAGTTTTGCTGACCTCGCCTTTGGCTTATTTTCTTGGCTCAATAAATCATTGGTAAAAACTCCATCTATTCTTCAAGATTTCAGCCAAAATCACAAACAAGTTTTGGTAACACTTTCGGTTCGCACAGCTTTTGATTTATGGTTACAAGCACTCAATCTCCCCAAAGGAACAGAAGTTTTGATGATTGCTATTAATATTCGAGATATGCAGGAGATTGTGAAAAATCATGGGTTAATTCCAGTTCCTGTTAATATTGACTTGGATAATCTAGCACCTGATATTGAGTTATTAGAAAGTTTGATTTCGCCAAAAAGCCGTCTTTTCGTAGTGGCTCATTTATTTGGTTCAATTATTGATTTAGAACCAATAATTGAGACTTGCCAAAAACACCAAATACTTTTAGTAGAAGACTGCGCTCAAGCATTTTGTGGGACTAAATATTGCGGTGCATCTTCAGTAGATATGAGTTTGTTTAGTTTTGGGCCAATCAAATCTTCTACTGCCTTGGGAGGTGCTATTGCTTGTATTCAAGATTCAACGATAGCTGAAAAAATGGTTACTTTGGCAGCAGAATATCCCCGCCGTAGCGAATTGTGGTTTTGCCAACGAGTATTGAAATATTGGGGATTAAAAGTATTATCGATTCCCCAAGTTTATGTGCATCTAATATCGCTTATGAAATTGCTAGGTTTCGATATTGATATTACCCGCATTTCTCACAAAATGTGCGATCGCTAACAGCAGAAGCCTTACAGGATAAGGAGTGTATCCGTGCGCTCGCCCAGTTCCCAGATCCAACAGTGTGTAGAGCGATATCAACACAAAATTCTTAGGGATTAGACATGGAAAAAACGAAAATTCAACTCCTATTTTTCAGAATAATTAATTATTTAAGCCTCACTTATAAGATAAATAAAACCTGTTATAATTGAGGAGTAAAAAAACTAATTTTACTCAATTTATGACCTCTAATTCTCGAAAGAAAGCCAGTAACCAACTTCATTTAGGAAAACATAAAGGCCAAGAAATTATCGCTGATTTTTCGGGAGGGAGAATCACCTCAGATGCTGGAATTATCTTAATAGCTGAGTTGGATAAAAAGTTAAAAATTAGCAAGCAATTCGCTGATTGTTTTCAAGATTATAGAAATTTATCTTATATAAATTATCCAGTTGAGCAATTAGTCACACAAAGAATTTATGCACTCGTCTTAGGTTATGAAGATGTCAATGACCACGACAGCTTTTTTCAATACTTATTATCAAGGAATTTGTTACGCTCCTTTATATATTTTTTCTGGACATCATTTATTAGTAGCCAAGCTCCGTTCTTCCAATGTAGATCCAGCAGACGGAGCATTAGAAGAACTACAAAGAGTGATTGGATTAATTAGAAAAGAATGGCCTAATACTCAAATTTTAGTGCGGGGCGATAGTGCTTATGCGCGGGAAGAAATTTTTAATTTCTGCGAAAAACAGGATGGCGTTGAATATGCGATCTTCGATGGCAACTAATAAGCAATTAAAGTTAAGAGCTAACAATACAATTGAGAAAGCTAAAAATGAATATTCAAGAAAACTCTCACCGATTGTTGAATTAATGGAAAATTTCTTTGAGAAAAATGAAGATTTAGAAGTAGTCAGAACCTTAGTTCCTAGTTCAACTTGGTATCGTTCTTTAACTTACCAAACAGAAAAATCATGGAGTCGTCCTAGAAGAGTTGTTACTAAAGTTTGTTATGGTAGTGAAGGCTTAAAAATTCGTCATGTTGTTACCTCTTTACCCGCTGCAACAATCCCCCCATCAAAACTTTATACCCATAAATATTGTCCCAGAGGAGAAATGGAAAATCGCCTGAAAGAACAACAATTAGATTTATTCGCTGACCGGACTTCAACCCAAACATTTCACAGTAATCAATTAAGACTTTGGTTCTCATCAATAGCTTATGTTTTAATGCAAGCTTTTCGGCATCATTGTTTATCTAAAACCTCTTTTTCTCAAGCAACAGTCGGCACAATTCGTCTGAATTTCTTGAAGTTGGGAGCGAGAATTACTGTGAGTGTCAGACGAATTTTAATTGCGATTACCAGCGCTTGTCCCTATCAAGATATTTTGTCCATTGCTAATAATAGAATTCAAGCGATTCCAGATACTGGTTGATTTCTTTACGTTAAATTACTCAACTTCATAGCTCAGAAATGACTGACAATATACGCAGTCAATTTTCTCATGAGAGCTTATTTGAAGCAAAGCTGATTTTTCCGACAATTTAGTAACGGTTTGTTGAATTTCAATTAAAATTTTCTCTTTCGACTGTTCCCCAATCTCTGGTTTTCTAAAAACTTCAACTTTTCATCCCCAAATCAGCTTCTTGAATCAGTTTGTGAGAAATGCGGGCTCTGAGTCTTCTGAATCTTCAAAACCGTTTAATTTCACTGTATCCTTAGCACTAACCGCATACTCATAAGCTAAAGTAGCAAACGGAAAGGGAAATGGCAGAGAAACATGATCTGCAAAATAAGGCCAGCGGTCTCTGAGATGATGAACAAAGCAAGCAAGTTTGTCAGGGTCAATTTCTGGAGAGTGAACAACAGCAATTTCTAACAGCCTGGGATTGGCTGCTTGTTTGCTACCATTATCAAGCCGAGACTGGGACTGACGTAATACATCCTGTTCAGTAGTGAGAAGCTTCCTTATACTTAAATACAGCACTGTTTTTTCACCGTCGCACACATCTTGCCAGCAGAAAACACCACCTGCACTGATTCGGCTGCCAGGAGAATCCTTGACAATCCCAACAGGAACTTCACCATTTGTTGCTACTCGTAACCGTACCATTAACAAACGACTTTGTTCTGATTCTGTCATGTACCGCTTCAGTTCATCAGGTAAAGCGTTGGCTGGCAGTTGAGGATTTTGCAGCCAGGTCAGCATTTTTCGCGCATTTTGTGCTTCCACCATGAAGAGTACGCGGGAAGGTTTTTCCAGTTCAATTGATGTATTTAAACAATCACGCAAACAGTCAGTAACGAATTTATTAATAAGCTGTTGTTCTTGTCTTTTTTCCTTAGAGAACTGTTCTTCGCTACTATCAAGCGTTGTTTCATCAATATAAGAATCCGAATCCCATTTTTCAGTGATGAGGTATCCAAGTCCTACTGGATATGAGACCCATCCATGAGTTAGGAATAAAGAAGGAGTAGTGACTTGTACAATTCCTGTAACTGGGTTAACTCGTACCATTAAGGCAACAGTAGAAGGCATATCACTAGCTGTCGTTTTTCGAGTTCGACGTAGGACATAAAAGCAAGTCAGCCATAGATTTGAATCGATACCATCCTTTTGGGGGTCAATTAAAGGAGCAGGCAGAATCCCAAATTGTCGTAGTAAATCAGATACAGCTTTTTGAACTCGATTAGGAGCGTTTCTAATTTTATATTCTTCATCTTTTTTATTTTGAGCAGTTAATGGGTGGATGTGCTGATTGACATAACCAGCCTGCATAACTCCTATTCTTAATGCTAATTTTGGGTCTGACTCTGGTGGAAAAAAGGATTTCTTTGGTCTAATTTCGATTAATGCACCACTAAGTTTGCCATCCGTTTTGGGGAGAAATGAAGTAATTTTATGAATGCGTTCATTAAGTAAATTAATCCGTTGCTGTTGACGGGATTTGCCTTTGACTGATGGATGTTCAAGATCGAGCTTTTGCGTCAAATCTTGAACGTGCTGGGTTTTGATTCGTAAACTCCCTAATGAGCTTTCATAAAGAATTTCTTCTCCTTGGATTTCGGAAAGTGTTTTATAAATTTGAGGTTCACCTTTTTGGGATAGGTTCAGTACTTCGCAAATTTCTGCAATGAGTGCATCTCGACATTCTTGAGTTTCCCAAAGGATAAGTATTGTATGGGGTGAATTTTCTTTGGTTCTAAATACTGCGGATGTGACGAGAGAAGGGCGCAGCGTTGGAGTAGATAAATGGTCACGTTTTTTAGGTGATTTATCGCTTTTTTTCTGAGATTTTCCTCTTTCCCAGAAAGGTATATATGTACCGGAAATTTTAAATGCATTACCCACTCGGCGAAGGGGAAAATTTTCTTGCTCAATCTTATTTTGAATAGCTTGGTCAAGGCTAGCTAAATCTAGTGGACTGACACCGCGAAGGCAAGGGAGTTTACCCCAGTAGTTATTGTAGACGATCGCCACTTGTATCCCACTTGTTTCTTCACCAAATTCTGACCAGTTATACTTGGGTTCATCAGCTAAATTGTTAGGTTCAGGAAGTGGAGAGTCGTTAATTTTTAAAAGTTCGCTAATTGCTTTTGACCATCTTGGCTCCCTTCCTTTTTGCTTGAGAGGCAAAGGAATAAAACAGAATGGTTGCTCAACCCCATCTAACCACCGACGATTATCACCAATATAAGCAGTAGCACTTTGGTAAGGAAATTTATCGAAAGGCTTCTCAATCCATTGCCGAATTGAAAGTTGATGGTAAATAATCGGTTCATTACGCCAAGGAACTGTTTGCAGTTTAAAACTAATGACAAACGAGATATAAGCTTCACCTACTTCTAGATCCTTTTTTTCCTTTCTTTTAATAAGTGGAACTCTTTGAGGAGGCCAAGACATTAGTTCAGAACCTTTGTCTAGGCTAAGAACACGATAGAAAGTTAATTGATATTGAACATTGCCTTCAAAACAGATGGTTGGGTTTTTGAGAAATTCTTTAGCCAGATAATCTGGAAGTGCTTGGAAACGAACATCGATAATATTTCGATTTTCTGGTTGATGCCAGATTGAGTAATTAGTCGGCTCCTTTTCCCAATGCCAAGCTTCATTGTCAAGTGTGTTGAGTTTTGACTCAACTTCATCATCTCCTAAAGACTCGTTAAATTCTTCCCTCAACCAATCTTTAATTAAATCAGGTAAGTAACTAATATCGGCAGTTTCTGTTGCTAATATCCAAGGTAAGCTAGGATATTTCCACCCATTACGCATTGTCTGAATAATGTTTGGGAAACTAGCGTTTATCAGGGGGTCAAGAGAGTAAACAGGCACAGATGGATAACCTTTACCAAGCAGCTTGACACGCGCTTGTGCAAGAGATTTAGCCACTTGCTGCCATGCAGTAGGAACAATTAGGGAAAAAAGATTATACTCCACATCCTGATTCAGTTCCCAAGTTCCAAGGAGAATATTTTTAAATGCCATAGCGTAAATCCTTTGTATTTTTAAGTGCGTTTAAGAAAGCTCCGTAGAGCGAGCGCGCAAGTGTTCTTTCACAGGGTCGTTTTCCTTTCCCCTCAACCTCAAGTTGAAGTTCTTTGATAATGCCGACTAACAATGAGGTAACTTCGCTATCAAGTTCACCTCTCACTGATTTTTCTGCAAACTTTGCATCCAAAAAATGCACGATACAGGGAACGCCACCTCTTACCAAACGTCCGATAATTTGCCAAATACTTACCAACTGAGTCCAACAAAGTATAGAACGCTCATCATCGGTCAATTGTTTGAAGGACATCGCTCTACAGTTTAAGTCGAGCATCTTCGCCACTGCATATTTATAGAATTCGCTTTCTACATTCGTCAGCGTTAAAGGTTCACCGCGTCTATTTATTGCCTCGTACAGAGTGGAGTCTTCTGCTTTCTGGAGCGCCCAATTGTTGAGTTGCTGAACCGTAGTTTGCCAGTCATCGGGAACAGGCATAGGTCGGCTCAAGAAGACTGCGGCTCCAAATGCGGCGATACGGTTATCGTTGAGAATGTTGTGACCCCGCTCCAGCGCCATCAAAGGTGCAATTACAATCTGAGTGGGAAGCTTGTTTACATCCCGAATCTTACCTCGGCGAATGCCTTTTAAATCAGCAGGAGCATTGTCACGGCGGAGTGTTGCAATACCATCTATGTGTTCGATGCGGTAGAGTGGTTTTAAAATTGACTCAACCAATGCCGCTTCTTCGTAGCTGTTGGTAATTAGCAGTAAACGATGGCGATCGCTCCACTGCTCTGGATGTTTCTGTTCTAGCTCTTTTAACCTCTCAAATAATAGATCGAGAAAGCTTTTGGCTTGTCCTGGGCTATAACAAATAGCCTTAACCATCTCATCGGCTGCTTTTTTGCGTACAGCAGGTGCCAGTCCTGATAGGGCAATATATTTCCCTCCACTCTGTTGTGGCTTGAAGGAAAACTCACTTTCGCCAATCCCAGCATCACCAGCTTTGTTATTATCAGGGGCGGGTTCTAGCAATACTGTAGGATTTTTCAGGATGTGATAAGCGGGAGTTCCCGGCGCATAGCTAGTTCCTGAAATCAGTACCGTATGCGGACCATCCCAATCGTCCACAGCAAACAACGTGGGAAAATTGAGCAGTAAATACCGACCGACTCCGACATAGCGGAAATACTCCAGTTTGCCACCAGAGTTACTAGCGCGATCGCGTGTATATCTAAAGCCCAGAATGTTCCCAACTGGTGCAGATGGTACGATCGGCAAATAATCGCGAGGTGGGCGATATACAAGGGATAGGCTGGTGTCATGCAAGTCGATAACTCGCGATCGCATTAACGCATTCAGATGGTCAACCAAAAAGCCCAACCGATTAGCCAACACCGTCAGGAGAATTGCAAAGTGCAAGTGGCGCGTCGCTTCCTCAAACTTCGTTTGATCTGTCAGCGAAATATTTTGGGACTCTAGCCATCGACCTAACCAATTTGCCACTTCAGCTAATGCTACTCGCTCACTTTCAACATTTAATAAGATCGAGGCAAGGATTGAAAGTTCTCCACCCTTTCGATGATCCAAAGGAGTTTGCAAAAAACCCTCAATTATCTGCATTAACCGTTTGCGGCGCTGACGTTCCTCCACAGGAGGTAAACCCGCTTCAATTCGATTTTGTCGGTTTTGACTACGTTCAGTGCGGCTGAGTTTGCGTTGAGTTTCTTCATTGTTTGTTTCAGGGGGAGAGTCGAGAATATCGCGAATAACGTGAGCAAACACTGAACGACCTGTAAACGGAGTTGAACCCAACCATTCCACTAGTGTTGGTTGATGGTGCAGCTTAGTAAGAATCATATCAGTAGCAGTTTGAGCACAATCATTTGCTTTTTTTGCTACTGCTATCAGTTCAGATATCAGGGTACGACGATCAGAATTATAAATCGTATTAGCGAATTTGATTCCCAACTGATTTAATAATGAGTTTCCCGAAGCATCAACTAACACTTCATCTGGTGCAAAAGCTTCATCAAACTGCACTTGTACCCGGTCTGCTTCGTCAATAAAAAGAAAGTTACATTCACGGTAAACAGCTTCAGCAAAAGTAAGTTTTTCTGCAAAAAGTTGTGGGGGAGTGCGAGTATGAATAAAACTAGCTGGAGTTAACACCCAAACTAAAGCTTGTGCAATATCTCTTTCTAATTGATGGCGCGGACATTTGTAATAAAAAGGACAGGATTTATATTTATCTTTAGTCTGCTCTTCCTCCCAATCATCCAAATCTTCGTCATCTATTTCATCTTTCTGATTGCCACCAACTACTTTTTGATAAAGATTATGACAAGGTTCCGAACCAAATTCCCATTTTTCTTGTGATTGTACTAAAGCTAGTAATGGGCAGACAGGACTAAACCAGCGCCATGCTGGATGAGTGGCTCCTTGAGCAATTTCCTCTCCTTTTGTAGCTAGAATTGGTTCGTAGGCTTTTTCTAATTGTTGGAAGCGATCGCTTCCCATAATAGGAGCCGCCGGAATCCCCAATCCATGCCAAAATAGAGAAGCCAGACGCACTTGTGCCACTACATCATTAACAATTAAGGCACAGCGATGTCCTTGCTTGGCTAGGTGGTAAATCAGAATTTCTAACAATGTTGATTTACCCACATTCAATAGACCAACGATATGAATTAATTTCTCTAATTTTAGTTCTTCATTTTTTTCAGAAAAATCATCAGTTGATTGGTTGTATAGACGCAAGTTAATTCCTTGCAGTCGGCTATGGTAATTTTCTGGTTCATAGCCCAATTGGGCTAATTTACTATCCATTTCTTGAGCCGAAATTAGCAACTCTTCTTTAGTGACAGTTTGCCAAAGATTATCTTTTTGTCGCGTTTGATGAAATCTTACATTTGATGATAGATTCAGATTAGCTACAACTTCAGGAATGTTGATAGGAACTTCTACAGGAGTATGACCTTTGTGAGAAATCTTGGCATACCAATAGCCAGCAGATGCTAGTTTAATTTTTCGTTTTTCATGTGTGGGTGTTGTCGCTAAAGTTGTCTCGTAAAGTCGAAAGCGAGTAGGGTAGATACTCGTGGGAATTAGTAGAGGAATATCATTAATATCCGTTAAGCTAAATATTCTGATAGTTTCAGGAATTTTAATATATTCCCAGAGACTCCGCTCCCACTGATTACCCTTGCGACGCAGGAGATAAAAACGCGCTTTTTGAACAAGCTGCCAGTTATCATCAGAAAGTACTGCCACCGGAAACCGATAACCCGAAAGTAGTGCTGAAACTGATATAGCTGGTTCTTTTGAAGCAATTTTATTCAACAAAGTTAGCCCTAATTCTACTTCAGCAATAAGTCTTGTAAGTCGTTTAGCCTCTTGTTTTCTTACTTGTGTATCAACATCAGGTAAATTCTCTGCTATATAATCCTTTAAGTCATTTGATTCACGTAAGGCTTTACGCAATTTTTGGCTCCAGCGAGATGTATCACGCATTGTTCTTTTTCTCCAACTTTTTTTGAGCCAGTGCGATAATTTCGCTCATCAACATTAAGCGCACGCCGCCTAATAATGGCTCTATTTGTTGACGTACTACCTTGATTCTTAATAAGTCATCTCGCTCATCTGGAAATACAATAAAGGTTTCTGTTGCATCAGGGCGATATTGTACTGACTGCAACCGCTCTTCATCTAAATAAGACCAATCTTTGACATCAATCGCCCAGTTAATTTTTCTGCCAAACTCTACAAGTAAGTCAAATTCATCGATTTCCGGCCAAAGAGTAACCCGAATTCCCAATTTAGTGAGCGATTCTGCTAGTTTCATTTCTGCAAGTCCGGGAATTGTTCCATATCGATGAACGCCAGGGGTAACAGCTTTATAAGTTTCTGCTTTATCTTTGGGAATTGATTGGATTGGTGGCAGATTAACTGTAGCATTTAGGCGATCGCAAGTCATGTTTCGGCAGCTATGACTTCCGTCTCGACGGCGGCGCATTACATATTTGCAACGAGGGCAAAAATGATAAGTATTTTCTTCTGCTAAATCTACTAAATCAATGTAAGTTTGGATTAAGAAATCACGCAGAGGTCTAAGTTGAGAGGAAGACAAAAGGCGGCGATATTCTGAATAGGGAAGGATAGGATGTTCAATAATCAATTTGCGAAAAGCGCGATATGGCTCTTCTAGTTGATGTCCTCGGCAATATTCCAGAACATCTTGCAGTATTTTTTCCTGTACTTGCATTTCCACGTCAGAACCTGTAACTTGCCATTGGGTAGCGAAGTCGGACACTAACCCATCTTCGATGAGGGTGACTTCGGGTGAAAGGTTTTTCATTTCAGTTACAGGTTTCCACTCTACAACCGGATTTTTCGCCCACTCAAAAAATTCTGGAAGGTTTGCAGGTACTTGTTCATCTGCTTGCAATAAGGATGTTAGGTACATTCGAGACATTCCAATGTGCAGGGCTTTTGGAATGTGCATTCTCTTTTCGAGATCTCGCTTTTCCCACTCACACAGTCCTGTCGCCAGATATCGCAAGGTTTCCGTTACGGATATCTGGAGTCCCGGTTCAACTTCTGGGTCGTTGGAAAGTAAGCGCAGACTGCGGGCGGCATTATCCTCCCATTCCAGGTCAATACCTCGCATTGTCTGCAACCAACGTTGCAGCGTTGCTTTCTGACGCGGTTGCATTCCTAGTTCTAGGCACAGTTCTTCCAGAGTCGGCCCCTGTTTGTGGATGCGAAACCATTCTCGCAGCGCCTCTAGGATTTTGTCTCGATGTCTGGTGATTTTCATCGAACACTTTCCTTTCCTCAAGGTATGCGACCCATTCTGGCATCCCATTTGCTAAAGGGTCAATAAAATTTTTCAATGTTTCTATAATGTTTCTAATGTTTCCATTTTATTCATCACCCAGTAAGGAGACAGTAGTGTGTTGGGGATAGGGGTAAATCTAGCAAGTGTGTAACGAATGAAACATCTACAAGGGCTATCGCCCTAAGAGAAAAGACAAAAGTATAGAAAACTAGTGCCAATGAAAAATGAAGAAAACATTCAAGAGGAACCAAACAATTTAGAAAGTCAAAGCAATAGCATCGACTGGGGAAAGAGTACCTTGCTAGTAAGAATACAAATCTTACCAACAACAGAAGATGATAATCAGCGGCAAGTAATTTTAAGTGCGGGGATAAAAGGAGAAGTACCACTTTTATCTAGTTGTACTTTAAGGGAACTGTTAACAGGTATTCCCCTACAAGAAATTTGCCAGAAGTTAGAACAAGCTCTACCTCAAATAATAGCAGCAGCCAAGACTAGGGAAAAAGCAAAAAATCAAATAATTGAAACAACTGCAAACCAAAGCAACAATCCACCAGAAATGCCAAAATATCCAATTCAAAAAAGTACTCAACTCACTCTATTTTAGAATATGCAATACATCCTGAAACTAGAAGGTCAAGAGCTACCGTTAACAGCCGAAATAGCAGCAACAGACCAAACAATCATTGCAGCAATCGCACCGTTTTTCCCAGAAGCTGCTAGCGCAGAAATCA
>NZ_JADEWG010000107.1 GCF_015207735.1 [Phormidium] sp. LEGE 05292
TGAAACCTTCTATACGAAGAACATTCTCTTGAACGAAGGTCTGCGGGCTTGGATGGCTCCTGCTGACCAACCCCATGAGCGTTTTGTCTTCCCTGAAGAAGTTCTCCCTCGTGGTAATGCTCTGTAAGCTTTAACAAAATTTTTTCATACTCAAAAGACTCCTATTCAATAGGGGTCTTTTTTTGGGAGAAAGGCAGAAGGCAGAAGGCAAGAAAGGCAGAAGGCAGAAGGCAGAAGGCAGAAGGCAAGAAAGGCAGAAGGCAGAAGGCAGAAGGCAGAAGTAGAAAAATTCACCTTGTCCCCTTGTCCCCTTGTCCCCCAGCCCCCTCCCCTTACTTTCTCAAATTCCCCTTGCATTTTTCTGAGAGCGTGTTATTGTAGTCGAAGGGCTTAATGCTCAACACTCTTTGAGAAAAAGACCGTTTAGGCAACAAGGAGGTGATGCCCATGACAGATAGTAGTAAAATCATGGGTCATCAGGTTGCAGTTAGCCGGCTGTGCGCCGGGACAGTTCTTTAGCAGAAGCTTGGTAGTTTAACAGTACTATTAAGTAGCTGCAAGTGCTGGGCCTGATTAGAGAAATCCCGGCAGTCTGGTTGCAATCTGAAGACCCGCTAGACCGCTCTCATACAAACAGTGACTAAATTTACATCCTGTCACTGTCTGTGAGAGCGGATAGTTATTTTTAGGATGTTTGATAATACAGTAATGGTTGTTAGTTAGTAGCGCTAACAATCAATACTACTCAGTAAATCTATAAAAATTATTTTGTTTTTTCAAAAAAAGCAGACATTGAGCGAAAATTTTAAGTAAATTTGCTAGTGTAGAGTTAACTTGCATCGCTAGTAGCTGTGTCGATGTAGATTATCACCGCAGGAAACTACTTAAATCTAATCAAAGTACTCTTGATTAGACTAGTTGTAAGCTTATATATTGGAAGTGCTGGTGCAAGCTGTTGATAGGTGGGGTCGGAATGGCTCAGAAGGCTTTGTAAAAGTTTTCAGTACCATGTACCGAAGCGCAAATTGCGATCGAAGCCTATCAGATATCTACAAAATAGAGTTACCCTATAGTTTAAGAAAAGCACTATCCCGCATTGCTTTTCTAAAAGCTAAACTAAGGAGTTAAGCGGGGAACTTAAAATGAATCCAGCGATTCTCTATAAGTGGTGTGAGGACGAGAGGAAAATGTCTAAAATATTGTGGAAATCACTGCTGTTCAGTCCGGCAATTCTGGGAGCTACCCTGGTATTTAGCCCTTGGGCGATCGCCACAGAAACTAATTCAGCGGCTGAAGTAGCTTCAACCCAAACTGCTAATCCCGAACAGCAGCTAGAAGTAGCAACCAAAAGTCAAGCTTCCGGCAATCAGCTAAAAGCTTTAGACAAGACACAAAACCAAGCTCAAGAGTCTGTAACGGCGAAAGAAAACACAGTTGCTCAAGCTGCACCTGTTGATTCACCAAATTCAATTGATGAAATCATTCGTTACAGCAGAGAAGGAAACAGAACTTCCGCTCAGGTGACTTCAGTTTCCCAATTGCGCGACGTACAACCAACAGACTGGGCTTTCCAAGCATTGCAATCTTTGGTTGAGCGTTACGGCTGTATCGAAGGTTATCCAGACCGAACCTATCGTGGTAACAGAGCCCTGACTCGTTACGAATTTGCCGCAGGTTTGAACAGTTGTTTGGATCGGATTCAGGAATTAATTGCGGCATTGCCTCAAGGCGTAAGCAAAGAAGATTTAGCTGCTCTACAACGTCTGCAAGAAGAGTTTGCGGCTGAACTAGCTACCCTGCGAGGTCGAGTTGATTCCCTAGAAGCTCGTGTTACTAAGGTAGAAGCCCAGCAATTCTCTACTACGACCAAACTGAAAGGGGAAGCAATTTTTGCGATTTCGGATGTTTGGGGCGGTCAAAGGGGTCAAGTAAATTACCGAGGTGCAAGCAACGGTCGCTGGGGTGTAGAAGATAGTAATAACACAGTTTTCCAAGACCGGGTACGTTTAGAATTCCAAACCAGCTTCACAGGTCGAGATATACTGCACACCCGGATTTCTGCTGGTAACGGCCAACGGTGGAATAATTTGCCCTATACTCCCCTGTTTAATAATGGCGCTGGCAGCGGGTTTAACAGCCCCGCAGGAGCATTTGCTGGCCCAACAGCTGAAGGAACCTTACAATATTTTGTTGGTAGTACAGGCAACAACAGCGTAGCTCTGGATTGGTTGGCTTATGAGACTGCCTTTTTAGGTGGTTCAAAACTCTACTTAGCTGCTACAGGTGGTATTCACTCCGACTATGTTGATGTAAAAAACCCCTACTTCTTTGATGGAGATGGTGGTAACGGTTCAATTTCTGCCTTCTCACAAGAAAACCCAATTTATCGGATTGGTGGTGGCGCAGGTGGAGCAATTAGCTTTGGTTTGGGCGGATTTGGTAGCTTCTTGAAAGGTACCTCTATCACTGGTGGTTACTTTGCAGGTGGTTCTGGTCTTACTATTCCTGGTAACTCTCCTGGTAGTGCTAACAGCCCACTGGACAAAAATGGTCTGTTTGACGGTAACTACGCTGCACTCGGACAGCTAGACCTGAACTTCTGTGATACTTTCAACTTGGCGTTAACCTACGTTAATGCTTACCACACAACAGGGTCTGATATCTTTGATGCTGGTGGTGGTTTCGGAGCTCGGCTAGTAGGTACAGGTATAGCTAACTTACCATCTGCTCTAATATATGGCAGAAATGCGACTCCAATTGTGACTAACTCTTACGGCGTTTCCGGTAACTTACGCTTGAGCAAGTACTTCTCAATTAGTGCTTTTGGTATGTACACTGATGCGACCTTGATTCGTCGTGGTAGTGCTGACATTTGGAGCTATGGACTTGGTGTTGCTCTTCCCAACTTGGGTAAACCAGGTAACTTGTTAGGTTTATTCGCAGGTATTGAACCTTACGTGACTGGAATGAGTGCTGGGCCTCGTTCTTCCTTCAGTCGTGATATGCCTTGGCATATTGAAGGGTTCTATAAGTTCCAGCTGACGGACAATATTTCGTTGACTCCTGGTGTGATTTGGTTGATGGCACCTGAACAAAACAACGACAACGATGACATCTTTATTGGTACTCTCAGAACCACCTTCACCTTCTAGGTGAGTCTGACTGAAAGAATTGAAAAGCCCTCGTTTTTAACGGGGGTTTTTTTTTGAAGGCGACAAAATTTGGCAATTGCTGAGATCCTGAAAAGCGGAAAGCATTCAGGACGCTAGCGTTATAGAATGGAACTAAACCCTAGTGTAGAACTGGGGTATGTTAATTACCCTTTTCTGCTCTGTGTATTTCATTTAGGAATTTTGTAGCAATTCAGTAAATTTGGGATAATTTGTGGAACTATCGTGTAAAAGTGAATATGCGCTACTGGCTCTCCTAGAGCTAGCAACTCATTATCAAAGTGGTGAACCTCTGCAAATTCGGCAAATTGCGGCGCAGCAAAATATTCCCGATCGATATTTGGAACAGTTACTAGCAACTTTAAGGCGTTGCGGTTTGGTGCGTAGTCAAAGAGGAGCCAAGGGGGGCTATTTGCTAGGCAGAGAACCCTGGAAAATTAATTTATTTGAAGTTATTTGCTGTTTAGAAGGGACTGATTCTCAGTCGGCCCAGAAGGATTCAGGGAATAAAATAACTTTAGAAAGTACTTTGCTGCGAGAAATTTGGCAAGAAGGTTGTCATGCGGCGAATGCGGTGTTGCAAAGGTATACGTTACAAGATTTGTGTGAAAAGCGAGATGCTAAGCGTCAGCTAGATATCATGTATTACATCTGATTAATCATTTTGTCATTTGTCATTAGTGGTTTGTCATTTGTAAAATTTGGCTATTCGACAGATACAGAGAAATGCAGGAATAAAAAACTATGACTAATGACTAATGACCAATGATTAATATCCAATGATATAGGGAGAGAATTATGCGAATTGCTGAGGATATTACAGAATTAGTTGGTCGTACTCCTTTGGTACGGTTAAAGCGGATTCCGCAATCAGAGGGTTGTTTGGCAGAGATTGTGGTGAAGTTGGAGGGAATGAATCCAGCTGCTTCTGTGAAAGACCGGATTGGTGTGAGTATGATTGATGCTGCTGCTAGGGAGGGGCTAATTAAACCTGGGAAAACGGTGTTGGTGGAACCGACTTCGGGAAATACGGGTATTGCTTTAGCAATGGTGGCTGCGGCTAGGGGTTATCAGTTGATTTTGACTATGCCCGAAACTATGAGTAATGAGAGGCGGGCGATGTTGCGGGCTTATGGGGCTCAATTGGAGTTGACTCCGGGAATTGAGGGGATGACTGGGGCAATTCGACGGGCGCAGGAGATTGTGGATAGTACGCCGGATGCTTATATGTTGCAACAGTTCCGCAATCCTGCTAATTCGCAAATTCACCGGGAAACGACAGCCCAGGAAATTTGGCAGGATACGGATGGTCAGGTGGATATTGTGGTGGCTGGTGTGGGTACTGGGGGAACGATTACTGGTGTGGCTGAGGTAATTAAGCAGCGGAAGCCGGGGTTTTTGGCGATCGCTGTTGAACCTGCTAATAGTGCGGTGTTATCTGGGGGAAATCCTGGCCCACATAAAATTCAGGGAATTGGGGCGGGTTTTATTCCGCAGGTGTTACGGGTAGATTTGATTGATGAGGTAATTCAGGTGCGGGATGAAGATGCGATCGCATACTCTCGTCGATTAGCTAGAGAAGAGGGTTTACTCTCAGGAATTTCCAGTGGGGCAGCACTTTTTGCCGCCATTAAAGTTGGTCAAAGAAAAGAAAACACAGGTCGCCTGATTGTGATGATTCAACCCAGTTTTGGAGAGCGTTATTTAAGCACACCTTTATTTCAAGATCCAGAACTGAAGCTATCAACTTTTGGGTTAACTTAAATTAATGACAGAAGGCTCCAAGGCAGAAGTTAAAAATTCTCAAGAGTCCCCTTATTCTCCCCGTTCCCCGTTCCCTTCCGTAATCTAAAATTTGAAATCGATGGCGGAGTTAAATCACTATCAAACTCTGCAAGTTAGCCCCAGAGCAACACAAGCAGAGATTAAACAATCTTATCGGCGATTGGCTAAACTTTTTCATCCCGATAGTCAACAAGAAACAGCCAATCACGAGCAAATTGTGCGGTTAAATGCTGCTTATGAAATTTTAAGCGATCCACAACGGCGAGAATTTTACGATCGACAATTAAGAAATGGTTCATTCGGTGCGGTTGGGAATTGGCAACAACGAACTAAAGCAGCCCAAAAACAATACCAAAAACAGCGACAAACGGCTCAAGATATCGATCGGCAAGTTCAATTATGGTTGAGTCTAGTTTATCAGCCTGTGAACCGCTTAATTTGCCGCATTATCAATCCCATAAATGAACAAATTGACGAACTTTCAGCAGATCCTTTTGATGATGAATTAATGGAAAGTTTCCAGGATTACTTAAAGGAATGCCAAGAGTTACTTTCCCAAGCCCAACACATTTTCACCTCAATGCCTAATCCTTCTCCTTTAGCTGGGGTTGCTGCCAGACTGTACTATTGCTTGAATCAAGTGGCAGATGGAATTAGCGAATTAGAAACTTTTAGCCTGAATTACGATGACCAATATTTACATACAGGTCATGAAATGTTTAGAATTGCTGCCCAGCTAAGGCGGGAAGCACAAGCAGCTTTCAAAAGTTTTGTTTAAGAGGGGACTGGGAATTGGGGACAAGGAGACAAGGAGAATTAAATTTTACCTTTCCCCTGTGCCCCTGGAGTTCCTCTGCCCCTGGAGCTCCCCGATGCAGTATTCTATGAATTAGAATCGTTTTACGAATCTTTACAATTCCTCCCTTGCTCCTCCCAGCATGAAGTGTATTATTAACCGTCGGGCTAAGTTTTCAGCCAGTCATCTGTATTGGTTGCCAGAGTTGAGTGAAGCCGAAAATGTTGAAAAATTTGGGGCTTGTGCTCGTGCGCCTGGTCATGGGCATAACTACGTCCTGTATGTTTACATGGCAGGCGAATTGGATGAATATGGCATGGTATTAAACCTGTCTGATGTGAAACACATTATTAAGCAGGAAGTTACCAGCCAATTAGATTTTTCTTATCTCAACGATGCTTGGTCGGAGTTTCAGGAAACTCTGCCAACTACAGAAAATATCGCACGGGTAATTTGGCAGCGTTTAGTGCCTCATTTACCAATTGTGCGAATTCAACTGTTTGAACATCCAGAACTTTGGGCTGATTATTTAGGAAACGAAATGGAAGCATACCTCAGCATTGCCACTCATTTTAGTGCTGCTCATCGGCTAGCTCGTCCCGACCTTAGTTATGAGAAAAATTGCGAGATTTACGGTAAGTGCGCTCGTCCTCATGGTCACGGTCATAATTATCATTTAGAAGTGACTGTGAAAGGGGAAATTGACCCTCGCACGGG
This sequence comes from [Phormidium] sp. LEGE 05292, assembly GCF_015207735.1. Lineage (GTDB taxonomy): Bacteria > Cyanobacteriota > Cyanobacteriia > Cyanobacteriales > Aerosakkonemataceae > Floridanema. Next base: position 6,469 of record NZ_JADEWG010000107.1, read on the forward strand.
GATGATTGTAGATTTGGGAGCATTGCAAAAGGCGATCGATGATTATGTAGTGGAACCATTCGATCACACTTTTTTGAATAAAGATATTCCTTACTTTGCGGAAGTTGTGCCGACAGCTGAAAATATTGCGGTTCATATTCGCGATTTATTGCAGGAACCAATTCGGGAATTAGGCGCGGAGTTGTTCAAAGTTAAGTTAGTGGAAAGTCCGAATAATTCCTGTGAAGTTTATGGTACTCAATTGGAAAAAACTTTGAGTAATGGCAAGTTAAATGAGCAACTTTTAGTGAGACTTTAAGGTTTTTGGCAATTAAAAATCGCACCCTTTTATTTATCGGGGTGCGATTTTTTCATCTGACAAATGATCTATTACTTACGCAATTTCTGCCTGAAACCTAGATCCCCCCTAGCCCCCCTTAACAAGGCAGGGCTAATTCATGGTCATCAAATAAAATTAACCGGATGGGGGGACAAGGGGACAAGGAGACAAGGGGACAAGGGGAAAGATGATTTTTCCGTTGTTTGCATTATCTCTCCTTCACAAATCAATTTCTCCGTTGAAAATGAATTAGCCCTGCCTTAACAAGGGGGGAACTTAATCAAGCCCTCTTGGGGGTTGGGTGATCTGAGTGCATAATTCCTACGATCGATAACTCATGATTTTTAGGTAAAGACAAAAGAGGAACTAGTGAGAGCGTTGGCTTGAATATTTGAGACGATCGCTAAATCTTTACCTAAGAAACTAATCACAGCATCAGCACCTTTTTGGGTAATGGTGAGGGAACTAATACTATTCACGCCTAAATTACTAATTCCAATAACATCTGTGCCTGGTTGGAAATCTGCGATCGTACTCGGAGCAACAGGAATGTTAGTATTAACTATCCAAAATTGATCCGCATCTGCACCACCAATTAAAGTGTTAGGGCCAGCACCAGCAAATAAAGCATCCTTACCTTTGTCGCCAAACATTAAATCGTTAACTCCACCGATAATTGTGTCATCGCCTTGACCACCATGCAGAGTACTACCACCAAAATTATTAGCGGCATTAATAAAATCATTACCCAGATTGCCATTCACATTGTTAGCTTTACCAGGTATTAACAAATCATTGCCTTTGTCGCCCCATAAAAAATCACCAGTGCCACCAATTAATACATCATTATCTTGACCGCCGCGTAAGGTATTATTCCCAGAACTAGATGCTCCAGTGATAGTGTCATTACCTTGTAAACCATTAATTAATTCACCACCTTTTGCTGTTAATGAATCTGGCCCTTTCCACATAGCCAAAATTAACTGACCACCTTCGACGTATCTAGGATCTGTAACGGTGTGAGCCTGAACATCGAACATATAGAATTGTCTACCAGAGCCAACTTCGACGATGCCGGAAGTTTCCCATTGACCCGGTATACTGGTGTTGTCAAACTGTTCGCCAGCGGCACTTTCATTAATTCCCGCCACTAATGTCACTTTATCTGTGGCGATGTTGTAATCCCAAATCCCAGCTTCTCTGGCTCTAGCTTTCATTACGTCACCGCCAAAGGCAGTTTCGTCTTCCATAATCATCACATGGCCTTTTTTATCGACAACGATGTTGTCGTAACTGATACCAGTATCAGGGCCACCGTTGAGCACCAATTCAAAGTTATTGATTTGTCCAGTGGGATCGTTGGGATTGAGGCTGAAACGGTACATTTTACCGTAGGGGTTTTCTGCTTCCGCAGCATTGGTGGTTGTCCCTCCACCAAGTTTGTCGGCAGTGCCTGTGGTAACGAAGTAGAAAGTGCCGGGGTTGTTGGGATCTTCGGCAATGTCTTCTAAACGGCGGAAGTTAGTGGAACGACCAGAAGCATCTACCCAATTGCTGAGGACTGCGCCAGTGGGGTCGAGGGCAATTTCTTTGGGGACTGGTGTCCAAGTGGCGGTAGCTTTCACTCCTTTTGTGAGAGTTTCATTATTGAATCCCTGAACTTTCAGCACATATAATTGACCGTCTTTAAAACCGTTGGGGTCTTGTGCTGTTTGTTGACCGACAAACATATAAAGTTCGCCGTTAGTAAAGTCTTCTGTGGAGAGAAGTACTGTTTTATCGGAGTTGGTGGCGCGATATTGAGAGGCGGAAACTACGTTTTCTTTGGCGTAACGACCTAAGCCTTCGATCGCTAATGCTGTACCATCAGGAGATACTGCCCAACCTCGACTTGAGGAAGCTCCAGTTGTAGTGTTATCTGTAGTTTCTTCAGGAACGAAAAAGACTGGGATTGCTTGACCGCTGGCATTAACAAAACCACTTTCTGCTAAGTAAGCAGAACAAAAACGAGTGAAACTAAAACTTTTCCCCGTTGCAGCATTTGTATAAACACCTGTTGTCGTATTTAGGAGATATTCACCATTGCTATCTACTGCTTTTTCAATCAGGTTTTTACCGCCAATAACATTCCAGTTTTTGTCAAACACGAGTAAAGATACTCTTGCTCCTTGAATTTTCCCTGGAACGGTAGAAGAAATGGTAGAAGTGATGGGATTATTTCTACTATCAACTGCGGCAATTTCGTGATTGAGAAAAACGTAATAGTTGCTTGCGGTTTCGTATATTCCCATGCCGTCAGGAATTCCTGTGAAGGTAAATCTTTGCCCAGCTACAGTCTGAAAGTTACCTACAGTACCTTGAATTAAAGGAATTTCATCTCCTACAGTTAACAGCGGCACAAATTCGTAGCCCGGATTTCCGGGAACATTTCTCACGTAAGACTCTGACATAATTAAAGATGTCCTTCCTTTTTAATAGAAGTAATTGCAGCGCCAAAATTTTACCTATAGCTCAAAAGCTTCAGTAATAATTGCGACTATCCAACATTTCAATATCTCGTTATTAAGTTAAGGTTTGACTACAAAAATAATATGAAAAGATTAAGTTAAGGCTATGTTTTAATTAAGTCGTTTTACTAAGAACAGGTTACTCATCTTTAAGTTATCTGCATCGATTTCCTGTAAATACTTTGAAGATCGATCGCTCTTTCGTCAGCTTGATAAATCCCAATAATGAAAATTTAGAAATTGTTCACGCCATTATTACCATGGCTCAAATTTTAGGAATGGATGTGGTTGCAGAAGGCATAGAAACATCATCTCAACTCGCTCAATTAAGGGAACTCGGTTGCGAACAAGGACAAGGTTTCTATTTTTCTAAAGCTTTAGATAAACAAGCAACAACAGCTTTAATAATCAGCCAACAAGAACAGCCAAAGTGGGGAGAAACTGCGGCTATTCAAGAAAGTAAAAAAAAATTAAATCCGCAAGTAAATCAAGTTAAAAAAGTTATTGTAACCTAAGTTGATAGTTATAAGCTTAGAGTTTTCTGTTCGCGTAGCGTGCCGTAGGCAATCCCCCCTAATATAACTCCCCTCATAAAGGGGGGAAGCAGATTCAAAGTCCCCCTTACCAAGGGGGATTTAGGGGGATCGAATCATCCGGGATTAATTACTAATTTACCTGAGCAATTATTGTGCGATGCCGAGGACTATTAGGAGTGATTGTTGGTGCAGAAAAACCAGCTTCTACTAAAGTTTGGGAAATGTCCAATGTGAAGTATTCATCTAAGTAAGGTTCAGTACTTTTCAGCAAGGTAAAAATGTAAGGAGGCATTTTTTTATAAGCTGACGATTGCGGATTCATATCCATAATGGCAATGTGACCATTTGGACGCAACAAACGTTTAGCTTCCCGGAAAATTTCTTTAGTGGCTGATTGTGGCAGTTCATGACACATTAAAAAGATGGAAACTAAATCAAAGGAAGCATTTGGTAAACCTGTTGATTCCGCAGCAGCATGAACCCAATTAATCGGAATATTTCTTTGTTGAGAACGGTAGTTCGCTACTGCGAGAAAATAAGGTGATAAATCAACGCCTGTAAGTTTTGCTTGGGGATAAACTTTTTGCAGCGCAAAGGTACTCATTCCGACGCTACAACCCAGGTCTAAAATATCTTGAGGTGGGGTGGAAATTTGCTGTTTTACGATATTATGGTAACTTTGCCGGAGTTTGGCATCTCCGTCAATTGCGGGAATTTTAGACCAGATTGTAGAATGGACTGCATGAGCGGCGGATTCGACTTCTAATGCTGGTTCCCAACCGAGATTTCCTTCTTTGTAAGCGTGGAACGATCGCACATAATATTCTGGATAAGTTAAATTGTTATTTTGTACTTTTTGTAAGTAACTTTCCCAGTTTTCCTGACTTAATTCCTGAACTTGCAGCCGCCAAGGGACACCAATTTTTTCGGCTCTTTTAATCATCATCTCACGAGCTTGATGCTTGGCGACAGCTGCCAAAGGTTTAATAGCGAGGAGTCCATTAACTAAGCGAGAAGCTAACCCTGGAGTATTGTTTACTGTTGCAGTCATTTGATTAGTCATTAGTCATTAATCTTTTGTTATTTGTGAAATTTCACCTGTATGATCCTACCAAGTTTGGGGCAGGAATTTTCAGGATGAGTAATGACTAATGATCAATTATTCTGGTTCGTTGTGAGGACTTTAGTCCTTTGATTTAAGAAGAGAACGACTGAAGTCGTCACAACAGACTTTACTTGATATGACTATTGACCTTTGGCTAATGACTGTGGTTCTTTTGATTTTAAGGCAAAGACTATTTCCATTTGGCTGGTTGATAGATTAACTTTATTAGCTGTGACTCCAATGCCGCGAATGGAATTTAAGATAGCACAGGTATCTGACGAGAGAGGTAATTGGAGATTCAGCAAAAAGTTGTTATTAAACACAGACATTACTGTGTCCATATCGACATAAAAAGAGCCTGTATTTGGTTTAGGTAGGGTATTGGTAACTGTTTGAAAAGCTTGATTTTTTTCTAGGGTTTTAGAACTGCTTGCCATTGCTTCAACAATGGGACGACCAACGGCGACAAACATGGATTCTTTGTCTAACCAACCATGTCCTAATAATACGCCTTGATCGTTTGACCATTCGGTGACTGCTTTGCCTTCAATATGTCGGCGATCGATATTAATGGAGTTAGTTCTAGCGAGTTGATCTAATTTTTTTAATGCGGTTTCAGCGGCTTGGCGATCGCTAGTTTTCACAACTAAAGCTGCACTAAAACCCATCGGTGCTAAAACACCTTCTGTCGCCGGAAATGCACCAACAGCAAATTCTCGATCCATCCAAGGCAAAATATCTTTATCTAAGTCCAGATTCACATTTTCTTTTAGATAATTGCGAATTCCATTAACCTGAGCATTAAACTGGGGATTTTTCTGTGCTTGCGCTATTGCTTCTTTCCAACCTTGGCTAATTCCGTATCCGCTGAGTAATGCTACAGTATTCAAGGGAAATTTAGATACCATTTTCCCTGGCGTGGGTTGAAACTCTGCTTGTTTAATTGGTTCTTGCTTGACTTCTCCGATCGCTTTCATCCTGATTCCTAAATTATCTATTCCCACCCCCATTACCACAGATTTCATATTTTTTAATTGCTGTATTGATGCAGGAGTTAATTGACCGATCGCTCCATATTTATCCAGCACTTCGGCGATCGCATTTTGCGATTCCGGTACATAAATTTCGGCGATTTCATTGGGTAAATCTATACCCTTCTCCAACATCAACTTAGCACCGACTTTATCCGCGAAAGAAGGTTCACCTTTAAAAGTATCGATCGCTGCTTCGAGCGATTTTTTCTGCGGTGATATCACCAAATGCTCGTTTAATAGAGCTATAAAATGGTGTTCATTATTACTTGAACATTCCCAAATCTTGACACCTTTATAATTAATATCTTGATTGTCCCCACCTGATGATTTTTTTAACTTAGTTGCAAAACTTATAGCACTAATTTTATCTTTAATACCTATAATTACTAAATAATTTGGTGTAGTAGCGGCAACTTCTTGCGTCGTGTTGCTAGGTAAAAGTGCCAACATTACACTACCTAGCCAAGGCTGAATATCTTTTGCGTAATCTATCTTTGTATTCTCAGCAAACATCTGTTTTTGCAGGCTAGCCAAACTCTTAGTGATAATTTGCTGCGCTTCTGTAGTGCCAAATTGTTGCAATTTTGACCAAGGTTTTCCATCTGTAGACACGACACCTGCTACTAATGCTTCATCTGGAACTAACTTGGCGCTGGCTAATGGACTGACATCGCTAAAAACACCGCGTAAGTATAAGTATCCACCTGTGGCACCAGCAGCAATTAGAACAGCTGCACCAACACCCAAAGCTTTGAATTTAGGAAATTTAGAGAATTTAGAGACTTCAGGTAATTCGGAGAATTTAGAGACTTTTTGGGTTAACATTATCCTCACCTCACATTACAACAATACTTTCTTGGAAAATTTTTCTAGATTTACTTGAGTACTGATGAGTACTTTCCCTTAAGCCACTGGGGGCAGATGAATGGGATATTTTGTTTTTTCTGTAGAATTCTGTAACTAACAATGAATAAATTTTAAAGTAGTTCTGGAATTTGGCAATAGGCAAATGTATACAAGTCTCTTATATTACTACTTAAGTAATACTTCTTATGAATCTTTACAAAAAGACAAAAGTTTTTTTTAATACAAACTTTCGCACATCTAGCCGTAGGAGTAAGTTGACTCACAAAGGCGTTACCCTGGAAAGTATATCTAAATTGCTTCCATTGTTAGGTAGGCTTGAGCCGAGATGAAGTTGCAATCATATTTCGATTCCGAAACTAATAGTCACAAATCTTTTGAATTACCGGGTGCCAGACCGCACTATAATCCCGATCGCCCCGGACAAGTAGAGCATATCTTTCTGGATTTGGCGCTGGATATTCCCAACCAAACTTGTAAAGGTACTTGCAGTATTAGATTAGCGCCAGTGCGATCGGGAATTGAGCATTTAACCTTAGATGCAGTTAACTTAAAAATTCACTCAGTCGAGATTGGTAATGTAGCGCAAAATTTTGAGTACGACGGCGAACAGTTGCAGATTCGACTTACCACTCCGACGCAGGTAGGAAAACCGATTACGATTGTTATTGCTTACGCTGCTGAAAAACCGCAAAGAGGAATTTATTTCATCACTCCCAACAAGCATTATCCCAACAAACCGACACAAGTTTGGACGCAGGGAGAAGATGAAGATTCTCGGTTTTGGTTTCCCTGTTTTGATTATCCGGGACAATTAGCAACTTCCGAAATTCGGGTGCAAGTTCCTCAACCTTTAATTGCGATTTCCAATGGGGTATTAATTAATACCGAAGATGCCGGAGAAACGAAAATTTACCATTGGTCACAGCAGGAAGTTCATCCTACTTATTTAATGACTTTAGCGGTGGGAGATTTTGCCGAAATTCAGGATGAATGGAATGGCAAACCTGTCACTTATTATGTCGAAAAAGGGCAGGAAGAAGAAGCTCGTTTGACAATGGGCAAAACGCCAAAGATGATCGAATTTTTCACTCAAAAATTTGGTTATCCTTATCCATTTCCCAAATACGCCCAAGTTTGCGTCGATGATTTTATCTTTGGCGGAATGGAGAATACTTCAACTACTTTGTTAACAGACAGATGTTTGTTAGATCAAAGAGCATCGTTAGATAACCGCTTAAGTGAAAGTTTAGTCGCCCATGAACTCGCCCATCAATGGTTTGGTGATTTGGTGGTGATTAAACATTGGTCTCATGCTTGGATTAAAGAAGGAATGGCATCTTATTCGGAAGTACTTTGGACGGAACAAGAGTACGGAAAAGATGATGCTGCTTACTATATTTTGAATGAGGCGCGGAGTTATTTAGCGGAAGATAGCAGTCGTTATCGTCGTCCAATTGTAACTCATGTTTATCGGGAAGCGATCGAACTTTACGACCGCCACCTTTACGAAAAAGGTGCTTGTGTTTATCACATGATTCGCGGAGAATTGGGAGATGAATTGTTTGCAACGGCAATTCATAAGTTTGTCCAAGAAAATGCTCACAAAACAGTAGAAACTATTGATTTGTTAAGAGCGATCGAAAAAGCCACAGGTCGGAATTTACTGTTTTTGTTCGATCAGTATGTTTATCGTGGTGGACATCCCGATTACAAAGTTGCTTATTCCTGGGATGCTGATAGCAAACTGGCAAAAGTTACGGTAACGCAAACTCAAGCAAAATCAGGGAATAACGGCAGCAATAGTGATTTGTTTGATTTAAAAATTCCCATTGCCTTTGGTTATGTAAAAGAAGATAAATTCTCGGAATTTAAAACCTTTACAGTCCGAGTGCATGAGAAAGAACAAAGCTTTTACTTCCCCTTAGCCGAGAAACCTGATTTTATCAGTTTCGACTTGGGAAATTACTGCCTAAAAACCGTCGCTTTGGAATATGCAATTCCCGAATTGAAGGCACAATTAAAATATGACCCCGATCCAGTTTCGCGGATTTTTACGGCGGAATCATTGGCAAAAAGAGGTGGTTTAGAAGCAGTAAAAGCTTTGGCAGAAGCCTTAGAAAATGATGCTTTTTGGGGTGTGCGAGTCGAAGTTGCTAAACAACTTTCGGAAATAAAGCTCGATCAAGCCGGAGTTGCTTTAATTAAGGGATTGAGCGATCAAAATCCGTTAGTGCGTCGGGCTGCGATCAATGCTTTAGCTAACATCAAAACCACTGAAAGTTATACTGGCTTAAAAGATTTGTTGCAAGCTGGTGATGACAGTTATTATGTGGAATCAGCAGCAGCAAATTCTCTAGGTGGAATGATGACTTCAGCGACTTTAAAAGATAAAGAAGATGAGGTAATTAGCTTACTTTCTAGTATCTTAAGAGAAAGGGGTGGTTGGAATGAAGTGGTTCGGGTTGGTGCGATCGCAGGTTTAAGCCAATTAAAATCTTCTCCTGTTGCTTTAGACCTGATTTTAGAATACACTCGACCCGGAATTCCCCAAGCTTTAAGGTTAGCTGCAATTCGCGCTTTAGGCACAATTTCTACCGGACAAACTGCTAATAATGTTGAGTGGATTTTGGAACAATTAGCAGATATTGCTAAGGAAACTTTCTTCTTAACTCAAGTAGCAGTTGTCACCGCTTTAGGACAAATGGAAACAGCTAAAGCAATACCTGTACTGCAATCTTTAGCGAATCAAACACCTGATGGAAGAGTGCGCCGCATTGCGGAAGAAGCTGTGCAAAAAGTACAGAAAAATGTGGGTACAGATCAATCTGTAAAACAGTTGCGCGAAGAACTTGATTTACTGAAAAAAGAGAATCAAGAGTTGAAGAGTCGCGTGGAAACTTTGGAAGCTAAGTCGAATGTGAAAAGTTAATTCACTGTTAAATAGGGGCAAATTCATAATGATTTTTGCCCCTCCTTAGTAATTAACTCAATTTGCTATTTTTTAGCCCCCATTAATAAGGGAATTTGCTATTTCTTAGCCCCCCTTATTAAGGGGGGTTGGGGGGATCAAAACCCAGTAATCACAGCGTTAGATCCCCCCACTACCCCCCTTATTAAGGGGGGAACTCCGAAAGAATTAATCACTGGCAACTTGCGTTACTTAGCTGGAAATTTGTTTTTTACCGCAGATAAACGCAGATGTAAGCAAGGAATTTTTTATCGATCGAAGAGGTGATTTGATTGAGCTTTAAGTTAACCTCAAATTAACTTGGAAATGATTAAATAGAAACAAGTGCAATTAGCAAGGAATGCTTGCTCAATGGAAGATAATTTTAATCAAGCACTAGAAGTGGATGTCTTGGCGGCTGCCTTATCGATCGATCGTCAAGAATCAGGCGAACTTTTGGAATTACTTGTCCGCAAGTTAAAGCGATTTCTACCTCGCAATACGCAGGTGCAACGAAGTTGGTTTGGTTTCGGGGCAATCAAAACTGTTACTCTTTGTTTTGATGATTACCATTACCAAATTAGCCGAGAACGTTATGGATCGATCGCTACCAGAATGATTAAAGTAATTCGTGGCGTAAGTATTAAAACCACAGAAATTTCTCCAGCAGAATGGAGTCAAAAAGTTGCTGAGGCATTAGCTGAAATAGCCGCCCGCGATGCCAAAGTTCGCGATGCTCTCTCGCAATTTATCTTAGGCTAGAAAGTAAATATATGGGACTCTTTGAGAAGATTGGTAAACAAATCTGGCGTGTAACTAAAGAGGGGATAGGATTAAGAAATCAATCTAATCTTCAAGTTTCAAAGAGTGCTGGTGTTATTAAAATGCGATCGCTCAACTCACAAGGTAAACTTTTTGACAGTGCCCGTCATCGTCTCGACGCACAAAAGCTCCTTGGCAAACAATTTTTCACTAGCGATCTCAGTACTAACGAATATTTACTTACTCGTGAAGCTGGATACGAACCGATCGGTTTGGTGATGGGAAGTAGCTTTTACAAAGTGGGATTCTTTGGTTATTTTCGCGGCTATCGCGATCGTACCGGAGAGGTAGAAACTTTAACTCAAGCTCAATTAGCTGTTCGCGAACTTGCTGTTAGTCGAATGCAGCAAGAAGCTGCCTTACTTGGTGCTCATGGTGTAATTGGAGTGCGTCTGCAACAGCGTCGCCAAGGTTGGAACATAGGAATGATAGAATTTACGGCAATTGGAACCGCAATTCGCATTCCAGGTCGTCCTCCGACATCAAAACCTTTTACCAGCGATTTAAGTGGGCAGGAATTTTGGCAACTGCGGAAAGCAGGTTACTATCCCAAAGGATTGGCATTTGGCGCTTGTTCTTATTATGTGCATAGCGATCGCAACACCCGCGCTTTGATGAACCAATCTTTTTGGAATCGGTTGTTTGGTCGCGCTAGGCGAAATCAAGAATTAACACAATTTAGCCAAGGCTTTCAAGATGCGCGAGAACTAGCCATTATGCGCCTGATGGAAGATATGCAAAAATTGGGTGCTACAGGTGCAGTTGGAATGCAAATTGAAGCCAGAGAGGAAGTAATTGTCTATCAGCCTCAGAGCTTTCTTGGTTGTTTTTCTTCGTTATTTATTTTGGGGGTTTTTATTGCTTTATCTGTGGCAATTGCCAATCATAAAGCCACTGTGCTTTTTAGCATTTTATTTGGCATTCTCCCTATGGCAATAATCCTATTTGCTATCATTCAGTTTATCTTATCTAGTTTATATTATATAGGCGTTTTTAAAGATTTTTTGACACATTTCGTAGCTATTGGTACAGCAATTGTTGAAGATGATATACCAGTTGAAAACCCTGTTAGTAAAACTTTAATGTTCTACCCAATTTCTAAATCTTGAGCCTTTTTTTATGACAAATCAACAGCCGAAATCTAGCAAGAATCCTCCGATCGCTAACGATTTGCCGGAACACGCCCGCGAACGGCTAACAATGATGCAGAAAGGCGGTAAACAAAGCAATTTATTTACCAGCGATCTTTCTGTTAATGAGTTTTTGTTAGTCAAAGAAGCAGGTTTTGAGCCTTTAGGTTTGGTGGTTGGTTGCTCAATGTATCACATTGGTTTTCAATGGGCAGGAATCAATCAAAGCATGGAAATGACGGTGCTTTCTCAAGCAATGTATCATGCCCGTGAATTAGCAATGAGCCGGATGGAAGAAGAAGCAGAAGCTTTGGGTGCCGATGGAATTGTGGGGGTAAGATTGAGTGCTAAACACATGACTTGGGAACCAAATATGGCAGAATTTGTGGCGATCGGTACAGCAGTTAGAGCAAGCGATCGCACAATTTCTTATCGCACAATTCATGATAAACCATTTACCAGCGAACTCTCTGGACAAGACTTTTGGACATTGTTACGAGCAGGCTATCGTCCATTAGGATTAGTCATGGGCAATTGTGTCTATCATGTAGCTTATCAAGGTTTGGGACAGTGGTTTAAAAATATTGGCAGAAATGTGGAAATGACTAACTTTACCCAAGCACTTTATGATGCTCGTGAATTAGCAATGGAACGGATGCAAGTTGAAGCCGCCCACCTGCAAGCAGAAGGAATTATTGGAGCTAATATTCATGAGCATCAATATTCTTGGAGTTCCCATGTAATTGAGTTTTTTGCTATAGGAACAGCTGTCACGCCCACTCGCGCAGATCATCATATTCCGACACCACATTTAACTCTCTCATTGAACGATCCGCCACCTCAAATTAATACTGTGTTGGCTCCTCCAAGTTCAGATCATTAATACTAATTTCTGGGAAATTTAACCTCAATATTATTTCTTAAGGGAGGTAGAACCTCTCAGTTCTCGTTACCAGGTTCAACCTGGTAACGAAAAACAGAGGCTCTGCCTCAAGGTGCTCTTATTTCAGTTTAAAATTTTGAAGCTAAATCTAAAGTGAATTCTTAATCAAACGACTGAAGTCGTCACAACGAACCTGAATTCTTAATCAAACGACTGAAGTCGTCACAACAAACTTGTCCGTTGTAACGACTTCAGTCGTTTCTATTTCTCACTGTTTGGGCAACTTGATGCCAAATTAATCCAGCGATAATCAATCCTAATCCAGTTAACCAAATTTGTTGTTCTACCCAAAAAGCAAGAAATAAACAAGCTAATAAACCTAACCAAGCGATCGCTTTTGGATAAAGTCTTCCCTCAGATGGAATTGCTAATGCTGCTAAATTGGTAATTGCGTAATAAATTAACACGCTAAAAGCACTGAAAGACCAAGTAGTTTTGACATTGCCAATTAGAACTAGAAAAGCGATCGCAATTCCCACAAATATTACTGCCCAAAATGGAGTCGTACCTGTCTCATTTAATCTGCCAAAAACTCTCGGTAAATCTCCGCGTCTTCCCATTGCCAAAACTACGCGAGATAACCCTAAAATTAAGTTGAGAAGTACTCCTAACATGGCAGTAATTGCACCAATGGCAATAATTTGAGAACTTCCCGGAATACGGAAACTTCGCGCCGCTACTTCTAAAGGTGCTGCTTTGCTAGTTGCTGCTTGACTAAGTGTATCTGCACCTACAGTTCCCACACTTACTATTACTACTACAATGTAAAGCAACATTGTGACTATCATTGTCAAAATAATTGCTTTGGGAATCGTTTTTCTCGGTTCTCTAACTTCTTCCCCTAAAGTAGCAATTCGCCCATAACCTGTGTAAGCAACAAACATTAAAGCACTAGCATGAAGTACTGCTGTAATGGGATTAACTGATTCTTGATTTGCAGTAGCAAAAAAGGGAGTAAGATTGGTTAATCCTTGGGATGCTAATCTTGGTAATCCGGCAATTATAAAAAAGCCAAGTGATAATAAAGTAATTGAGACAATGATGATATTTGCCAGATTCGATCGCTTAATTCCCGTGAGAATGATTACTGTAAACAAGGCAACAGCAATTAATGCGATCGTAACTAACAAATTTCGGTTAGATATCCGAAAAGCATTAAGTAAATATCCCGCAAAACCTAATGCAGCAGTCGCCGCCGAAGCACTTTTTGCGACTAAAAACATCCAACCTGCGGTAAATCCCAACCAAGAATTGAAATATTTATAACCATATTCGTAAGTACCCCCACTTACGGCATGATTAGCAGCAAGTTGGGCGCTATTTAAACCGTTACAAATTGCTACTATTGCCCCAATTGCTACTGCTAAAATTACTGCTGGCCCCGCTATTCCGGCAGCAATTCCAATGCTAACAAATACGCCTGTACCGATAATCGACCCCAAGCCCATCATGATAGCACCGAAAACTCCCAACTCTCGTTGCAGTTGTGGTGGTGTTTGACCTGACATTGGATTTTAGATTCAACAATTGATCCCAGTTAATGTATTATCTAACTCATAATGATGCTAATTATCAATGTATTGTCGATCGGGAATCTCAGTTAGCCGAAGTAACTGTTAATTATATTCCCAAACGTCGCATTAGTCGCGCTTATTCCCAACTCCAAACAGGAGATATTATTGCTGTCGCTACTAATATTTCCGGTTTAAATTTCACCCACACAGGATTTGTTTACCGCTATCCTAACGGCAGAATTGGTTTGATTCACGCTTCACCTGCGGGAACGGTAACAATTGCCCGCGATTTACAAAGATATGTGAGCAACGTCAAAAATTCAATGGGGGTTGTTGTGGTGAGAGCGATCGATCCACGCCATATTCAGCGCGAATATGACTAGTCGATGGGAAATTCAGCCTCAACAGTATTTATTAAAGAGTTTTTTGCTCATCAATTATAATAAGTTTTATTAATGGCAATTGACAAAAAGCATTTGACTTATTTGAGGGAGTCATTGATCCCCAGTAGTTGATTCTTTTAGGCGGTAAGTATTATAGTTTTGTATACTAGAGTTAATAAAACGTAAAAAATAAAAGTAAAAATCAATGGGTAAAGTTAGCAAATATTGCGGAAGGATTACCCAGAGATAACTACTATTCTTGTGATTGAGTGACGGCGTTCCCAGAGGAAGCCATTTCATAAAAAAACATTTCGTTTCAACAGGCAGACATAAGCGTGAGTCAACATCAACTAGCTGAGTCAAGAAGGTACAATCCACAAGCAATCGCCAATTACTACAAAAAACGCCCTTGGTTAGCAGTATGGCGAACTTTAACCGTGATCTGGATGTTTGCGGGGTTTATTTTCGGGTTAAAGTTAGACGAATGGTGGGGCCAAGCAGAGGAACACAAGTTAAGAAGAGCTTGCCAGTTGCGGGAAATTCTCACTCACCTTGGCCCGACATTTATTAAAGTAGGTCAAGCACTCTCTACAAGACCAGACTTAGTTCGGAAAGACTTTTTAGAAGAGTTAGTCAAATTACAAGATCAATTACCGCCGTTTGATACTGCGATCGCCTTTAAGATTATCGAAACCGAACTAAATAGACCAATAAAAGAAGCATACGCTAGTATTTCACCGCAACCAGTCGCCGCCGCCAGCTTAGGACAAGTTTATCGCGCCCGACTCAAAACTGGTGAAGAAGTAGCCGTGAAAGTCCAACGTCCTAACTTACTTCCCGTCTTAACTTTAGACCTTTATTTGATGCGTTGGGCAGCAAGTTGGTTAGCACCTTGGCTACCGCTTAATTTAGGGCATGACTTAACATTAATTGTTGATGAATTCGGTACTAAGCTATTTGAAGAAATTGATTACTTAAACGAAGGACGCAACGCCGAAAAATTTGCCGCCAACTTCCGCGATAATCCAGAAGTAAAGGTTCCGGTAATTTACTGGCGCTATAGTTCCCATCGAGTGTTGACTTTAGAATGGATCTACGGACTTAAACTCACCGATACCGAACAAATCGAAAAACAGGGACTCAACAGCGATGCGATTATTCGGATTGGCGTAACATCTGGATTACAACAGTTATTAGAACATGGATTTTTCCATGCCGATCCGCACCCAGGTAACTTGTTTGCCATACCGCCGCAATGTCCGGTTGATGGAGAAAGACAACCGACTAAATGGGTGCAGGGTGGTCAAATGGCTTATATTGATTTCGGGATGATGGATCAGTTAGAGCAGGAGACAAAAGAAACCCTGGTTGATGCTGTTGTACATCTAATCAATAAAGATTACGAACATTTGGCTGAGGATTTTGTTAAACTCGGCTTTTTAACTCCAGAAACTGATATTAATCCCATTGTTCCGGCGTTAGAAGCAGTTTTGGGCGATGTGATGGGCGAAAGCGTGAGGGATTTTAATTTCAAAACTATTACCGATCGCTTCTCGGAATTGATGTATGATTATCCCTTCCGCGTTCCTGCTAAATTCGCTTTAATTATTCGTTCTTTGGTGACACAAGAAGGTTTAGCACTGAGTATCAATCCGAATTTTAAGATTGTGGAAGTTGCTTATCCTTATGTGGCGCGACGACTGTTAACTGGAGAAACTCCTCAGTTGCGGCGACGTTTGATTGAGGTGTTATTTAAAGATGGTAGATTCCAATGGCAGCGGTTAGAAAATCTGATTGCGATCGCTCGTACAGATGACAGTTTTGACCTTTTCCCCACCGCCCAACTCGGTTTACAATATCTCCTGTCTGATGAAGGTCAATTTCTCCGCCGTCAACTAATTCTGGCTTTAACAGAGGACGATCGACTGCATACCGAAGAAGTCCAACGTCTCTGGAATTTGATTAAAAATGAAATTAAGCCAGCCCAAATTTTTAATGCCGCTTTAGGCGCATTGGCTGAATTTTCTACCCTACCTTCTGTAGATGCTTTAGCAGCTTTTTCCGGTCGCAAAACCTTGTAGTAAAGCAGTTAGAAATTGGTAGTAACTCAAGTTGCTAGTTATTAATTATTTCGGAGTTCCCCCCTTGAGCAAGGGGGGCTAGGGGGGATCTTCGGCTGTGATTACTGGGTTTTGATCCCCCCCAACCCCCGTGATGTTAATAGCGAAGCTTCCGCTGGTTCCCCCCTTATTAAGGGGGGCGGAGGGGGGATCTTTTAGG
>NZ_JADEWG010000108.1 GCF_015207735.1 [Phormidium] sp. LEGE 05292
TCATCCGTGTATAAGAGACAGGGGGAGCAGGGGGTAGGTAACTTAAAACTTAGAAGTTTTTCCCTTGAATCTTTGTTGGTGAGTTTATGTAAATATTCTGTTGGTATTATTTTACCAATGGAAAAACCCGCCCTTACAATCTCAGAGCTTTCCAGAAAACTTTACCTTAAACAACAATTCCCCCGTAATTTCCCTGAATTTAGAGAGTGGGGGATTGTTGTAAATACCAAGTAAAACAAGATAACTGAGGCAAACCCACCTGGGGGATTGTCCAAAATCTAATTAAAACTTATTTAGGTCAATTCCTGCTTCTTTCGCCATTGCTGCTAAACCTTTTTTCTCCAAAGTCTTAATCGCTTTGGTAGAAATACGAAGTCTTACCCAACGCTTTCCTTCTTCCCACCAAATCCGCTTTGACTGTAAGTTCACTTCTTGTAACTTTTTGTTACGGCGGTGTGAGTGGGAAACGGCATAAGCATTGTTGGCTTTTTTGCCTGTCAGCTGACAAACTTTCGACATACAATTCTCCAGTGTTCTGTTTTTTTGGCTGCAATCTTCTATTCTGACACATTGCTGTAGGGTGCGTTAACGTAGTGTAATACCAAATCCGGTTTAAATACCCCCGCTATTCTTTAGTCCGCGTAGGCGGACTTTGTTTGTGTAGCAGCGATTTCAATCGCCCTTGATTTTGGCGATCGCATATCTAATATGGAATACCTAAATGTTTGCAACAAATGCTTGATCCCCCCTAACCCCCCTTATTAAGGGGGGAACAAGACTCCGTTTTAAGTCCCCCTTATTAAGGGGGATAATGGGGGATCGCCGATTTGTTGCTTTTTTCTATTTGATATAATTCGGTGCGTTACGGCTACCGCCTCACACACCCTACATCGGGGGATTTCAGGCTGTGATTACTAGGTTTTGATCCCCCCACCCCCCCTTAATAAGGGGGGCTAAGAAAGAGTCAGACTTGTAACTAGTAACTTGAGTTACTATTTGCTAGTTAAGCGGGTTAAGACTTGATTTGACCTTTCGACGAAGGCTTTCATTGCTTCTGCGTCAAAGGCTTTTTGGGACATCAATGCTAAGTCATAGACGTGATGACAAATCATGTCAGCTAACTCAGCACTGGGAGATTGCCCTTCTCCTTGGATGATGCTAGCTTGACTCAAATTAACGAGATTTTGGATTAGTGGGTGAGAGGTATTGACTACTAGGGTGTGTTCTTCGGGGAATTGTGCTATTTGTTGTTGCATTAGGGCGTTCATTTCCCGCAGTCGCCGCAAGAATTCGGGTAAGAGTACCATTGCTGGCGGCGTTCCTTGGGGAGTATCTGATTTTAAGGCTTCGGTACGGATAGTAACTTTGGGTTTATTGAGTGCTTTCTCGAAGATTTCCTTAATTAGTTCGCTGCGAGTTTTGTTAGTTGTGCTGTCTACGATTTCCGCTGCTTTGTTTTCATCAATCAGGGTTTTATCTAAATCAGCATCAACGCGAGAGAATTGCACATCTTTATACTCTCTTTCTAAGAAAGAGATAAAGTGAGAGTCAATAAATGAGTCCATAAATAGGACTTCTAACCCTTGGTTTTTGTGCAGTTCTACATAAGTTGCTTGGCTTGCTTCATCGCTACAGTAGAATACTCGGTTTTCATGACGGGTTTTGTTGCGTTCCAAGTATTCTTTTAAAGTAGTGTAGGTTCTACCTTGTTGGTCTTTTTGATTAGCAGTTGCACTGACTTCTTGCCAAGGGTCGCCTTCTTGTCCTTGGACTTCGACAGTAGGTGTATCAGCAGATTTGGTTGCTGCTTCTTCTCCTTGGAAAGTGGTGCGAAAGATAGTAATATCTTCGACTTGCTTTTTGAATTTCTCGTCGTTCATCGACCCGAATTTGACGAAGGTGCCAATATCTTGCCAACAGGTGATGTATTCGGAGCGATTTTCTTTGTAGAGTTCGTTTAAACGATCGCCAACTTTCTTGGCTACGAAGTCGGCGATTTTGCGGACAGTGCGATCGACTTGCAGCGCACTCCGAGAAACGTTCAAAGGAATATCTGGCGAGTCAATTACTCCTCGCATTGGTAACAAGAATTTCGGCATAATTTCTTCGCAGTGATCGCTGACGAAGACTTGGCTACAAAATAGTTTAATTTGACCTTTTGTAACGTCAACATCAGGTCGCATTTTCGGGAAGAAAAGAATGCCGTTTATTTGGAAAGGATAATCAGTATTTAGATGTACCCACAGCAAAGGGTCTTCTTGAAAAGGATAGAGATAGCGGTAAAATTCTAAGTAATCTTCTTGCTTTAAATCTCTGGGAGATTGTCGCCAAATTGCCTTTTGCTTGTTTAATACTTCTTCATCCAGTTTTATAGGTACTGGCATGAAGTCGCAATAGGTTTTTATTAATTGGCGAATGCGTGAAGGTTCTAGATATTCTAGTTCTTCTTCTTGCAGAGTGAGGGTAATGGTAGTACCCTGTTGAGTGCGGGATGAATCTTCTAAGGTAAAGTTTGGTGAACCATCGCAAGTCCAGCGAACGGCTTGAGCATCCTTTTGGTAAGAAAGGGTATCAATCTCCACTTTTTGGGCAACCATGAACGAGGAGTAAAAGCCTAAACCAAAGTGACCGATAATTGATTCACCGTTGCTTTGGTACTTTTGGATGAATTCTTCGGCGCTGGAAAAGGCGACTTGGTTAATATATTTCTTCACCTCGTCAGCAGTCATGCCGATGCCATTATCTGTAATGGAAAGGGTTTTGTTGTCTTTGTCAATGGTAATCTTGATTTCTGGTTCCGCAACTTCGCCAGAAAATTCCCCAGCACGGGAAACCATTTTGAGTTTCTGTATAGCATCTACAGCGTTGGAAATCAGTTCCCGTAAGAAAACTTCATGACCTGAGTATAGAGATTTCTTGATGATGGGAAAAATATTCTCGCTATGAATAGTAATCGTACCTTGTTCGAGCATGGTCATAAGTTCAATTCAGGTTGTTATACTTACTCCAGAATAGATTTTCCGCGATCGTTTGGTGCTTTGGTTTCAGGATTTACCCCCAAAATAAATTCGGATTTCCCTACTTACTTCACTTTAAACTATCTGTAAGCAAGATACTGGGAATGCAAACTGAATTTTAGAACTAATGGTCTGTGCAAATTTAGTAAAAATTCTCACCTGCAAATTTTTGTAAAAAAGCTGGTTAGATTGTAGGTTTTTACTTTTAAATGTAAAAGGGTGAACTTCGAGCATTAACTACAAGCATAAAAATGCCTTCCGAAAGTCCTGAAGTAACGGTGCTTATACCAGCTTACAATCGCAAGCACTTGCTGAGTAAAGCAATAGAAAGTGTCTTGAATCAAACCTATCAAGACTATGAATTGATTGTACTTGATGATGGTTCAACTGATGGCACAGCAGAATGGATGGCAGAAAATTATCCTAGTGTGAAGCTAGTGCGATCGGAAACTAATCTCGGTGCTGCGGAAATCCGAAATCAAGGCATCAAGCTTGCTAGAGGTAAATTTATCGCCTTTCTAGATTCTGACGATCGCTGGAAACCCAATTGTTTGGAACTCCAAATTAAAAATCTAAAAGAAAATCCTGATGCAGTTTTATCTTATTGCGATTATATAGAAATTCTTCCTGATGGCAGGGAGTACACTTACGATTATAAGTTTCCTAAAAACTATCCCACTATGCGTAACTTTTTGATGGATACAGTGATTCGGAGTATGTCGTTAGTAGTAGCATCAAAGGAAGCAATAGTGCAAGCTGGAGGGTTGAGTAAAAATTTAAAAATTAGTCACGATCGAGAATTATATTTACGGATGCTTTATTTTGGCAAAGTCATTAAAACACCTGAAAGATTAGTATTTTATGTGATGCACGGGGGTAACTTAATTACTAATTATAAACGTTGGGCGAAAGAAGTAATGATGGTACTAGATCTTTTTTTTGCAGATGAGCGCAGCGATCCATACAAATATCTAGAACCAGAAGCACGAAGTAATTGGAATCTAAAGTTAGCAAAACTGATTTGGCAATCAAAGAGAGATGTTCCGTTTTGTTTGACAATGCTTTTTTGGTCATTTTGGTTTGCTCCAATATATAGAATTAAACGTATTGGGAAACGGTTAATTGAAAAAAAATAATGCCACTAATTTCTGTAATAATTCCTGCTTATAATAATGAAAAAACAATTCGAGAGACGATCGAATCAGTTTTAAAGCAAACTTTTTATGATTTTGAATTAATTGTAATTAATGATGGTTCTTCAGATAGAACTTTAGAAATAGCTACTGATATAAAAGACCTGAGAATTAAAGTTTTTTCCTATATTAATGCTGGTGGTGCTGTAAGTCGTAACAGGGGTTTTTCTCACTCGGTTGGTGAGTTTATTGCTTTTTTAGATGCCGATGATTTGTGGACACCAGATAAGTTAGAAGCACAATTAAAAGCTTTACAAAAAAATCCTCATGCAGCAGTAGCTTACAGCTGGTTAGATGCTATTGATGAATCGGGTAAATTTTTAAGAAAAGGTAATCATATAACAGAAAAAGGTGATATTTTTGCCAAACTTTTTTTAATTCCTTTTGTAGAAAGTGGTTCCAATCCCTTAATTCGCAGACAAGCTTTTATTGATATTGGCGGTTTTGATGAATCACTTACCGCTAGTCAAGATTATGATTTATACTTACGTTTAGCTGCTCGTTATGAATTTATAGCCGTACCAATTCCTCAAATTTTATATCGGATTTCTTCTAACTCCATGTCCGCTAATGTTCGTAGACAAGAAGTCACAAGTTTATTTGTTAGAGAACGTGCTTTCCAAGAATCTCCAAAACCGCTACCTCCAGAATTAAAAAGGGACAGTATAACTAATTTTTATAAAGATACTATTTTTAAGTTGCTGAATATGCCTCCTCATAGAGAGAGAGGTTGGCAAGCAGCTAGACTGCTTTGTAATGCTCTAAAATACGAGCCAGAACTACTGCAAAGGCGAATAATTTGGAAAGTGTTATTAAGAATTGCTGCCATAACTATACTACCCTCTCAACAAGCGGAAATATTCCTCAATAAAATGAACAAATTAGCAGATATTAATACTTTATACATTTTCATGCGTCGGGAACCATAATATATGCCAATAATCTCTGTAGTTATCCCGGTTTACAATGGTGAAAAAACGATTAAAGAAACTATTGATTCAGTTTTAAATCAAAGTTTTAGTTATCTGGAATTAATTATTATTAATGACGGTTCTACAGATAAAACTTTAGAGATTGTTTCTGGTATTAAAGATGAGAGAGTAAAAGTATATTCCTATCGAAATACAGGTTTAGCAGCTAGTCGTAATCGAGGAATTTCTTTAGCAAAAGGGGAATATATTTCTTTTATTGATGCAGATGATTTGTGGACTCCTGACAAATTAGAATCGCAATTACAAGCTCTGCAAGAAAATCCTGAAGCAGCAGTAGCTTACAGTTGGACTAATTGCATAGATGAAACAGGTAAATTTTTGGGTAAGGGGAGTTACTTAAGTTTTAGTGGTGATGTTAGCGCAAAACTTTTATTAACTAATTTTATAGATAATGGCTCAAATGTTTTAATTCGTATTGATGCTTTAAAAAAGGTTGGAAATTTCGATGAATCTCGTAAATCGTGCGAAGACTGGGATATGTGGCTGCGGTTAGCGTCTGATTATAGTTTTGTTGCTGTGTCTAAGCCGCAAGTTTTATATCGAATGTCTGCCACTTCTATGTCTGTAAATTTTTTACGTATGGAAGCAGAGAGTATGGAAGTAATTGAAAGAGCTTGCGATCGCAATCCGATCGATTTTGCACCATTGAAACAGTTAAGCAAAGGAAATATTTATAAGTATCTACTGTTTCGATCGCTTAAGTCAACTTCTAAACAACGAAATGATTTAATCAGTATTAAATTTCTCAGTCAAGCCCTAAGATACGATCCTTCGTTACTGAAAACCAAAGTTATTTGGAAGGCTTTCTTAAAAATCATTACTACGTTTTTACTGCCAATTGAAATGTCTAAAACAATGGTAACTCGATTTAAAACATTATACAATGTAGATGCTTTACTAATATACATGAGAAAGGGAGTACCTTGGGAAAATAAATAATTAGTTAAGTGAGGTAAATTTATATGCCACTGATCTCTGTAGTGATTCCTGTATATAATGGCGAACAGACTATTCAAGAAACCGTAGAATCCATTCTAAATCAAACCTTCTCCGATTTAGAACTAATTGTGATTAATGATGGTTCAAAAGATGCAACTTTGGATATTGTTTCTAGGATTCAAGATGAGCGATTGAAAGTCTTTTCTTATCCTAATTCTGGAGTAGCAGAAAGCCGTAATCGAGGAATTTCCCAAGCAAGAGGAGAGTTTATTTCTTTTATAGATGCTGACGACCTTTGGACACCTGATAAGCTAGAAACTCAGTTAAAAGCACTACAAGAAAATCCTCAAGCTGCTGTAGCATACAGTTGGACTAAATGTATTGATGAATCAGGAGAAATGTCCCGTCGAGGTAGTCATATTAGTGACGCTGGAGATGTCTATGCAAAGCTTTTATTGATTGATTTTATCGAAAATGGTTCCAACCCTTTGATTCGGAGACAAGCTCTAAATGAAGTTGGTAATTTCGATCAATCCGTTGTCCCATCAGAAGATAGAGATATGTGGTTGCGATTAGCAGCACGTTATCATTTTGTTTGTGTACCCACAGCACAAATTTTATACCGACAATCGAGTAATTCCGCATCTGCTAATGTTGTAAAACAGGAGATAGCTAGCGTGAAAGTTATTGAAAAAGCTTTTAATCAAGTTCCTGAATCGCTGCAACATTTAAAAAGGCATTCCATTGGTAATATTTACAAAGGTCTTACTTTCAAAGCTCTGGAAGGAAAACCGCAGCCAAAGCTGGGTTTAATGGCAGCTAAATTACTCTGGAATTCTGTCAAATACGATCCTGCTTTATTAAGGACACGAGTACTTTGGAAAGCTTTGATAAAAATAGCTGTAATAGTTATTATGCCGCCGCAAATTTCACAGTATTTGATAAATAAATTCAAGGGTTTATTTAACACTACAACTATTCTTGGTTACTTGCAATTAGAATTGTTTTAAACTATGTTATGTAATTTAATATGCCGTTAATTTCTGTAATAATTCCTGTTTTTAATAGTAAAAAAACGATTCAAGAGACAATTGAATCTGTGTTAAATCAAACTTTTACTGATTTTGAGTTAATTGTCATTAATGATGGTTCCCAAGACACAACTTTAAATATTATTAATAACATCAAAGACTCTCGATTAAAGGTTTTTTCTTATCCTAACACTGGGGTATCTGCCAGTCGAAACCGAGGTATTTCCCAAGCTACTGGCGAATTTATTTCCTTTTTGGATTCTGATGATCTTTGGACAGCAAATAAGCTAGAAACTCAATTAAAAGCTTTGCAAGCAAATCCCCAAGCAGGCGTTGCTTATAGTTGGACTAATTATATTGATGAATCTGGCAAATTGTTATATCCGGGCAATAGATTCGCTTTAAATGGCAATGTTTATGAACAGATGCTGGTGCAAAATTTTATCGAAAGTGGTTCTAATGTTTTAATTCGTAGAGAAGCTTTAAATCAGGTAGGTGGCTTTGATGAATCACTATTTGGCCCTGAAGATTGGGATTTATTAATCCGTTTAGCCGCACAATATGATTTTGTAGTTGTACCAATTCCGCAAATTTTATATCGGATGTCGGCTAATTCAATTTCTTCTAGTATTTCTAGGCAAGAGAAAGCATCTTTAAAAGTTATTGAAAAAGCTTTTGCTCAGGCTCCAGAATCATTACAGCATTTAAAAAAATATAGTATTGCTAACCTTTATAAATACCTAACTTTCAGGGTTCTCGTTGGTTCTTTAGAAAGGCAGAAAGCATTAACAGCTGCTCGTTGCTTTTGGTACGCAGTGAAAAATAATCCTGCTTTGCTTTATCGGCATTCTAAATTAATGTTAATAGTTATGTTCAAAATAATGGTGGGAATTTTGTTGCCGACTCCGCAGTTACAAAGCTGGTTAACCAAGCTAAAAAAAGATAATTTTGAAGGTAATAAAACAGGATTATAAATTGGCTGTATTAACGCTCTTTAAATTTAAATGTATAAAATGGACTAATTAAACTACCTAAGAAAAACTCCAATTCACAAGCTGCAATGACATTAGTTTTAAGTTGTTGGCGATACTTAAGGTAATGTAGTGTAACTCTACGCAAGTTACCAAGTAAAGTTCTAACAATTACAAGAGGTTTTTGCCAATTTTTAGTATTAATTAAACGTAATTGACAAGTGGCTAACCCACAACCACGACACAAAGGAAGTAAGTAATTTCTTTCTAATCGCCAGTGGGGAATTTGATGATAAATGTGCATATCGGGGTTATACCAAATTTCCCAACCTGCCTTATAAATATACAATAATACTTCGTAATCATCCCCTGCTATCATCGCACCATTAATTCTTCCTTGGAGAACAGTGTGAAGGGGAACATTTTCAATCCATGCTTGTTTGCGAACAACTAACCCAGCACCAGGAGGAAGTCTTAAGTTTTCTGGTTCAAATAAATGGGGTTCTGAACCATGTTCTCGGATGGCAAGAAATGCTTGTATTCTGTGAAAATTTTCCGGGGGTTGTACTTCAAAATCTGCATGAATTTGACCACTGTATGCACCTGCTTTGGGATGTGTTTTTCCAAAGGAATAAGCAGCAGCAACCCAGTTAGGAGTTGGCAAGTTATCATCATCAATAAAGGCAACAAATGTGCTGTTAGCTTCACTGATTGCGCGTTGTCTTGCTGTTGCTAACCCTTGTTTAGGTTCAAAGCAATATTTTAGAATATAAGGAAATTTACCTTCCGTTTGATACTTTTTAACTACTTGTGCAGTGTTATCATTGCTATTATTATCTATGACAATAATTTCCCAGGAAAAGTGTTCTGTGTTTGTTTGTAAACCTAATTTTTCCAGCACATTAGGCAATCGCTTTGCACCATTATAAGTAGGTATTGCAACTGTGATATCAACCATTTTACTAACTACCAAAATACATTTTTTTATAAATAAAAAATGGACTAATTAAGCTGCTTACATACAATTGCATTTCACAAGCTGCTATTAAATCTGTATTAACTTTAGTACGGTATTTCAAAATATGTAAAATTATTTTACGCAGATCGTTAGCCATATAAGCAGGAATCACCAAGGGTTTTTGCCAAGGTTTAACACCGATCGTTCTTGTTACATGACGACTCAAACCGATGCCCTGAATTAAGGAAATTAAATAACTTCTTTCTAATCGCCAACTAGGAATTTTATGGTAAATTTCCATAGCTGGATTGTACCAAATTTCCCAGTTTGATTGTTGAATATGTGACAAAACTTCTAAATCTTCACTGGTGAGCATTTTACCATTAGTTCTACCTGTTAATATTAGTTGATTAGGGACGTTTTCTAACCAAGCTTGCTTGCGGACTACTAATCCTGCTGAGGGTGGTAATAACTTGCTGGAAGGGTAATATAAAATAGGATTTTCCCCTCGTTCTGTAATTGCTAAAAATGGGGCAATTTTTTGAAAGTTTTCCGGTGGTTCTACTTCATAAATTGGATGAATTTGACTGCCAAAAGCGCCTGCTTTCGGGTATTTTTTGCTGAAAGTGTATGCAGCAGTTAACCAGTTTTCTGCTGGCAAATTGTCATCATCAAGAAAACCAATTAACTCACTTTTCGCTTCTTTGATTGCTTTTTGACGGGCAAATCCTGCGCCTTGTCGCTGTTCTTGGCAATATCTTAGTGGGAAATTTTCTGACCAGTTTTGTTGATAATCTTCTACTACTTTTGCGGTATTATCTGTGCTGTTATTATCAATTACTAAAATTTCCCAATTCAAGCTTTCTGTGTAGATTTGCGATCGCAGTTTCTCCAGCACTTCTGGTAAACGATGTTCTCCATTATAGGTTGGGATAGCTACAGTAAAGTCTGGCATAAGTCGATCGCGCTCTCTACTATCTATACTATATAGAACAAATTAGGAAAAAAGGGTGCATTAATCGCACCCCATAATTTCTCAAGTTGTCATTACTTGAGGTTGTAGTACCAGAGTTTCTTTCTTACTAAATACAAGACTATTATCCTCACAATCAACTACAATCGTGTCACCAGCAACAAACTTATTTTCCAACAGTAATGTAGCTAAGGGGTTTTCCAATTGTCGCTGAATTGCCCGTTTTAAAGGACGTGCTCCATAAACAGGATCGAATCCCGCTTCTGCTAAATGATCTTGTGCCGTTGCTGTTAGTTCAATATTAATCTTTTGGTCAGCAAGTAAGTTGTGAATGCGTTTTAATTGAATACCAACAATTTGCCGTAATTCATTACGACTTAAGGTATGGAACAAGATAATATCATCTACCCGATTTAAGAATTCCGGGCGGAAATGTTTTCTTAATGCTTCCATTACTTGTTTTCGCATTTCTTCATAACGGGAATCATCGCCGCTAAAATCGAGAATGCGATCGCCCCCAATATTACTAGTCATCACAATTACAGTATTGCGAAAATCTACTGTTCTTCCCTGCGAATCAGTAATCCTTCCATCATCTAAAACTTGCAACAAAATATTGAAAACATCGGGGTGCGCTTTTTCCACTTCATCTAATAACACCACCGAATAAGGTCGTCTCCGAACTACTTCCGAAAGTTGTCCGCCTTCTTCATATCCCACATACCCAGGAGGCGCACCAATTAACCGAGAAACGGCGTGTTTTTCCATATACTCGGACATATCAATTCTTACTAAAGCGTCTTCTGCATCAAACAGAAATTGCGCTAAAGCACGGGCTAATTCGGTTTTTCCTACACCTGTTGGGCCCATGAATAAAAAGGAACCAATTGGTCTTCCTGGGTCTTTCATTCCCGCCCTGGCGCGACGAATTGCGGCTGCAACTGATGATACTGCTTCTTGTTGTCCGATGACTTTTTGATGTAATTGTGCTTCTAATTGCAGTAATTTTTGCCGTTCCGATTCCAATAATCTACTAATCGGAATTCCCGTCCATTTTCCGACTATTTCGGCAATATCTGATTCGGTAACTTGTTCTCTTAAAAGAGTAGAACCTTCAGCTTGCACTTGCAAAAGTTCGGTTTCTTTTGCTTCCCTTTCTCGTTGCAAACCTTCCAATTTTCCGTATTTTAACTGTGCTGCTTTGTTCAAATCATAAGCCCTTTCTGCTTGTTCGATTTGCACTCGCAGGTGTTCTTCTTCCTCTTTCATGGCGTTAATTGCTTCTAACAGTTGTTTTTCTCCTTGCCATTGGGAAGAAAGGGTTTCTTGTTCGGTTTTTAACTCCAAAATTTCATCTTCGATTCGCTGCAATCTTTCTTGAGAAACTTTACTTTCTTCTCCTTCTAAGGAAAGTTTTTCCATTTCCAATTGCATGACACGGCGATCGATTCCTTCCAACTCTTCCGGTTTAGAAGTGATTTCCATTTTCAATTTAGCAGCTGCTTCGTCTACTAGATCGATCGCTTTATCCGGCAAAAATCTATCCGTAATATAACGCTGAGAAAGCGTCGCCGCCGCTACTAACGCCGAGTCAGTAATTTTAACTCCGTGATGCACTTCGTAACGTTCTTTCAACCCGCGCAAAATCGAAATAGTATCTTCTACGGTTGGTTGGTTAACATAAACTTGCTGAAATCTCCGTTCTAAAGCTGCATCTTTTTCGATGTATTTGCGATACTCATCCAAAGTAGTCGCACCAATACAACGCAACTCTCCCCTTGCTAACATTGGTTTTAGCAAATTCCCCGCATCCATCGATCCTTGACTATTTGCACCCGCCCCAACAACGGTGTGTAATTCATCAATAAACAGGACTATTTGCCCTTCAGAATTAGTAACTTCTTTCAATACCGCCCGCAGTCTATCTTCAAATTCTCCACGATATTTTGCCCCCGCCACTAAACTACCCATATCTAAAGAAATTAAGCGGCGATTTTTCAAAGATTCAGGAACATCACCATTAACAATTCTTTGCGCTAAACCTTCTGCAATTGCGGTTTTTCCTACCCCAGGTTCTCCAATTAAAACCGGGTTATTTTTCGACCTTCTAGATAATACTTGAACCACGCGCCGAATTTCATCATCTCGCCCAATCACCGGATCGAGTTTGCCTGATTTTGCTTGTTCGGTTAAATCTCGTCCATACTTTTCTAAAGCTTCATAACGATTTTCGGGATTTTGATCTGTTACCTTTTGATTTCCCCGAATTGTTTTAACTGTTGCTTCTAACTTTTTCCCATCTACATCATAAGCTTTCATTAATCTGCGACCAACTCTTTCGTCTTCAGTAAAAGCTAAGAGTAAATGTTCCACAGAAATATAAGTATCTTGCCAATTTTCTCTAGCTGATTCTGCGCGATCGAGCATAACATCTAAGCTTTTGCCTAGATATAATTGATCGACTCTGGGTAGTTTTGGTTGAACTTTTGTATAAGATTCTAACTGTTGAAACAGACGGGTAGGTTCAACTCCTGAACGGTTGAGAATGCGCTGAGTTAGTCCTTCTTGTTCCAAAAGTGCGATCGCTAAATGTTCTACCTCTAGGTATTGATTTTGAAAGCGTCGCGCCACTTCTTGAGATTTGACGATCGCTTCCCAAGCTTTATCGGTAAATTTAGTAGCATCAGTAGGTTGCACAGTAGCTCCTCTTATTAATAGAATTTTTCGTTATCACCCGCAAATACATCTTAATGAAAACTGGCGGTATTGTACCTAAATTTTCCTTTATTCCCATTCCGTAGGACAGGCATCTTGCCTGTCATCTTGCCTGTCATATCCCTTCACTCTACTACAACACACCATTGATGAAGTTTGTATTTAACACAACCATTTCGCACCAAAGGATCTTGCTCAACTATTGCTTTTGCCTCATCCATTGAACCTGCTTGGAACAGTAACATTCCGCCGCCGCGTTCTCCCCAATAACCTGTTTTCGCTTGGTGTCCTTTAGCGATTAAATCTCGGACAAAAGCTTTGTGTGCGGGTATATATTGGTCAAAGGTAACTCGATCGACAATTCCTTCTTCTATTTTGACAAACCAAGGCATATTAATGTTATGAGACCTAAGAGTTGGTTTTTAACTAATGGTAAATTCTAGAACTTTATTTTTTATTGCTTTACTACCGCCTGTAAGTATTCAGGAGGAAGTTAATCAAATTAAGCAGTACTTTAGCGATCGCTACGCCAGCAGTCATGCTCAAAAATCTCCCCCTCATATTACCTTACAACCGCCCTTTGAGTGGAATCGAGAGTCTGTAGAAGTTTTAGAAGAGTTTTTGGATCGGTTTGCGATCGATCGAGGGCCAATACCCATTACTTTATCGGGATTTGCCGCCTTTCCACCCAGAGTCATCTTTGTTAACGTTTTAAAAACGCCCGAACTCTTGAATTTACAAGCAGACTTAGCTAATTACTTAAAGACAACCTTGGGTATTGTAGACGAAAGATCTCAGGGAAGACCCTTTGCGCCACACATGACTGTCGCATTCAAAGACTTAACTAGACAAAATTTTAAAGCCGCTTGGCCTGAATTTCAAGATAAACCTTTTCAAGCAGAATTTATTGTTAATCAGTTAACTTTGTTAATTCATAGTAATGGGAGGTGGAATATTTTCAAAGAGTTTTCCTTCTAAACAAATGATTTATTGCTAGACTTCTGTAGAGAATAGAAAGAGAGTCAAATAAAATGACAATTAATCAATCAATGACAATTGCAATAAAATCACTTTACGAACAAGATTTGTGTCTGTGGTTACAAACAAATGTAAACTTCTTAAAAGAGGGAAAATTTGCCGAATTAGATTTAGAAAATCTCCTTGAAGAACTGGAAAGTATGGTAAGAAGTGAGAAAAATGCTTTAAAGAGTAATTTAAGGATACTTCTTATGCACTTACTCAAATATAAATATCAACAAGAAAAACGAACAAATAGTTGGTTGTATACTATTCGAGAACATCGGAAACGCATTCGGGATGCCTTCAAGAGCAGTCCCAGTTTATATCGTTTTTTTGAAGAGATTTTTAATGAATCTTATCAAGATGCTAGGGAACTAGCCGCAGATGAAACAGGTTTATCTATTAAGATATTTCCCCCAGAGTCTCCCTTTACTGTAGAAGAAGTTCTTAATCATGATTTTTTACCAGATGATAATCCCGAAAATATTGAATAATGGAATGAGGTGTCCTTCTCTGCGATGAAAGCTAATTGAATTATGAAATATCTAAACATACAGGAAACCGATATAACACTAACAGCAATTGTTGATGAAATTGCTGCTAACCAGTCTGAAGTTGTTATTACCCGTAATGGTTTGCCAGTAGCTCGTATTGTTCCTTATTCAGTTTCTGCTTCGCATACAAAAAATTATCCTTTGCGGGGAATGCCTATTACAATTTCTGGGGATTTTGATGAACCAATGGCTGAACTTTGGGATGCTTTAGGAGAATGATTTTACTCGATACTCATGTTTGGTTATGGCTACTTCACGATCCTAGTCAGTTGTCTGACTCCGCACGAATTACAGTTGATACTGAAGAACCCCAAAATGGCTTGCTAGTATCAGCGATTTCTGTTTGGGAAATAGCGGGAAAATCTAGCATTGGTAAATTGATATTACCTTTGCCGATTGATGAATGGTACAACTTAGCATCAACAAATTCTGGTATTGTAATTGAACCATTATCTCCACTTGATGCGATTGCTAGTACATCTTTACTTGGAACATTCCATAAAGACCCAGCCGACAGAATTTTAGTGGCGATCGCCAGAAGATACAACATTCCATTAATAACTTGTGACACCAAGATTTTGAATTATCCCCATGTACAGACAATCTGGTAGTGAGCGAGAAACATAGTTTTTGCAAGGCTATTTGGATTAGGAATTGAGCGATCGCACTTTACCTTTTTTCACCCAAAGAGCGATCGCCCTTTGCTATCCATTCAGAAAAGCTATAATAGTAAAAGCCATAAATATTAAAATTAACAATTAACCTAACTATAATCCAAATCGAAAAACTTGTTCAGCAGTTAAATTAAAGTTAGGAAATCCAAGTGATTGAATCGGATTATTTCCCTGAAATTGACTAACTTGATACTCGCCATCAACCAGTTGATAAACTGAGAAAGTCGGCTGTTTGGGATTACCAATAAATCGCCTACCACCTAACCCCAAATAATCAACAATCCAATATTCAACAATTCCCATTTCCTCATAATCTCCAGCTTTGGTGAAATAGTCATCGCGCCAATTAGTACTGACTATTTCTACAATCAAACGTACTGACGAACCCATTGTAATAATAGATTCTTTTGACCAACGTGATTCATTAGCTACAGCTTGTCGATCTAAAACAATAATATCTGGTTCGTAACCAGACTCGTCACGAAAAGGTTTAACTACGCATTCTTTCGGTACGAAGCAGTTCAAACCTTGATTTTCAATTGCAACATTTAGTTTGTACGAGAGAAAACCCCCAAGTTCTGAGTGTTCGCCTGTTGGTTTTGGCATTTCAACAATTACTCCGTTGTGTAATTCATAGCGATGTTCTGACTTCTCTGGATACCAGGCGATGAATTCGTCAAATGTAACTTTTTTTGGGATAGATTGTGTCATAATCAAACCTTTTTTTGATGAATTATTAAAGTGCGATCGCTCCTAAATTATTTCACAATAAAGGAAGCAATCGCTAACATTAACTTACTTATTCGGGCGATGAATAATTTTTTCTACCATGCGTTTTTTACCTTTTGGCTCAATACCAACTAAACGCACGTATTCGCCATTATGTTCAGCTAAACATGATTCTACAGCTGCGATCGCCTCCGACTCCCCAACAATTCCCGAAGCACAACTTTGCCAAGAATTGATCCGAAACCGTCGTTCATCTACAAATTCCATTCCCAAACGATAACCTTGTGCCAAAATTTGTCGCACCTGTTCAACAGTTTCCGAATCCAATTTATTGTTATAAACTTGACCGTTACCATTGCCATAATTACTCTTGACAACTTCAGGTTTCGCAGCTTTCACTTCTTCTTTAATAACTTGCGGACTAACCGTTACCTTTGGCACATCATGATTACTAAAACGCCGCAAAACATTATACTCTTGCACCAATCTTAAATCCTGAATTCGCTGCTGTTCTTGCGCCATTAAATTACCAAATTCAATCAGCCTAGATAAACTAAAATTAGGTTTTTTGAAAACAGGTGGGCCTTCTACACTATTTACCACGCGAGAAGAAACTTTATCAAAACCGACTTCATGAATGAATTGGCGAATTTGTTCATCGTAAATTCTCGCCCTCAAAGCACTAAAAAAGTCAATTGATTGATTGAGGAAAGTATCAACGAATTGTTCTATTTCCCTTGGTGAAAGTCCATCTTCCGAGAATATACCGCCGACAATACCAATCTTATCTTCCCGATTTGGTTCCCAGTAAAACTTCTCCATCCGACCATCTCTAATTAATGGCGCATAGAGGGTAGAAAAGTCATTTCCAGTAACAATAATTGGCACTCGATTTAAAGGAGTGGAATCATAACTTCCAGGAAGTTGGACGTTAGTTGGATTATCAGCAATATTCATCAGTGTAGCGTTGACTAACTGAGTATTTACTGTATATTGAGTGCCTTCATCAAATCTACCTGCGCCAGCATCTAAATCATTAATCATTAAGGCAACCATTTTGCCTCTTACTTTAATTAATTCCGCTGCTTCCCGATAACGTAAGCGCAATAAACGTGCTGGATCTCCGGCATCTGGGCTTTCTAATTCGCCGCCGGAAATGTGAATTGCTTCGATGCCCATGCGCTCAAAAACTAATTCACATTGAAAGGATTTTCCTTCTCCTTTACGTCCATGAATTCCTAAAATTAGTGGAACTCGAACGCCTGGAAGATTGAGAAAGTTTTTGGTGATATGAACTGCTAATTTGTCAAGAAACTTGGGAGAGATATAATAAGCCATTGGTCTGTTTTTTGTGTTTGCGTTCGCGTAGCGTGCCATAGGCATATCGCACTTTTGCCCTTTGTTAAAATTTTATAACAAATCAACTGATTAGGGATATTTAAGAATAGAAATTTTGAATTGCTCCCGACGCAGAGAACTCAGAGGAAGAGAGAGAGAAGAGTGAGGAAAACAGAGATTTATTGATGAGTATGATTGAGAGATAATCGAATTGGGAATTTAAAAATTTGATTTTTTTATGGGCATTAAACCACTATCTCACGAAACACTTGAGCAAGCAATTTCTTTGGTAGATCGTATTTTTCCATACCAGAAAGATGCGATGTACGAGAATGCTAGAATTGTTTTTTCCGCCAGCCTCGAAAAAAATAATTCATCTTATAAACCGCTTCTTGAGCAAATGCAAATAACAGAAGCAAACTACTGGGTTGCTATTGATGAAAATTCAAGTAAAGTAGTAGGAATTACTGGATTATATGGCTACGCTGAAGATGAATCCGAAGCATATTGGTTGGGCTATACTTGTGTAGATCCAGATTTTCGTGGTCAAGGAATCGGGGCGAAATTAGTTGATTTTGTCATTGAAAAAGCGCGATCGGCTGGCAAAAAATTTCTCCGCTTATACACATCAAATTTTCAAAACCAAGCGATTGCTCAAATTCTTTACGAAAAACGCGGTTTGCAGATTATTGGGGAAGAACAGATGCCGGGAAGTGAATTTAAAAAGATCTACCGTGAACTGAAGTTATAGCACTTTTATTGATTAGCGATTCCTCAACTGTTCAATAAAAGCTTGATGTTCTGGCGTTGCCAAACCTAATTGTAACGCTGACTGAACTGCAACTAAGTTACCCGCTAATAAAGCAGGAACTGCTAACCATAAACCAGGGAAAACTTCACTTTTAATAATTCCAGTTTCATCTGCTTGTAAAGGAATATATTCTCCTTCTCTTAGGCGAAACCAATCAATTCTTTGCTCATAAACTTGCCAAATTAAATATTCTTGGACTTGGTTACGACGATAGACTCTTAATTTTTCTCGTAAGTCGTAAGAAGCACTACTTGCAGCTATTTCAGCAATAAATTCTGGCGCACCTTCTACATAACTATCTTCGCTAATAGTTGATTGTCCGCCCTCTTCAATTCGTAAGAGTGCATCTGGTTGAGGTTCGTTATCTGGATCGAGGCGCACTGTGGTGTCAATTAACAAATCAACTCCAGACGTAGCCATCCAGTAAGGAGATAACCATGACATAATGCTAGCGTGAGGTCTACCGTGAATAACTCTAACTGGCGATCCCATGTATACAATTCCTTCGATTAGTTCGGCTTTTTTTAGGTGAGGCATTGCTTCGTAGCGGCGTTCAAATTCTGCGCGAGTTAGGCGATCGCCATTTTCCAAAGGCAAAATTTTCGGTACAATTCCTCTCATAGTTCGACCTCTTTTATTTGCTTTCATTAATGGTTACTATATTAACCAATAAAAAATCGGGGCAATTTAAAAATTACCCCTACTTAAAACTTGTAATTATTCAATTACGCAATTGCAGAAATTAGCACAGCAGAAATAAATATAGAGTTAAAAACAAGAGGAAAAGCTGACTGTATCACCTTCTTTCCTTCTGCCTTCTGCCTTGGAGCCTTCTGCCCTCTCAAATTAGTATCTGCTGCTGGTTGGTTTGTGAACGATGAAGCTGAGAACTTGGCACTGCTTCACGTTATCAAAACCCATCACGCGGATGTAGCAGTTGGAATACTCAGAGCGGCAAGCTTTGATTTCGTTCAAAATTTCATTGGTACTGGTAGCGTTGAACAAAGGTAGCTTCCACATTGTCCAATAGTGCTGTTCAGGAGCAGAGCTTTCGCTGAATTCTACACCAGGAATGAAGCCGTTATCCAAAATGTATTGGAGTTGGCGGGTAATTTGAGCATCAGAGAGAGGTGGCAAGTAGGAAAGAGTTTCGTAACGACGCTCTTTAGGTAAAGTTTGCATGGCTGTGTAAAAATCCTTAATTTACGAATGTCTGGAAAACTGTTAATTAGCGATCGGAATTATCTAAATTTGGCTCAGAAGAATCCCTTTCCTGTTCTGGATAAGTACTGGAGTCAGAAATGCTTAGTTGCGTGATTCGCTCTAAATGCCCACGCCGATGTTCCATATTGGCTTGCTCAATATTACTGCGAACCATCTCTGGTAAAAAGTCTGCTATTTCCTCTGCCAAATGCTGTCGCAAGGTCATTAACCGTAAAGCTAAGTCCTGTTTCTCGTGCAACAATACTTCCAGAAACGCCTCTCCATCTTGAACGCTGTTTCTAGTGGCAAAGTCATTCAACCAATACGCTAGAGGAGGATTCGTTTCACTGAGCTGAGCCATTACAGTTCTCAGTGCTTGGTAAGTTAGGTAACTACTCAGCACCTTAGCTGTGTCTTTCGCAACTTTTTTTAAGTCCATGTCGTGACTCCAGCCTGATAAATTTTAGACTTTAGATTTTAGATTCTAGATTTTAGACTAGGTATTCCTGCTGAGCAACAAAAAATGTTGTCAGATCTAAATATCCCAAAAACCGCCAATCTAAAATCCAAAATCCAAAATTATTACAGGGTGTCTACGGCTTGGAACTCGAACTTGATTTCTTTCCACAGTTCACAAGCAACAGCCAATTCGGGAGACCACTTGCAAGCTTCGCGGATCACGTCGCCGCCTTCACGCATCAGGTTACGACCTTCGTTACGAGCTTGAACGCAGGCTTCCAATGCTACACGGTTAGCGGTTGCACCAGGAGCATTACCCCAGGGGTGTCCCAGAGTACCACCACCGAATTGTAAGCAAGAATCATCACCGAAGATTTCTACCAACGCTGGCATGTGCCATACGTGGATACCACCAGAAGCAACTGGCATTACACCAGGCATGGAAGCCCAATCTTGGGTGAAGAAAATACCACGAGAGCGGTCTTCTTCAACGTAGTTTTCCCGCATCAAATCAACGAAGCCCATTGTGATGCCTTTTTCGCCTTCCAGCTTACCTACAACGGTACCGGAGTGTAGGTGGTCACCACCAGACATCCGTAAGCACTTGGCTAATACGCGGAAGTGAATTCCGTGAATCCGTTGACGATCGATTACCGCGTGCATAGCGCGGTGAATGTGTAGTAGAACACCGTTGCGACGGCACCATTTTGCTAAGGTGGTGTTAGCGGTGAAACCACCAGTCAGGTAGTCGTGCATGATGATCGGGGTGCCGATTTCTTTGGCGAATTCTGCCCGTTCCATCATTTCTTCGCAGGTGGGGGCGGTAACGTTCAGGTAGTGACCTTTGATTTCGCCTGTTTCTGCTTGTGCTTTTTCGATCGCTTCTTGAACGAACAAGAATCGATCGCGCCAGCGCATGAATGGCTGAGAGTTAATGTTTTCGTCGTCTTTGGTGAAGTCCAACCCACCACGCAGACATTCGTAAACCGCACGTCCGTAGTTCTTCGCAGACAAACCAAGTTTGGGTTTGATCGTGCAACCTAACAAAGGACGACCATACTTGTTCAACTTGTCACGCTCAACCACAATACCGTGTGGAGGGCCTTGGAAGGTCTTCAGGTAAGCGACTGGAATCCGCATATCTTCCAAGCGCAGTGCCTTTAAAGCTTTGAAACCAAATACGTTACCTACAATCGAGGTAAGCATATTGGTAACAGAACCTTCTTCAAACAGATCTAGAGGATAGGCAACAAAGCAGAAATATTGATTATCTTCACCAGGAACTGGTTCGACATCATAACAACGACCTTTGTAGCGGTCTAGGTCTGTCAACAAGTCAGTCCATACTGTTGTCCATGTACCAGTAGAAGACTCAGCAGCCACAGCCGCACCTGCTTCTTCTGGAGGAACTCCGGGCTGAGGCGTAACACGGAAGCAAGCCAAAATATCTGTATCTTTTGGTGTGTAATCTGGAGTGTAATAAGTAAGCTTGTAATCTTTTACCCCTGCTTGATACCCAGATTTGCTCTGAGTCTTAGTTTGAGCGTAAGACATAATCTACTGTTCCTGGGAATGACTTGAATTTTTATCTGCCTTTTTGGCTGTCGTTTAAAACTATATCAACAAATGTATTCTTTCAACTTCAAATTTTTTTTAGATTTTCATAACCTTAAGTTATATTTTAATTCTGACTATAAATTTTTGTTGCAATTTTGATGCAAAAAGTAACATTTTATGTTTAGTTGATTGCCTGTCGATCGCACTTTTTCCCAGACTAAAGTAGAAAGCGACGTAAAACATTGGGTGAGGAAATGATGTTTAAGAAGGCAAAAGGCAGAAGGCAGAAGGCAGAAGGCAGAAGGCAGAAGGCAGAAGGCAAAAAACAAAAATTTCCCTTGTCCCCTTGTCCCCTTGTCCCCTTGTCCCCTTGTCCCTCTGCCTTTCTCGGTAAAGGGTTTAGCTTAAGCTTGCTGGGGTTAGGAGTAATTCTGGCTCAAAGCAGCTTTGGTGTCTTTGCTCAATCTGTTTCTCTCGATCGATCGGTTCCATATTATATAGATGGCGCACCACCACCGGGAGTAGAACCTTTGCCAGTACAACCTTTACCTGCTACACAAACGGAATATCGGGTGGGGGCGCTGCAACCAGATTACACTGGTAGTCTTTGGGTAGGTTCTTGGCGAGGTTTAGCCAGAATCGATCCTAATACAGGGCGAATTTTAGCTAGAGTTGCTTTACCTGATTATGCGATCGCTGCTTTAGCTGAAGATAAAGTCGGTAGAATTTGGGTAGGAACTTATCAGGGTTTACAAAGAGTAGACCCCCGCACTAACGAAATTACCGCGCAAAACTATATCATTCCTTCTAAACGAGTTTTATCCCTGTTAATTGACAAAAGGGGCTATTTATGGGTTGGAGGCGATCGCGGTTTAGCATTAATTAGTCCTGACCAAGGATTATTAATGACAACTCTGCAAAAATTACGCGGTGTTAGTGCTAACGCCCTCAGTCTCGATCCTGAAGGTCAATTATGGGTAGGAACACTAGACGGTTTAGTTAGAGTTGATACTGCTAGTGCATTTCCCATTGGTGAAGTTACCAATCTTCCCGGTACTACCGTACAAGCTTTAGCTTTAGATACTAGAGGCAGTCTTTGGGTGGGAACACCAAGCAGTTTAATTGAACTCGATCCACTTACCGGAAACGTGATTCGTATTGTTCCAGAGTTTACTAATCGCAATGTTACAGCCTTAGCAGTTGACAAATTGGGTAGTCTCTGGATCGGTACAGATAATGGTGTATTTCGCTACGACCCTTACCGAGCTAGATTGGTTGGTCAAGTTACAGGTTTACCAGCTGCTAGAGTCCTTTCTCTCTCACCAGACACGGGCAATAAACTTTGGGTAGGCACAAGTGAAGGTTTATCTTGGGTAAAAGTAGATACAGGTTCCGCTACCGCCCATCGTGGTTTTAGTCGCCAGTAGGAGATGGGGAGATGGGGAGATGGGGAGATGGGGAG
>NZ_JADEWG010000343.1 GCF_015207735.1 [Phormidium] sp. LEGE 05292
CACCTCTTCTTCCCAGTCCCCTATCTCCAATTACTTGGGAAAATAACGGAGGATTTCTGCCACTGACCAAGCTTGGGCGAAAGCACCTTGCGGTGTGTGGGGAGGGTCGCCATCAAAGATTTCTGAGACGGAACCTATACAAGCTTGATTTTGAAAATGGTCTAGCATTGGTTGCCAATCAAAAGGCAATGGTTCATTTTCATAAAAGCGTTGCCAAGCATTAATAAAACAGCCAATTAACCAACTCCAAACTGTACCTTGATGGTAAGCACTATCTCGGTGAATTGAATCTCCTGTATAGGAACCAATATAATCAGGATCGTCTGGTGCGAGACTGCGTAAACCGTAGGGTGTTAAGAGTTTATCTTTGGCTATTTGTAATACTTGACGGGCTTGTTCTGGGGGAAATCCACAATGATATAAGGATAATGCTAAGACTGCATTGGGGCGAATTTTGGGGTCGGGTTGGTCGTCTGGGGAAATAGTATCGTAGAAGTATTGTTGATGAGGATTCCAGTATTTTTGTAGGGATTCTTTGACTTGTTCTGCTTGTTGTAAATAGCGATCGCGCTGACTGTACAATTGCTCAACCTTAGCAGATTGATGAGTTGACAGTTTTTCTGCCCATTTGGTTGCCCAACATAAAGCCGAGTACCACAAAGCATTAATTTCTACTGGTTTACCACAACGAGGAGTAATTGGTTTTCCACTAATTACTACATCCATCCAAGTAATCGCTACATTAGGCGCATCCCAAGTTAGTAAACCATCTGTGGCATCAATATGAATATTGAACATTGTGCCAGTAGAGAAAGCTTTATAAATTTGGCGAAACACGAGATATTGTGTGACTAAAAAATCCCAATCTTCGGTTGCTTCTAAGTAAAGCCCTAATGTTTCAATCCACCACAAAGAAGCATCTATACTGTTATAAAATGGTTCGTTTCCTTGGTCAGGAAATGTGTTAGGAATTAAACCATATTTACAATAGGAACCGAAAGTTTCTAATAAGCCTTTGGCAATTTCAAATTGACCTGTTGTTAGTGCTAATCCGGGTAAGGCAATTAATGTGTCTCGACCCCAATCATTAAACCAAGGATAACCAGCAATTACAGTTGGCCCGGAAATTGAATTGCGATAAACAATAAATTGATCGGCGGCGCGAAGAAGTTGGTTGGGGATCGGGGACCGCCATCGACTGGGGACAAGGGGACAAGGGG
>NZ_JADEWG010000109.1 GCF_015207735.1 [Phormidium] sp. LEGE 05292
CCCCCCACCTCCCCACCTCCCCACGACGTTCCGATCCAAATTCTCATCCAACAAGAGGAATCTAAAGATAGATGAAATAAGTCAGGGAAATCTAACTTTTGGCTGAGAAACCCAAAAATAGTAGTCTATGATACAGAAATTTACAAAAATTGTTATTTTTTGTGGTGACGATCACAGCAAAAACACCGAAGAAAGCGTTATTGTAGATAAGCAAGCGATCCCGAAGGATCGTGATTTTATATAACCCCGATTGATATAACTTTTTAAATGGAGGCCCAATTTATGGAATTCAGTTATCGCGGTGTTAAATATGAAAAAGACTTACCTAGCCTCGAAATGACTGAAGGTGAAATTGGCGGTATGTACCGGGGTCAAGCTTGGAATTATAAATATCCCAGACATATTCCAGTGCCGCAGGCAACACCTCACTTGAAATATAGAGGCGTTAGCTACTGTGCAAATCCTCGCGCTACAGCAGAAGCTTGCTATGCAGCACCAGCAGCAGATAGAGTTGATTCAAAAGTTGGATCGGATTCTCTGAAGCATCCACAAAAATTCGATGAACAAGTAGAAGAAACTCACTATCGCAATATCTGCCGTCGTTTGGAACATAGATTACAGGTAGCAAGAAAAAGTGGCGATCGCCACCTAGTCAAAATGCTAGAAGCAGAACAGGAATTAATTGGGCCTTATTGCTAGTTTTGCTAAGTAAGGGTGGAGGAAACCACCCTATTTTTTTGGGTATTAACTTTAATTTTGTTGACTAACAATCTTTTCGTAAAGCTGATCCAGTTCCGCTCCCTTAGCTTGCCAGTTATAAAAATCTCTTACTATTTGTCGTCCCGCTTTCCCCATTTTCACCCGCAAATTGGGTTCTTTAGCAAGTTTCACCATTGCTACGGCGAGATCAGAAATAGATTGTTCAGGGTCATTTGTTGCGGAAATTTTAAAACCAGTTTCCTCTGTCACTTGTACACCTGGGCCACCCAGATCTAAGCAAATTACAGGTCTTCCGGCTGCCATTGCTTCCAAGCAGACAAATCCACCAGAATCATGCAGACTGGGATGAACTAAAACATCACACTCACCGAGTAAATCAAAGGCTTTGTTGCGTGGTAATTCACTCCAGAATTTTACTTGATGAGTAATACCTAATTCTTGGATCAGTTTCTCCAGATTTCCTCGTTCTGGGCCATCTCCTAACAGCCAGTATTCCGCGTCGGGTAAGTTAGCTTTAGCAAATGCCTTGATTCCTAAATAAAAACCTTTCCAATGAAGGAAACGACCGATACTGATAAATCGGATTGACGATCGCTGTTCGTGAATTGGATATTTTTCTAG
The DNA here is from genome assembly GCF_015207735.1 of [Phormidium] sp. LEGE 05292. Lineage (GTDB taxonomy): Bacteria > Cyanobacteriota > Cyanobacteriia > Cyanobacteriales > Aerosakkonemataceae > Floridanema. The sequence goes on from NZ_JADEWG010000109.1 coordinate 1,342, forward strand.
TTCTGCAATTTCTTCCGGTAGTAGCCCAACTTGAGAATAGACCTGCACATTTTTAGCACCCAACTTTCGCAAGCGTAAAGCAGTTTCTTCAGTGGTAGCACGGGCGATCGCACTTCGACGCGCCGTAATCCAAGTAAACGGATCGCACTCACCTGTAAAGTGAGAAAACTTGCGAAGCAACTCGTAAACCTTACCACGCAAGCTAAAATCTTTCCAGAATGCAACGGGAGCAGATTCTCCACCGCCAACGGGACCCCAAACAAACGGAATAGGTAGCAAGGCAATAAAGCTAGGGGTAGAATATCTAACGAAGGTGACGTGGTGGAGAAGATCAAAACCGATTTCCCGGTGCAACTTCCGAGCCACAAAGTACGCCTGAATTTGCCACAGGTAATAGTGGATTTGAAAAGCTCCCTGTCCCCATTTCCAACCACTGCCCCAAATCGGTAAGGTGAAGTAAACAAAGTGTAGATTTGGAACAGGATTGCGGGCGAGTTCGGCTTCGATCGCTTCTCGTCCATCATCCGGGCGAGTCAGCACCCAGACTTCATGATAACGGGCAGCTTCTCGCACCGTATTCCAACCAACGCCCAACTCTGTTCCCCGCCCTGGTTCACAAGCGTAAGCTGATAACAAAACCTTCATTGTTTCTCCTGATTTTCGGAAGCGGATGCTAAAACAGATTGGCAAAAGTCGAGATACTGCTTACTGGCGTTTAGGTAATGAAAATCCTGCGATCGCACTTTTGCCATTTCCCGGTAATGTTGCTTTAACTCAGGTTGGGTGAGAAGCTGTAAAATTCCCGTAGCCAGAGCATCTGGATCGCCCGCTTTCACCAGCACACCATATTTGCCATACTCTACAATGTCCTTCATGCCACCTGGAGCATCTGTCACCACAGATGCCGTCCCACAAGCCATTGCTTCCTGAAGAGCGATCGGGCAACCTTCCCAAGCTGATGCTAAAACAAATACATCACTAGCTGCCATATAGCGGTAAGGATTGGGATCGAAGCCTGGAAACCAAACTGAATCTGTAATGTTGAGTTCTTGACACAAAGACTCTAGTTCGCCTCGCAAAGGCCCTTCCCCCAGAATCACTAATCTTGCTGGCGTGACTTTTACTATCTGAGCAAATGCTTGTAATAAGCAATCTATCTGTTTTTGCTTGGCAAGACGGGCAGCGGTGACAATTATAGGAAGATCTTTATTTTGAAACCAGGGATGATCGATCGCTTCCTGGGAGAGTGGTTCGATCCGTTCCAAATTGATCGGGTTGAAAATCACTCGCTTGGGAATATTCGCCTCTATTTTTAGAGTTTCCTCTAAATCAGTAATTGTATCCTTGCAAACACCTATTAACCCATCGCTATGGGGATAGGTATAGCGCATTAGAACTGGCAGAAACCGCAGATGTGGTTTATCCCGATGTTCCACCTCAGCTTCCAGACTAATAATATTATGCTCTCCCAAAATTACTTTTGTCTTCACACCAGACAAGCATCTTGACAGAACTCCCACAACATTAAAATACCAAGGCATCGGCAGTAGCACATCTGGTTGATATTCACGCAGATAACGAACTGTTGCTGGGACAGAAAATGTAGTTCGCTTCACGTTTAGCTTGACTATGGGATACTCTGGGTAACAAGCTAACTCCGCATCAGTAGCATCCAGAACCACTATTTGAGATTCAACCCCAAGTTCGGAAAATCCTCGGACTAAATCTGTACAGAGGTTAGTGAATGTCCCACCTTCAATATCATGGGTCAGTAAGGAAATTTTGGGTGTCTTCATAATTAAGTGATAACTATGTACGGGCGGGTTTTGCCCAGAGATTGTCTGTGAGTAGCAGGGGTTGTTTACTAAACCCGCCCCTACCATAATTTTGTCTTTTTATTTTCCTCTTTTGCTTCTGCTACCTTTGTTAGTTTCATTTCTTTTCCCATGACTAATTCGGTTACTTGAGCCAGACATTTAGCAGCGGCAACTGGAGTATACTGAGCCATAATTTGTTTAGATCGCTCTCCCATTTTTCCGATTAAACCAGGATTATCCAGAAAATTTTGCATCAGATCGGCTAATTCTTCAGCTGCATTTGGGGTAAATACATAACCATTCTCGCCGTCGATCACCAATTCGGATGTCCCTGCACCCTTAGAACAAAGAATCGGTTTACCAAGTAGCATGGCTTCGAGTGTTACTACGCCCCAAGTATCTTCATGAGTGGGAAAGGTAAACACATCTGCATTTTTAAAGTAGCTACCGATCTTGTCGTAGCTTATTCTTCCTGCCCACTCGATGCGATCAATCAACTGATGCTCTTGACAAAATGCTTCTAAATCCTTTCGTTGCTCTCCATCACCTACCGCTACCAAAGTGTAATTTTCGTAACCTCGTTCCTGCAAAATTGCACAAGCTTTCAACAATGTTGGCAATCCCTTCCGAGGAATCAGATGTCCCACAAACAAAAAAATCGGTCTTTGTAGCCCAGAAAACACAGTTTCCGACGATCCCGAATCGCCAGGGAGCGTTTTCTCATCTGGAATTTCGTAAGGTTGCACAAAAACCCGATCCGAAGCAGCTCGTAAAATCTCAGTTAAATAAGTAGCACCCGCCCGACTATTGGTAATACAAGCATCCGCCATTTTGACCATCAATCGTCGCACAAGTAAGCGAATTGCTGAATTGCGATAATCTACACCAGGGGAACTGCCTTCGTAAGCGATGACCACTCGCCACCAAAACAAAGGCTTGAGCAGGAGCGCAATTACTGTCCATATCCCAAAGGAACTGGAAAAAATCACTTGGGGTCGCAGCCGCAGTAAATGACCAATGATTCCTGGCGACAGGTAGGTGAAGTTATCACCGTAACTGCTTTCATCCCGCGTCAGTTCAATTACTCGAAACTGCCCAACCACTTCCACCCGAAGCGATCCTTCCACCCCCTTGGCAAATCCCGGAAACAATCCAGTAAACACGGTTGTTTCGGGAAATAACTTGGTAAATTCACTTAAGGCTGGTTGCCAGTAAAACCAAGCTACTGGCAGTAGCCAAGCAATACGAATCTCTTTCATAAGAACTAATTTGCTGATATTAGTGGAAGAAACTGTTAGATAAACTATTGATTACAAACACAGATTTACTGCCGGAATGCTGATGCCTACGGCACGCACTCGCGTTCGCCCTTACCAAATTGGGATGCCCCGAAGAGCTTCCGCGAATAGGACAGTCTACAGTAGCTAATCTTAATCTTGCCTGCTAGGGGTACAAAATAAAAAGTCGGTAAGGCTACACTTTGTTAAATCTTAAAGTAAATCCATACTTAAGGTAGTTTTTGTGAAGACTAGACGAATTTTCGTACTCTCCGGTCTAAAGGTACGGATATCCTTGTGTTTTAAAATACTCACTGAGCCAGAAGAAGTGAATCAGTACCAAGTAATTTTAGTCAAAATTCTCAAACTTCAGTTGCTCTTTACTGAATACAATTAATAAAACTTTGTGCAGCTTTTTACACATCAATCAGATTTTTGTAAAGTAATTAATGTTACATAAAAAAAATCATCCTAAAGATATAATTTTAAAGATATGTAAAGTGTAGAATTGTTAAGAGGAAAATTATAAAATTTTCCTTAAATAAAATTTAAGGGTGATAAGGTAATAGAGAAAATGACTACTACCAAGCCTCGTATTGCGTTATTCCTGGGAAATTTTGGCGGGGGAGGAATTGAGAGAGTGACAGCCTTACTTTCTCATTACTTAGTTAACATGGGTGTGCAGATTGACTTGGTGTTAATTGACGCGGACAGTCCCCATCTGTGGCAAATGCCTTCGGAAACCCGCATCATTGATTTGAAGTCTTCCGGTTTGTTCAAGAGTCTTCCCAAGCTAGTTCAGTATTTGCTTCAGGAGCGTCCAGAGGTGCTGTTGGCAGCAGACCATTATGCTAACGAAGTGGCAATCCTGGCTCGATTAATCGCCAGAGTTCCAACTCGAATAATTGTTTGTGAACATAACCAGTTGTCCAGAACTGCCAAAAATAGTAGTAAGCTCAAAGATCGGTTAGCTCCTCTGTTTACCAAATTTTTGTATCCTTTTGCAGACGCAATTTTGGCAGTTTCTCACGGTGTTGCTAAAGACCTAGCACAGACGGCTTCTTTGCCTTTAGAGAAGATTGAGACAATTTACAACCCTGTGATTCATCCACAGATATTTGTCAAAGCCCAAGAACCATTGGATCATCCTTGGTTTGCACCTGGGGAATTACCTGTAATTTTGGGTGTGGGCAAATTAGAAAAGCAAAAAGATTTCCCGACGTTGATTCGAGCCTTTGCCAAGGTACAACAGCATAAACCATGCCGACTAGTAATTCTCGGTTGGGGCCCAGACCGTCCAAAGCTAGAAGCACTGATTCAGGAATTGGGGTTAGAGGACGTGGTTGATCTGCCGGGGCACGTCAATAATCCTTATATGTACATGGCGCGATCGTCTGTGTTTGTGTTGTCTTCTGCTTGGGAAGGATTAGGTAATGTTTTAATCGAAGCAATGGCATTGGGAATACCAGTAGTATCAACCGATTGTGAAAGTGGCCCTGCGGAAATTCTCTCAGGTGGAAAATATGGCTACCTAACACCTGTGGGAGATAGTGAAGCTCTTGCAGATGGAATTTTACAAGTTTTAGCTGGTAATCCAAAATCAATTGATGCCCAATGGCTTAATCAGTTTGGAATAGAAACTGCTGGCGAAAAATATCTTAAAGTTTTTGGACTGATTGAAAAACCTTCTGTAGACCGTAAAGTAAGAACGATCGCAACGTATTCAGCAAGTCTTAATTGAGTAAGTTGTGTAGGGACACGGCATCATAAATATTTTGGACAAACAGATAAAGTTAATTATGCCGTGTCTCTACCCTTACCAACAGACTTATTCAGCAAGCCCTACTTAGTTTGTTCATTCAACAATGTCAAAGATTCCGCAGAGCTTTTTTTCTACCAAATAACTTATGTCGTTCAGCTAACTTTGCCAAAGGCGATCGCAAAAATTCCACTAATCATTAATCCCACTCCGATCCATCCCACAGAAGAAACTTTCTCACCCAAAACGATCGCTCCTGACATTGTAGTTGCCAAAACAGTTAATCCAATCACAACTGGATAGGCAACAGATAAATTCAACTTACCTAAAACCAAAATATAAAATATTGTACTTAATCCGTAAGCAGCTAGACCGCCAAATAAAAATAAATTCAGAGGATTTTGTCCAGCGCCTAGCTTCAGTAGCGTTTGTGCCAAAGTGTTTAAAGCAACTGAGATCAGGATTAAAATAAAAAATACCAAGTTACTTTGCATACTAAATTTCCTTGTTCATTAGTCTGAGAAACTATCATAACGTTGATTTGGTAAAATCAAGTTTTATAGGAATTAACATCAAAATGTTCCAGTTCGTGCTCGATAGGATAAGGTGTTTGTACTCTTTTTCCGAATAGCTTTTCCCACCAACGAAAAGGATGGGGAAGTGTGGCAACTTGAATGCTAGGACAACCGACAAGCCATGCTCCTAGAACGTCTGTATGACGACTATCACCAATCACAACTACTTGTTTTGGTCTAAGTTTCATGGCTTTTATCGCTTTACGGAATGCAAAAGGAAATGGTTTTTTGGCTGGATTAATCGCTGGTATATCCAAACGATAAGACCAATATTTTACTCGGTAGCGACGCTTACCATTAGAGAGAATATAAAACTTGAATCCTGCTAATTTTGCTTGCTCAATCCAAGCTTCAGCACCAGGGGATAAATAGCGATCGTCCTCGGAAACAATTGTGTTGTCTAAATCTAATAACACACCTTTGATTCCAGAGGCTTCTAGTAATTCAATTTTTATCGTCGCTAACCGATAATCTGTTTTTGGAAAATAGTACTTTCCCACTTTTATACTCAACTCCTTGGTGAATAGAAAAACAACTTATCTGATGATGATTCCATTAGTTTTAAACCAGAGAATAGCAGCTGTTGTCAGCACCCAACCAACAACAGTTAATAGAATTGGCCGATCTTTTAATAATACTTCTTCAGGTCTTTCGCTTTGACCACCTAGTTCACCGTGATGTCCTGCTTCATTTCGGCGAGAAATTTCTTCAGGATCGCTCAGGAGTTGATAGCGAAAAATGCCATACATCACAAAGGGCAATGTTACCATCATCCAGGGAGTGGAAGCGCCACCAACTTGTGGGCCTGAACTCCAAAGGGCATAAGTTAGGATAGCTCCAGTAGTGACAACGCTCTCCATGCGTTCAAGTAAGCCAAAAGAGTAGCGTCTCAGAACTGCCCTGGTTTTACCACCACTGATTTTTATCAATCTTAATTCTGCTTTGCGCTTTTCCACGCCCAAAAATAAAGCTAGCATCCCAGTACAAAGCAAGAACCAGGGAGATAGAGGAATTCTTGTAGCAGCGCCACCTGCGTAAGCTCGGAAGACAAATCCCATTGCGATCGCGACTACATCCAAAATTACAGTTCGTTTTAACTTTAAGTTGTAGGCGACTTGTAGTAGAGCATAGCTAATTATGGTTGCACCTAACCAGCGCGATCGCCACCAACCAATAATCACTGCTCCACCCAACAAAATTACTGCCATTGCGATCGCGACAGGAATACTTACTGCTCCCGAAGCGATCGGACGTTTACATTTGACTGGATGCTTTCGGTCAGATTCTACATCTACAATGTCATTGAGTAAGTAAAAACTACTAGACGCTGCACAGAATAGTACAAATGCCAGCAAACTCCCCAATATCGTTTCTAGAGTGATACTGAAAGCAAACAGAGGGGCAGCAAAAACAATAAGATTTTTTGTCCACTGGCGGGGTCTAAGTGCTGCTAAATAAGGAGATTTCATCAGTTGATTTTCTGTTTGTAAACAACAAGAAACTTACTTAGGAGTTGTAGTTTGTCTAATCTTTGAATTTTAACCCCAAGTAATATTCTGAACAAAAAAAGTTACTCTTTATCTTTAGGTTGATCCGACATCGACATTTTCCCTTTAAACTCAAATTGAATTTAGGTAGATACCTAAAAATAGCTCTCCTGATATTTTTGGTAACAAATGCAGCTTTTACTACAAAACTCCGGGATTTTAGAGAATTAAAACATTGATTATTAATTCCTTGCTCCGGCTTACTCAAGTATATCAGGAGAGCCTATTTAATTATTAAAGTTATGATGTTTTTTGCGGCGCGATCGAATTCACGGGTGTATTGGCAGGGAAAGCCGATCCCAGCCGAACATTCATTTTTTTCCCTTTCATCTCCACGTTGATTTGTTTACCATCCCAAGTCCAATTAACCAAATTTCCGCCTACTTGTAATCCTTTAACGCTGATGGCTTGGTTAAGCCATGTTTTGGGAATTCCAGCACCAATGACTAAGATAGGTTCAGTCTTCGATCGTTCGACATAAGCCAACATATCCAATTGCAACAGCAGCATTTGGGCAGCACTTCCGTAATGTGGTGTAGCGTTGGCAGGATTAATCCAACCGCGATAACGGTGCCATTGGGAGAAATGCTTGGGTAGCTCACCAATCTGATTGTTGTCTCCCCACCAAGTATATAAACCAGGGGAAGCTTGATTTTGCCATAACCATTGCAGATTATTCCATACCCGATCGCTCTTACCCAACAACAGCCATTGGTGAGTTTCTGCCAAATTGAGAAATGGTGTTACAGGTTGACGCAACAATCCTTTAGAATCGTGGGATTCATTCCAGCGCCGTTCCAGTTCTTGAGTCAAAACTTCCCGATTGGAAGACCCAATTCCACTAGGCCACAAACTGGTAGTGTAAGTTTCAGGAGTTCCAGCGAAGACGAATTTAAATGATTCTTCCCAAGCTGTTTGTAATTTCCCTGCTTCCGAACGCCAGCGTTTAGCGATCGCACTTTGACCAACCCGATCGGCTACACTTGCAGCATCCAGCAAAGCCCGATAGCTCATCATACTTGCCGATGGGTCGAGGGTAATCAGATCCGGTTGATTGTCCATTTTACCTGCAACCAAATCCACCTTTAGAAAATCTGGGTTTTCCGAAAAAGGAGCCTTTGATTTCTCAACCACTGGGTAGCCCGGTCTATTTGAGGTGAGCATATCCATAATCAACTGGGCCTTACGCTGAATGTGAGGCCACAAAAAGCGATCGTACTCTGGCTGATTCAACTGTTCGGCAACCTCTGCCAATGCCCAGATTCCCAAAGCCGGAACATCAGCTTTCCGTTGAATACCATCGACAAAATCGGTTTCTGCAAAATAGCCCAACAGCTGCTTCGCTACATCTAATTGTCCAGCACGAGCCAGAGCAACGATCTGGTAAGCACCATCTTGGAAACGTGGCAATGGATAGTTTAGTGGATCGCTAGGAGTGGTACGATTTCCCACCAGCCCCATCATTAAATGAGCAACTTGGGCGTTAACGGTTTCCACAAATCGACGATCCGGTAATTCCAAAACCATTCCCGGCGCGATTTTGGTCGCACTCAGGTTAGTCGGCTCCGTAGTAAAGTTGGCTAATTCAATCCTGGTGTCCCCTGGAGTTAGTTCCAGCCGTGCATAGCCCCAACCGCGCTCATCTTCCCATTGCTTGACAGTAGATGATTGTGAGATCCAGCCCGGTGAAGTTTCACTACCCAAATGTACCTTAGCTGGGGTTTGACTGAGCTTCACAGACCAACGATTATTGATCGACAACCGTTGACCGTCCCAATTTAATGAGTCGATCGCACCGCCAGCAGGCCCAACACTGCGAATTACCAATACAGGTCGAGTTGTTAAATTAGCAGGAGTTTTCAAGTTTAACTCCCAAGTTCCTGGTTTTGAGGCTGACCAGTAAGCTTGATAGTATTCTGTTGATGTAAAAATTCCTGGTGTCTGCTTGTCAGGCAGATTAGTAAATTGTTGCTTAATTTTATCTAGAGGAATATTGTCGCTGGTGGCTTTCAGGTTGCCATTTTTATCCAGCACCCAAATCGAAACCCCAAAGCTGCCTGCTACTGGGCTAAAGCTGCCCCCTGGTTCATAGTAAGCTTTATCTTCGGCGCGGCTACCAGGAGTTCCCAGCACGATATGTCCGACATTGCGGAGCCAAGGATCTCTGGGACGTAGCTGCATTTGTTGCTCTACTTGCTGTTGGGGAGTGCCGTATGTTTGTAAGGTGGCTGTAACTTGGTTGTATTGCGATCGATTATTAATTCCCGCACTGACTACAACCAACCCTGCCAGAACTAAGCCCAACAAACGCAGACGAGTTAAGGAAGTAAATGCCACCAAAATCAGTAATAATGGGGCGAAATGCAGGGCATAAATAAAGGTTTCTCTGGCTCCATAAACGCTATGAATTAGCAGTTGTCCGATAATTATTAGTCCCAGAACGATCCTTAATTTCGGCTGTTTTTTTGTGGTGAAGAAACTCCAAATCCCAATAATTAACAGTCCCGTCCAGGATATTGCTGCCACTGTTCCCCAAATTCCACCTGATCCAGGAGTTAAAGTGTTAGTTGCCAACTTCACCCAATCTGGTCGAATTGGTGAGTCTTGAATTTCGATCGCAGGCATGACGATCGTTTGATAAAAAAAGGAACTAATAGCCGATAAAACACTGTCGGATTCTGGTGCCGACATGAATTTCTTTTCACCTATAAACGTCTTTGGTGCAAAGGAATAACCAGTGTTAGTAAAGAGTATTCTTTGCAGAATCCAAAGCACATTTACGATCGCAAAAGTTATTAGCGTGATTTGAGCCGCTTTTTTCCAGCGAAAGCTGACGAATGTTGTCAGAAGTCCCGACATCCAGTTTGTGATTGTAATACTTACTGAAAATGCGCTAAGTATTACATACCAAATCGGAGATACTTTCTGAATTTCCGCTAAAGGCAGCAGAATCAAAGGTAACAATAGTGAAAGTGAACCAGAGGGAAAGGACTCCGGTACCACAAACCAAAAAACCGCAGCAGAACTAACTCCTCCTAACAAGCTGAAGATGCTAGCATCTAATCGCGGACAGCGCATTAACCGGAATAAAACATAAAGTGCGGCAATCCATGCACCCGCAAAAAAGGCAGTTACTAGTCTTGCCGCCGCAACAGGTTCCAGGTGAAGTATTTTTCCCAATCCGAAGACCAGCGGAAATACTATCAGCGGAAATAAGGGGTGTTTATTGTTACGTCCAAAATCACTCTCAAGACTGGTAATATTCCCAAAAACAGTAGGAATGTCACTACCAAACCACACATCCTGAGCATAGAAATCCGTGATAATTGGCTCGGGAATTCGTTGAGCACTCAAGTAGCTGGAAATTGCCAACCCAATGGCAAGAATCACAGCAATTGATGAATCTATCTGGTGCTGCTTCAGCCATTTGGGGATGGTATATCTGATTGATTGAAAGTTAAACTTTATGCTTGCATCCATTTATCAACTGCCTAAAAATAATACCTAGCAATTACCGAACAGGAGAGAATTTTTTGAGTCATTAGAAATCAGAGTTTTACTCTTGTTTAGTTATAGTCTTGGTGGGAACTCAGACAACAATTGAGTAAGATTTAATACTTTTGGCGATAACTGCTCCTGCTCCAATCACGCAACTATTACCGATCGTTACACCCGTAGCAATGCCAGACATGATATCGGGTTGTAACTCTCCTCTTGATTGGGTTTGTTCTTTAAAGGAGATATGTCGGCCTTTAAAACCATAATTGACTGGAATGATTATTACCTGTCGGTTAATTAAGCAATTGTTGTCAATAATCAAATTTACGTGACCATAAAATAGCAGAAAAAGAGTTGACAAAGCACCAACTTACGATTATAGTAGTTATCCTCCGTAGATTCAGAGCAATAAAACAAGAACTAATCAAAGTGCGATCGCCAATAACTATTTTAGACTCGTCATGGTTCATTGGATCTACCCCTGGAGCCGAATATTTACCGAATATTTACATACATTGCTATTTTGACCAATAAAAATATTCTTTCTGTGTTGTCTTAAGATGGTTATTGCCTACCAAGAGTTTTATTCTCGTTATAAAAAGAGACTTTTAAGCAATGACCACCCTACTCATTTCGGTGTAATGCACTTACCTGTAAAGTTATTTCCATTGGTTTTGTTCGCATTTGTAGTAGCAATGAGCAAATGCTAAAAAACAAATTTTGGCAATATCAAAGCTTTTGATATTGCCAAAATTTGTTCTAAGTACTGATTTCAGTTTGATGACAATCTATAAAGCTTCTCAAAACCTTCATTTTTTAAAGTCAGAGTTGGAGCGAGCGGACTAATTATAGCAACCAAAAATTCAAAATCGAGACTTCAACCCAGCATCATTTGGGAAAGCGTCAGCCAAAAATTACTGTTAACGGAGAAGAATATGTGAGTTAAGAAAATGTAAAACACATAGATTCCTAAAACAAAAAATCTGAGAGAAATTTGATAATTAGAACAGTCTGGCGAGTTGATAACAAATTTAGCTTTGAGAGTAGCGAGGAACCAAAAACTATTAATATTTTCTCTCTGAATGGATAGTAACGACGCTCAACAAAAAAATAGACCGGAGAAAATCTAACATCTATCTATTTTTTTCAAGTTCTTCTTAACAGAAATTTGTGTTAGATTTGGCAAAGTCTCAGACTTAAGAGCAGAATTGTTAATTATGTATAGCAACTGCCAAAGCGGTTAAGACAAGATGAAGAGCCAGAACCCTTATTTTTAAGTTTTTGCCTTCTGCCTTCTGCCTTCTACCGTTCGGCTGACGCTCACGGAAGCCTTCTGCCTTCTGCTATAGCACACAGTTTGATTGCTAAAGATCAACCTAGTTTTTTCATATCCTATAGAAGTTAGAGCCAAATATTATTGCACCCCTTGTGCTTCTGGACAGGCTCTAAACTTCTAAATTGTTGCATCATGATAGTCTTGGAGTTGCTGACGTTGCGCTGTCAATAACTGCTTGCAGGCTAACCAAATGAAGACTGGGATTGTGCTGCTGTAGCGTCCCCAAAGCCTTTGTGGTTCTTGTAATAAACGATAGAGCCATTCAAAGCCAGCCGATCGCACAATGCCAGGAGCACGTTTGTGAAGTCCAGCATAAACAGGAAAAGCACCGCCCAATCCAATCATTACCGCATTTACTCGGTTTTTATGGTTAGCCATCCAAACTTCCTGCTTCGGGCAACCCAAAGACACAAATACGATTCCCGCACCACTTTCGTTCAACATTTCTACCAGGGCTTCGTCTTCTGCCTGAGTCATGGGGCGAAATGGTAAGGGTTCCATTCCAGCAATCTCCAGGTCAGGAAATTCTTGATTCAATCGCTGACGCATTTTATCAAGAATTACTGATTGGGAACCCAGGAAAAATACTTTGACTCCAGCCTTTGTTGCTTGCTTACATAGTGCGTGCAAAACATCTAAACCAGCTACCCGGTCTTGTTGACGGACTCCCAACAACCTAAGCATCCAAACTAAAGGCATTCCATCTGGAGTTACTAAATCTGCCTGTTGCAATACTGTAGCAAAACTAGAGTTGCGATAAGCTTCCACCAGCATGTGGACGTTGGCAATACAAACTGATTTACTTAAACCTTGCTTTGCCCATTCTAATATCACAGCCATCTGGGACTCGAAGGGTACGGCTGTAACTGGAAAGCCGATAATGCGTTGGGATGGAGGATTTACTTGTGTCATTACTCGTGTCATTACTTGTGTCATATATTTATTTCGTATTTTCCGTATTGGTAAGTTGAAAGGGTAGCAGCTTTACTTACGTGATTTTGTAAAACTCTTTATGAGCTGTTAAATAAAATGTTATGGGATACCTATGTGAAAATACTAGATGCCACTCACTATCTTTATGCAAAATTCATAAATTTCGCTGGTTTATAAAATTCCTTTGAAGAGTTCTCATATTAAAGTAATGCGTACTCTCAGTAAGCTTACAGCGTAAAGACCCTGAAGCTTCCTAAATTTATTGATGATATAGTTTGAATACAGGCAGTCAAAGGACTGGTGGTGTTCTCCTGTAAAACTGACCACCTGTAAGCAGGAAAAGTTTCCCTAAATTAGGAAACAACTTGAGTTATTACATCTGGGCATAAATTTCCCACCAGTTCCACAGTAAAGTTGGGGGAATGGGGGGATGGGGAGAAAGAACTGATGGGTTATTTCTGCTGTGCTGCACTAGTCTCTCTCACAGGATAGATAATTTCTTGATAAAGCTTGGTTAATTTAGTTCTAACGTTAACTTTTAGTAGACTTTCAAGAAATACATTTGCTCAAACTCTTGTTGACTGTATTTCTTTCCTCTATTGTGGACGTTTCTTCGTACCTTTTGGGTGTTCAGATCTGGCAGCTGGATAGGTAGAACCTCCCAGCTCTTCCAAGTTGAACCTGGTCACGAAAAACAGCAGTTGCTGCCTCTGGAGCCAAGTCTCAGTAGAGGTATTGAGAAATGGAACTTTTTATTCTCAACTGTTAAGGCTTACTAAGTTTACTAACTTATTTCTGCGATCTCTAATAATATTTACCTTAAGGACATCTAGAATGATTATGTTAAGCAACCCAGAACCTAAACTCGCAGACTTGGATTTTTTCGATAGACTTTTTGCTCAAGTCTTGCCATCTTCGTCTAAGCCGAGAACTCATAATTTCACTAAAGAGATCGAGAGTGTTAATTATGAGATTGAAGAGATTGATGGGACAAGAGTGCAGATGACAGGCTATGGTAAAGGCATCAAACCTAGAGATTATATTTTACTTACCAACCAGGGGATTCGCTATCGGGTGGAAGCGATCGACTACTACTCAGATCCGGCAGATATGTGGACAGCACTACTGTTTAAGTGCAGCACTTAACAGTGACTAAATCTATTGTATGAGTCACTTCCAAAATGGTGAGCCAAGATCTGAAACTTTAGTCAACTAACCTCTAACTCACTAATCTTTCTCTTCTGTTCCCGGAGAAAGTATTGCTGAACAAATTTGGGAGATGTTACATAGATCAGAATTAACAGTCCAACCATCCGACAATGGCCTAAAGGAAAAATGTCAAAAGTTGGTAAGCAAAAAATCAAGAATGTACCAACTCCAGCTAACTTGCGTCGCTCCCACCGACCAGTTACAATCGCCCATAGAGCAATGGGAATCGCTATTACATAGTGATGCTCCCAGACCGAAGGTGAAATCAGCAGACCAAGGGCGATCGCATCGATCGAATGCCCATACAGTATAAACAAATCATTCGGTAGTTGTCTGTTCAGAGAAACACTATCTTTCTTAAGCTCCTTGTAGCCTTTCTCTCTCTTGATAATCCTGACAACAAACCAAACAAGAATTAAAAGGTTGATCGCAGCTACGATCGCAGGAACCAAATTGAAAAAAGAGTGATGTGTTAATGTTGCAGGTATCTTAAATAGATTGAAAACAAAGCTATGTATACTACTGTTTCGGTAGTTACTCGGTTTTTCGGGGTTTTGGAAATAGCTCAGAAATTGCTGCCACAACGTCCAGTCTTGCCCCCAATCAGTCTGAATCAGTAGAATTGCCACAAATCCTACTATTACTCCCAAAATAGCACGTCGCCTCTTGATAAAACTCCAGGGAAGTAATAGAGCCAGGGTATACAGCTTGATGTGTGCGCCCAAAGCGACAGCTAACCCGCTGACAAAGGGACGAGAGCGGAGTAAAAGCAGTGCCAGTAGGAAACTATTTAAGATCCATACATTAATCTGATCGAATTTTATCGTTCTAAAGAGCGGCTCGTTAAACAGAAATAATACTGATACAATCAAGGCCGCTAAAATATTTTTTACACCCATCCTGCGAGCGAGGTGGTAGGTTAAATAATATGCCAAGATAATTTGGAAAAACTGACCACATTGATATAAGTAGAAAACTGTATTCCAAGTCTTTAGTGTATCTCCTCGTGGCAGCAAATGAGTTGAATTAACTAGTTGGTATAAAAAGGCAAGCACTTGTGCTGGCAAGGGTGGATACAGATAACATTTTGGCTCTGCTAGATAAGGATTTAGTCCGTTTAAAATTGCTCGGGCTGCATTCTCGTAACAAAGGTAATCGCTACCTTTGAGATATGATGTTTCAATTAATAACCAAAGAAGATTTAGGTTAACCAGTAGTGGCAAAACGATCAGGATAAAACTATTTAAATTTAATCTTTTCTTTACTTTTAATCTTTGCCAGCTAACAGTAATTAATAAAACAGAACTTAGTAGACCAAATATTTCAAAAGGCTCGGTATCTACCATACCCGGAACACTACCATCATAAGTTTTGGATACAAATGATAGGTTTAACGGCCAAAGTATAATTGGCAGAACTATGGTCAGGAAAACAGCGGTGGCATAAAGGAGCAATGGAAACCAAGATTGATATTTAGCCACAAAAATATTTTTAATAGTATTTAATTTCATCTAAAAACCTCCACAATTTGCCATAATTTGCCTTTTTTAATGGTAAAAAATGCACCTTGCGAGAATTAGACGTTCTGTGCCAAAACGACTTCTTGATAGCTGCCACACTTAATAATACTGCCTTTTTGCATTTCGTAAATGCGATCGCAATGTTCAACTGTGGTCAATCGGTGCGCGATAATGATCATCGTCTTCGTACCACTTAAATCTTGAATGGCTTTGCTAATTAAGTTTTCTGTTTCGTTATCCAGAGCAGAAGTCGCCTCATCTAAAACGAGAATCTCGCGTTCATGATACAAAGCACGAGCAATACCAATTCTTTGGCGCTGTCCTCCCGAAAGACGAACCCCATGTTCACCGACCATAGTTTGCACGCCTTCCGGTAATTGAGCAACTAATTCTGTCAGTTGTGCCGATCGAATTGCGTTATTCAACCGTTGTTGATCGATTTTATCATCTGTAACACCAAAGGCAATATTTCGTTCGATCGTGTCATCTGTAAGAAAGATCGTTTGGGGAATGTAACCGATCAAATTCTGCCAGGAACGCAAAGAATTATATACCGATAAGCCATCAACTTGAATATCGCCTGACTGCGGAATTAACAACCCTAATAAAACATCCACCAGGGTTGTTTTTCCTGCGCCTGACTTACCAATTAATGCTATCGATTCTCCCTTGTTAAGCGTTAAGGAAATATCTGTCAGGGAATTGGAAGCAGCTTCTGGATAAGCATAATTAACTTTATTGAGAACAATTTCTTGCGTAAAGGACATTGGTATGGGTTTGATGGATTTTTTACGCTCAAACTTCACCTCTTTACTGGGAATAAAACCCTGAGATATTTTCAAATAATTAACGGCTTCTGGCGTTTCAATTTCTTTCAAGTCCATGTAAAGTCGATCGAGAGTCGGCTTAAAGTTTCGCAGCACACCCATATTGGACATGAATTGACTAGCAGAGGGCAAGATACGAATTGAAGCGATCGCAAAAATCCCCAAAACCGAAACCAAATTTTGCGATCGCTGCTCAAACAATAGAGAAACTGAAACCAGACCAACAACGAAAGTGATTAACAAAGCTTCGATCGTGATTCTGGGCAATATTTGAAATACGTGAAACAATGTTGCAACTCTGGCAAATCGATTTACCTGACTGCTCAATTGGTTCTCAAAAAACTCCTCACATCCAATAACTCGTGTTTCCTTCAGTCCCCCGATCGCATGATTCGCAATCCTTAACATTTCTGTATTTGCGTCAACTCCTTCCTTACCCCAACGAACAATTTTGTGCCTGAATAAATGGAATGGCAGGTAAGTACCTAATAGAATTCCGATTACAGTTACGGTAGCTACCAAATCTGTTTTCATCAGTAACAATACCAGAACTACCAAAACAAAAAGATTTGCCACCGATCCTAAAAGCGGAATTGCCACTGAATAGCTAAAATTTTCTGCTTCTTTAATAATATTTTGAATCAAATTAGCGGAGTTAGTTTTTAGATGAAAAGTGTATGGTAAGAACAGATATGTATGCAGTAGTCTGAGACGTAGCTTCACCTGTTGCGTAAAGCAAAAGTGATATACATATCGCTGAATTTGGTAATAAAAAAAAGATTTTAAGTAAAAGATGATGATGATTGTTAGTCCCAATAATCCAATAAACTGATTGCTACTTTTTAATCCTAGAGTTTTATAAGTGTTTGCTAGCCAAATATTTTTATGGATCAGTTCTGGATTCGTTGCCAAGCCCATAAATGGCCCAACTAATCCAATCCCTAGAGCATCCATGAGTGAAACTACGAGAAAAGCAATTAGTAGCAGTATAAGTTCAATTTTTTTAGCAGAGATAACGTATAGAAACTGTGACAAATACCTCATCGATTCTTTCCTGCTTGTGAAGTGAACCAGTTTAATTAAACTCGTATGCCCCTAATTGTTCA
Organism: [Phormidium] sp. LEGE 05292; assembly: GCF_015207735.1. GTDB lineage: Bacteria > Cyanobacteriota > Cyanobacteriia > Cyanobacteriales > Aerosakkonemataceae > Floridanema. Next base: position 18,746 of record NZ_JADEWG010000109.1, read on the forward strand.
TATTTTCTCACATTAGGAACTTTTAACCAAGCTTTCTCACGCAGTTATCTCTGCCTGAATTTCTTTGTACAGGGAGAGATAACGGCTGGCTTGGACATCACTGGCGAATTCTCGCAAGCTTTTTTGCCTCGCCTGAAACTGTAACTTTTGGAGACGTTCTCCATCTTCGAGTACCCAAGCAATTCCTTTTGCTAAATCATCCACTGCAAACGGAGTCGCTAGATAGCCATTTTGTTGATGGTCAACGATATCCTTCAATCCAGTACCATGAAAAGCCACTACCGGAGTCCCACAGGAAATAGCCTCGGAAGCAGTTTGACCGAAGGCTTCTTGTACTGATGGAACGACCATTACATCTGCTGCTGAATATATCAATGCCAGGGAAAGATCGTCATTAAAGCGCCCCAGATAATGAGTGTTAAACGCTAATTCGATCGCTTTTTCCGGCTTAGAGGAACCAAAAACCACAAGTTCAATCCGATCGGCCCAACCAGACGCAGCAAGTCTTTGCAAAGCTGGAATCAGGAGTTGAAATCCTTTTCTCGGTTCTGAAGTAGAAGTAATTGCACCAAAGAGAACTATTTGTTTATCTTGGGGAAGATTCAATAATTGGCGAGCAATTTGCCGATTAATTGGTTTGTATTTCTCAGTATCCAAACCTAAAGGAATCACTTCGATCCGTCGATTTTTGAATAATGAGCTAGAACGGGCACAATCAGCCATCCATGAGGTTGTTGCCACAATGGTCAGGTTAGCGTTTTGCCAGGATTTAGCTTTCCGCTGCCACACCCAACGGGATATGTCTGACGATCGCCCACTCTGCAACTGCGGACAATCACCACAGGAGTCCTGATATTTTTGGCACTCTTGAGTATAATGGCATCCTCCTGTGAAAGGCCACATATCATGCAGCGTCATCACTAAGGGTTGGCTAAATTTAGCTAGTGTTTCTATTTGGAGATAGCCGTTGCAAACCCAGTGTACATGAACAATGTCTGGATTGAACTGCCTAACTCTTTTGGCAAGGACATCTGGAAACCATTGTGGCGAGAACATTGGCGAGTTAAGTTTCGGATACAGCCTTAATGGGATTCCTGAGATCGGAGGGCTTAACTTGGTAAGTGGCGATCGCTCAACTATTACCGTTGAATCGGAACTGAATTTGGAGTGCACCAACATTTTAGAGGTGCAGCCGATCGATCGCAAACCATCATGCAGCCGATAAGCAGCCCGCGCCCCTCCGTTATCGATGTCAGATGTACTCAGGTGTAAAATGTCCATTAGTCACTAGATTTTAGATTTTCGATTTTAGATTTTCGATTTTGGATTAAATCTAAAATCGAAAATTTACTAAATGATTTACTAGTTATTTTTTGGTCAATAACAAACCCTTTTGCTCCATTTCGCGCAAGGATGCTTCTAGGGTAGCTTGTTCCAAAGGTTCCTGATTCAAGTACCATTTTAAGTATTGGGAAATTCCCTCTTTCAGGGATGTGGGTGTCCAGTGTCCCAATGTGGTTTTGTACTGTTCCATATCTGCGATCGCATGGCGTACATCTCCAACTCGGAACCGACCAGAGATAGTATAGTCGGCTTTTTTGCCAATGACCTCAGCGATCGTTTCCACAACCTCTACTAAAGTTACCGCTACACCGCTACCCACATTTAGGATCGCGTTCAGAGGTTTTTCGTAGGTGGCGCATTCGAGTACCGCATCAGCTATATCGCCCACAAACACGAAATCTCGTGTCACCATACCATCTTCAAAAAGTTCCAGACGGTTTCCCTGAACGATCGCATTCGTAAAGATACCAATAATTCCCGTGTAAGGATTACCCAATTCTTGCTTAGGCCCATACACATTTTGAAATCTCAAAGTTACTAAATCAATTCCCTGACTTTCGCAGTAAACTTGCAGTAATTGTTCTTGCCAAAGTTTAGTCAAGCCATATACAGAAGTTGGTTTAGTCTGATGACTTTCGTGCATTGGTACAGGTTTTAACGGCTGTCCATCAGCCCCGCAAACTTCCCAAATCCCCTGTTGCAAATCCTCTACTCGTCGCCCTTGGGAATAAAGAATCGATTTACCATCAGTGTAAGCCCCATCCCCGTAAACTGCTCGACTGGAGGACACTACTATTCGGCGCGGTTTATGTTCTAGGCTGGAAATCAGTTCTAACAGCTTTGCAGTCCCATTTGCATTCTGTTGCACATACCTACTGATTTCATACATTGATTGACCTGTACCAGTTTGCGCCGCCAGGTGAAGTACTACATCCGTTCCTTCGATCGCCTCTTTGTATTCCGCGATATCTTGAACATCTGCTTTGATACATTTAGCACGGGCTAATAACTCAGGTGCAAAATCCTTTGACTTCCGATGAACTTGTTCATCCAGAGAATCCACAATCACAACTTCAGCATTAGATGGCATCTTTTCAATCAGCCACTTGCCAATAAAACCTGCTCCACCTGTAATCAGAATTTTCATAATTTTCCCATTTGTCATTAGTTATTTGTCATTCCTCATGGGGGAAATTTTTCCCCAGTCCCGTAGGATAGGCATCTTGCCTGTCATCCCCAGTTGCCTCTCATCCCCAGTCACCATTAATAACTTTTTACTGCGAAGCGACTCATTACTATCTCATCGAGTTGCTTATGTTTGATTCTGAGAAACACTTTTCTCAAGAAGTAATAAGGAAAGAAAACCGAGATTTTTGCTTGTTCTAGTAGAAATGGAATGGTTTGTTCGCCATCTTTCGGTGCTTCGGCTTTGATGGAAAAATTCTCCAAAATATTTTCTGTTGGAACGCGAAATCCTCTGCGATAAACATTCATATAATTAGAACCGTGAACCACTTCTATCCAAGCTGGTTTACAGAATACTTTCTTAGCAGATTTACACACTTCATATAATTCTTTGTGTGGTCTACAATGGACAGTGTTGAATGAATCAGGATTGTATTTTTCAATCAAACTAATGAAGTGACTCGCCAGTTCAAAATCAAAGTAAAGCTTCCCTTCCGCGAGTTGATAGCCAAAAAAGAAGTTCACTGTCTCAGATTCTTGCTGATTGAAATTGTCCTGAATCATCTGGACATAATCTTTGTGGATCGCATCATCATTATCTAGCCAGGTTGTGATCAGGTATTCGCAGTCGGCTGGAATGTAGTTGCGAACGACTGCTCTTACTTCATCAGTAAATTGACCATAAGGAAATGGACAATCTAAATAAACCGGAACGAAGTTCTTCCACTTGTTAGCGTATTCGGAAATCTTTTGTTTGAATGCTTCAGGTGTATCTACATCAAAAAAAACCAACCATTGAAAGTTTTGGTTGGATTGACTGGAAACGGATGGGAAACAATATTGGTCGAATAATTTAAATCTCTTTTCGAGCCAAGCTGGGTCACAACCTGGTCTAAGGTCTGGGAAATTTCTGACATTGAACTTAGTGAGAATGTAATGGCTAAACTGTCCCATTTTTACCATCCAGTAATTTGCTTTTTAACTAACTTGTTTCGAGCTTTTTACCTGAATTAAGTACAAATATTTGTTCACTAGGTGTTAATATTTATTGCTCTCCATTAAACGATATCACATTGGCATAAGCATTGTCGATTTTACTGATGATTTTTGTCTAATCTTGATATTTCCTTTACATTAGTACTTTTTTGTCATTTTAAGATGAAGATAATTGAGGATAAGATAGACAAACTTGGCTAGGTTGACAGACATTTAAATTGTAATTTTTGTAACTTATACCAATTCTCTATGAAGATGCGCTTAATTCACCCCACCCCAAACC
>NZ_JADEWG010000010.1 GCF_015207735.1 [Phormidium] sp. LEGE 05292
CAAGGGGACAAGGGGACAAGGGGACAAGGAGACAAGGAGACAAGGGGACAAGGGGACAAGAAGAAAATAAACTTTTAATCTTTCTTCCCTTCTGCCTTCTGCCTTCTGCCTTCTGCCTTCTGCCTTTTTTCTCTTCTGCCTTCTGCCTTCTGCCTTCTGTCTTGTGCCTTCTGCCTTTCTTCTCTTGTGCCTTCTGCCTTCTGCCTTTCCCAACTCAAAACTTTGTACTAAAATTTGGGATGCTTAATTATGATATGGGATTTAGAATCAAAAGTGATTTCTCCTTGTTGCTGCAACATACTGAGTAAGCGGGTGACAGTAACTCTGGTGGTGCAGCAAGCACTTGCTAAATCTTCATGGATTAAACGCACACTTAAGCGCGTTCCTTCGGCTACAGGTTCACCAAATTCTTGTTGTAAAAGTCGTAAAAGATTACGCAATCTGTCTTTGACTAATTTTTGACCAGAAATTGCTAACATTGCTTCTGTTTGTTTCAGTCTTTGGCTGATTTTAGGAAACAAACTTTGGCTTAGGTTGGGATAAATAGTAATATCTGATAAGCAAATAGAGACTAACTCTACTCTGCTGGATAAAGCAGTTGCTTGGTAAGTTTGTAATGAGGTAAGAGTGGAACCAAAAACCATTTCTTTTCCGGCAAATCCTATGAGTACTTCTTCGCCATTTTCGGTGATTGTGGTTAGTTTGACTAATCCTTCAGAAACTAACCAAATTATGTCTTTAGATAGAGGAATAATTTCTCCTCTGTTATAAGCAAAGGAACGGCGTTCCAGATTGAAATCACAATCATTGCCTAGTACATTGTTATGCGATCGCTTTTCTTGGGAAATATCCCGCAACAACCAACGCAATTCGATTAAATTACCTTGACAATCAAATAAAGGTGCTAACCGGAAAGCTACCTCAAATATTTCTCCGTGACGCGGCTGGATGCTAACTTCTATTTCTTGAATCCGGTCTTGATTTTGTAATTTGTTAAGTTCGCTACGAAATTTCAAACGGTCTGATTCGACAACGAAAACTATTAAAGGTTTACCTAGTAAAAACCTCTGTGGCACATTAAAAAAGTTGCAAGCTGCACGATTAGCTTCTTGAATCGTTCCCCCAACATCAGTGACTAACTGAGCATCGGGTGTGAAATCAAACAAATTTTCATACCTCTGCCGTTCTGCTTCTATCTTCAGCCTTGTGCTAGCAAGTTCTTCATTTTGAATCATCAGTTCATCTACAGCTACTTGTAATTCTTCAGAAATCACTCCCAGTTCCTTTAAGGCTTGGGCTAGCATCTGTGATTGTGATGAACTAATGCCTGCATCTCGGAAAAGTTGATGTAATCTGCTATTGACTGTTTCTACTTGCCTGGTGAAAATATCAACGTTCATAATTTCTGTTAATTTAATGGATGCGATCTTAGGCAAGATTATAAAGAGTATTTTTTTTATTTAAAACTAGCTAATGGCAGATGTACTGGCAAGTCTATTTAAAAAAAAAAAAAAAGAATTAAATAGTCTCAAATGCTCTATTGGTGGACTATACAGCCGTTTATCACTAAATTTTTAAATGTTTACTTTTGCTAAGTTCCCATTTATTTTAAGGTTTTTTTAACTATTCACTTACTCTTATTATTTATATAGTAAATAGTCTATGTTAGTGTTGTACTGAGCAAATTATTCAGCTTGGCTGAGGGGAAGCTCAATTAAAAACTCTGCGCCTTGGCCTAATTTAGAATGACATTCTATTTTTCCCCCATGTTTTTCCGTAATAATTTGCTTACTAATAGATAATCCCAAACCTGTGCCTTTGCCTAAAGGTTTAGTGGTATAAAATGGTTCAAACAATTGGCACAAACTTTCTTCAGATATGCCTTGCCCATTATCCGCAATGCGAATTCTTACCCAGTTTTTATCGACAGCTTCTGTACAAATGCGAATTGTTGGGGCTGGGAGATCTGGATCGTTTTCTTTGATTCTTTGTTCTAAGGCATCAATGGAGTTACCTAATAAATTGATAAATACTTGGCTAAGTTGCCCCAAGGCACATTTCACTTGGGGTAATGTACTATAATTTTTAATGACTTGAATTTCTGGTCGATCGCCTTTTGCTTTCAACCGATGATGTAAAATTAACAGACTACTATCAATTCCTTTGTGAATATCCGCAAATTTCTTTTTCCCTTCATCCATGCGAGAGAAATTGCGTAAACTCAAAGCAATTTCCCGAATTCGTTCGGAGCCAGCTGTCATTGCTGACATAATTTGTGGTAAATCTTCCTGGATGTAATCGAATTCTATTTCGGCTTTTTTGGCAATAATTTCTGGTGTTTCTTCGCCCAAAGTTTGCTCGTAAATAGCTAATAATTCTAGTAAATCTTTCACATATTGAATCAGGTGAGGTAAATTATTAGAAATAGAGGTGACTGGGTTGTTAATTTCATGTGCTACGCCTGCTAACAATTGCCCCAAAGTAGACATTTTTTCCGTTTGAATTAGTTGCGATTGGGTTTGTTTAAGTTGATGCAAAGTTGCTGCTAATTCCGTTGCTTGTTTCCTCAGTTTGCCTTCTGAGTGACGCAAAGCTGCTTCAGCTTGTTTGCGTTCTGTAATGTCTTCAACTGTACCTTCGTAATAAAGTAAACTGCCATCATTGTCATAGACTGCACGGGCATTTTCTGAAACCCAAATAATACTATGATCTCGGCGATATACTAGTGATTCAAACTGTGATATAGACCCTCTTTTTTCTATAGCACTCACAAATTCAGTACGACGATTAGGCTCAACATAAACTTGTGTAGCAATATTAGTGATACTGTTAATCACTTCTTCTGGGGAGTTGTAGCCATAGATACGTGCTAAGGCAGGATTAACACTAATATATTTTCCATTTGGTGTGGTTTGAAAAATCCCATCAAGAGCATTTTCAAAAATACAACGATATTTAATTTCAGCTTGCACAAGTGCGGTTGTTAATGATTCATGAATTTCTGATTGTGCTGTCATTAAATGATGTACATCTAATATTTGATATTCGCCTTGTTGATTTTCCACAGCAATAGGTTCGTAAAGTGATTCTGGCGATCGTTGTAAACACTGTTTAGCAGCCTCTACAATTTGAGTATGAATCGATAAAATTATAGTTTCTTGTTTAGTTAACTGGTAAATAGAGTTAATGGGTAGTTTAGAAAATAACTGCCAACTATGAGGACGACTCATATATTCAAAAAATATCCGTCGGGAAATTATTCCCACAAACTTATGGTCGTGAGTAATAACTATTCCCGGAAGTATAGGATTGGCTTTAAACATCTTCACTGCTTCCCCAACAGGAGAATTCCACTCAATCAGAGAGGTGTATAGCTGTAATTCTTCTAAAGTGGACTGAGGAAGCAGCATTCCTTTTTGCTTAACTAAAATATTTGTAGACGGGAAAACAGACACCATTGTTTCATCATCAATCACTTCTGTCATCTGCTGGTGCCAATGAATAGGGTTTGTATATTCCAGGTTAACGTTTTCCGCAGTTTGACTATTAATTGTTTGGCACAATTCTAATTCTTTCGGTTGCATTACCTGATAACTGTCATCTTCCCAATAGCTATGATGCAGCTTTATTACCATAATACACCCGAATTTCTACTTAATCCTGAAAACAATTTAAAACAATTATTGATTTCTCTATACCAAAATTGTGTGATCTGGCTCACTAATAGGTTGTGACTTAAATCTATTTGACTTTCAATAAAAGTAGTACTTTAGATCGCTAGTAATTCTCTAAATATTTTCCTAATTTCTCGGAAAATCTCCCGGATTTAATATGAAATTAATTGTAGGTAGTTAGTTTATATGTAATATCAGACACATTAAAAATTCAGTGTTTCACTGCTTAAACACAAAAAGCTGTAACTGTAAATTTAATACATCAGCTAATCATCTATCAAAAGGTAGAAAAGCATTTATTCTTCAAGAAATAAGTTAAGAAATTTAATTTTATAGGTAATAAAAAACTCGCAATAAATCATGTAAGGATATCCCATGATTAGAACTACTTACGACTGCATAGCTGCTGTAAAAAAGCCTCTCCAAAAGAGAGGCATCTAGATAAGTTGTTCTACATTGAAATTGGTTTTTTGCTAAAGAGGAGAAAATTGCTTAAATTCTCTCCTCTGCTCTTGGAGCTCCTTTGTTACAGACTGGGAACGGCGAGGAAGCCAGCTACGGCGGCGCAAATGGCGGAAACAAAGGCGGTACCGAATAGCCACCAAGCGGCGTTTCGGGCGGCTTTGCGAGTTTCTTCGGCGCTTTTGGCTGCTTGTCGTTTTACGTCTTCGACGCGGCGTTGTGCTTCTAGTTGGATGCGTTCGGCGCGTTGCAGGACGGCGTTACGTGCGCCTTCAATTTGGTCGATAATGCGGTTAGCATCGGCTTCGCTGATGTCTTCGCGGGAACTCATGATGGCGACTGCGGTATCGCGGTTAAAGTGTCCTAGTCGATCGCGTATGGCATCAAATCCTGCTTGCGGATCGTCAAATAATTTACGCACATCACGCTTGATTCCATCGTAGTTGAGTTCTGGTCGATCGAGCGAGTTTAAATAGTTGCGAATCCGAGCAAAAATGCCATCAATCACATCTTGAATGCGGCGTTGAATACTCCGCACTTGTTCGACAAACTGATCGCGAACGGAGATAATTTGATCGACGATTCTGGTAGCTTCTGCTTCGGAAATATCGGAACGTTGCGACATCAATTTAATTAAGGTGTCGCGATCGATCCGGGAAATGCGATCGCCTAAACTATCCATTCCGGTGCGCGGATCGTGCAGCAACAAAGATAAATCTCGCTTGATACCTTCGGGATTTAAAGCATCTTTGCCAGTATTCCGTAAGTAATCTTCTAAAGTAGATTGGAAATCTTCGATTCTGGCTTGAGTTCTTTGTGCTAATCGACGCGGTGCTCTAACAATGCTGCGAATATTATCTTGGATTTGATCGATAACTTGATTTACTTGTTCTTCGCTCAAATCTTTACGTTGACTGAGCAATTTTACTAAAGTATCTCGATCGACTTGAGATAATCTTTCGCGCAGTGCGATCGACCCTTCTTTAGGATTAGCAAATAGTGTGGCAAAATCCCTTCTAATTCCTTCTGGATTGAGTTCTTCTTTGCCAGTATTTCGCAGATAATCAGAGATCGCATTTGTAACGCGATCGTATTGTTCTTTAGTTTTATCTACTGCGATTTGCGGTGCATGAGTTACACCACTCCAAATAGACTGCACTTGATCGATAATTTGATTTGCTTGTTCTTCGCTCAAATCTTCACGTTGACTGAGCAATTTTACCAGCGTATCGCGATCGAATCGTGACAATCTAGCACGAATTAAAGGTAATGCAGCATTGGGATTACTTAATAGAATAGTTAACTCGCGTTTGATCGAGTCAGGATTTAATTCTTCCTTACCAGTATTCCGCAAGTAAGATTCTAAATTCAGCCACAATGCTTCAACTTGCGCTTTCGCTTGATCTTGAACTTTTTGTGCTTGAGAAAGTACACCATTGCGGGTATTTTCTAAATCACTAACGATTCTTTCTGCTTCCTCTTGACTGATATCTGGTCGCTGACTGAGGAGTTGCACAAAAGTATCGCGATCGAAGTGAGAAAGGCGATCGCGCAATTGATCGTATCCCGCTTGTGGATCGTCAATTAAAGTGCGGAAATCGCGCTTAATTCCTTCTGGGTTTAACTCTTCTTTCCCAGTATTTCGCAGATAATTTTCGACTCTGGTACGAACATCTTGATTTTGTTCTGTTCCTTCCGCTGTTTGCACTTGGCTAAGAACTTCCAGACGAATTGCTTCTAATTGCTCGGCAATTTCATTTCTGCGAACTGGAGTAATATCATCTCTTTGTTGCAGCAAATTCAGGAAGTCCGATCGACTTAATCTTTCTAATTGGCGACGCACTGCACTTGGATCGGCTTCGGGGTCATAAATTAGGGATCTAAATTCGTGGTTGATTGTTTCCCGATTTAAGTGCCAAGGATAGGAATTTAACAGGTAATTTTCCACATCCAACCTAATAGTATTAGGCGTACTGGGAGGAAGTCCGGGAACTTTATCTTGTATCTGAGAACTAATTTGACTTGCGCCACTAGCAACTTGATCTTTAGCTTTCTTCAAGCGATCCAAAATTGCTTCAATATCCAAATCGGAAAGGTCAGTTCTGCCTAATAATACTCCCATTGCGGTGTTCATGCCATATTGGACTGCTTGCTGCATGAAACCGGGAGTTTTTTCGGTTTGTTCTTGAGTACTTTGCTTCTGTTGACGCATTTCTTCGATTAATGTGTCAAGTTTGGCATTTAACTCTGGCGATCGCAATTCTTTAGTTTGAGCAGATTTCAGATAATTGATTAATTCACCCATTACGTCACGCTGAGGTGTTAATCTATTAACTGCTTGCTTCCAAGAATCTTCTAATGTATCGACAATCCGATTAACATCTCGCTTAGAAAGTGCAGTATTATTTCCTACCAAATCGACAAAAGTTTGACGGTTAATTTTGCTTAATCCTTCACTACCTGCAACAGCAGCTAATTGCGGATCGTTGAGTACATTTTCAAATTCCCGTCTTAGTTTTGATACATCTAATTCTGGCGGACGTAAAGTTTGCAAATAATCTTCTAGGTTTTCTCTTATGGTGATTGGATCGATCGCACTTCCAATTTGTCTGCCAACAGCAGCAGCAGCGGCTTCTGCGGTAGAAACTATTTGATTAGAAGTCGCTTTTGCACCTAAAGCAGCAGCAGCAGTACCGACGATCGATTGAAAACCAGAAGCAGCAGTATTAATTACTGAACCAATTAAAGAACCTACTGCATTAGAACTAGCCCAAACTAATAATAATAAGTAAGCTCCCCAAATTGTTAAGCCAATAATTGCACCTAGAACAGGACTTGTCACTAAGCTTAATTTAACTGCTAAGTAAGTAGCCCCTAGCACTGCTAAACTAACAGTTATTAATGTAGCTAATCCCAGCCACCAACTAATTTTTTTAACTGTAGTTCCCAAACTATCAGACTCATCATTACGATCGGAATTTGAATCTGTTTCCCGACCTAATAAATAAGCTATGCCGAAGTTGGTTAATAGAAATTGAAAAGCAAAAGCAATTAATACCCCAGAAATTAAAGCCGCAAAAAATTGTGGCCCAGAAAATACCAATGCTGCTCTTTCTGGAGCAACTACTGGTGTCGTAGGTGTAACTGGTACTTCTATTTGAGCCAACCAAAATGGCAGCTTATTTAATCCCTGGTGCATATTCAAAATTTCAATCATAGATAGTATTTACCTCTTCTCATGAAAGCTATTACACTGCATTTAAGGTGACACAGCTAAAAGCTTTATACTTTAGCAAAAACTAATGCCATATCGCTTAGATTCGCTGAATACGAGTATCAAAATCATCTCTCCCAGGTCTGAAATTTTATATCTGAAGTGAATATAGTGATAAATTGCTTAATCTTTAATCAATAAAACTGTAAATTAAAATACTGGGTAGTAAACTTTATATTTTCTCACTTTCTATAGATAGACTTTTTAATAAGAAATAACTCTTTAAGATCGACCCTGAGATAGTCTAATCTCTGTGTCCAAAGACAGACTACTCACTATTTTGCGGTAGCTACTATGAGGGTGTTAGGCAATTGTTAAGGACTGTTAAGCATGGAAACTCGCACTCCTACTGATTTACCACCCGTAGCTACCGCATACAACGGTAAAGACCGTAATGCTTTCTTATTTGGCTGGAATCCTCAAGCTGAACTGTGGAATGGTCGTTTAGCTATGATTGGCTTTTTAGCATACTTACTTTGGGATTTAGCCGGATATAGTGTACTGCGTGATGTACTCCACTTTATCGGATACTAACTTACATTTACAGCGTGTCCTGTTTTCTTAGACTCATTAAAATCTAACCTCCTCTCTTTTACTGACGACTAAATTAAGCAAGTCGTCAGTTTTTTATGAAGTATTTACCCTTTTTTAGTTGCACTCTGAGAATACTGATTAATAATATCTTCTGCAAGATATATCGCTATTGATAGTTTTCTTAAAGCTGCTGAGAAATAACAATTGTTATAGAGGAGGCGCGTAAATTGAGGTATTTGTAAAGTGGAATTTCCTGGATACAATTTATTACCAACAAAGGAGTATGCCAAAAGTAGGGTAGTTGTCTACTATTATACAGGGCAATGGGTTCCAATTATGTTTCATCAATTAGTGGATGCGATCGCCATTCATCGCAAAGCCAAAAAACAAGGAAAAGAACTATTTATTTTCCCTCCTGATGTTAACCCTAAAGATATTCAAGACGCTGGGATATTTACCTCTAAATCAAAAAGCGGATAATTACATATAAAGCCGCAACAATTAACTGTAACATCATCACAGGAATGCCATAATGCAAAAACCTTTTAAAAGATATGCGGCGACCATGTAATTCCGAAATTCCCGCAGCGACAATATTAGAAGAAGCCCCAACTAAAGTACCATTTCCTCCTAAAGTTGCGCCGAACATCATCGCATAAAATAACGGCAAAACTTCGGCGGGAAATTGTCCAGTAAAATTTTGTGAAAGTACTTCAGGCGCAGCTAAACCTACATTAACTACATATTGTTTAAGTAATGGTACCATTGCTACTACTAAAGGAATGTTAGGCACAACGCTAGAAAGTAGACCGACTAAAAATAGGATAACAATTGAGCCTAGCGCAATATTTTTGCCTAAAACTACTGCTAATACTCCTGATAAACTGCTCACAACACCCGTTTTTTCCAATCCTCCTATTAAGACAAATATGCACATAAAAAATATCAAAGTACTCCAATCTACATCTCGCAAGATGTTATTGACTGTATCTATCTTGCTATGATGAGAAAGTAGTAAAGCTAAAGCTGCACCCAACAAGGCAACTGTAGCTGGAGAAAGGGGGACTGGTAAAGTTTCTCCAACTACGAAAAATATTAATACAAATGCAATAATCAAACTTCCCACTGCTAAAACGCCGGGGTGATTAATTTGTGGGTGTGGTAATTGTTCTAAATTATCTAACTTTTTTTGCCAAATTTTGCGGAATAAAAACGGTAGGGTAGCTACTACTGTAAGTACTGCAATGACACCCCCTAAACTTAAGCGCGTTAGGTAATCTGTAAAGCTAATATTTACCGCATCACCAACTATAAAAGTTGCTGGATCGCCAACAATAGTTAATAATCCCGCACTATTAGCAATGAACACCATTAAAATTAATAAAGGGACAAAATCGACTCCAACTTCCTCTGCCATTGGCGGCACTAAAGGTGCTAGCAACATTACTGTTGTGGCGTTTGGTAAAAAGGCACAAATAGGAGTAGTAATAGCCACAATACCCAGTAACAAACGATTTCCTCTCCCTTTAGCTAACAGGACTATTTGAGTCGCTAAGTAATCAAAAACTTTTGTGGGTTCAAAGGCTCTTACTAATACCATGACTCCAAAGAATAAACCTAAAGTACCGTGACTTTGACTAATATATCCAATGGCTTCTGTTAAAGTCATGACATTCAGTAAAACTAGGAGCAATGCACCTAAAAAGGCAGCAATTGTTAAGTGTATCCACTCAGTCATGACTAATAAAATTACACTAACAAATGTTGCTGTGGCAACTATAGCTTGCCAGCTTTCCATAAATTACCTCTGTCTGAAGTGAGATATTTGGTTGCTTGAATAGTACAGAAAAAAACCACCTGTGTAAAGGTGGATAATGACTTATAGTGTAGGGTTTGTCAGATAAAGTTATAGGGCAATTATTGAGGATTTTAGTATCTGACGCACCCTACCATTGTGTAAGTTATGATGAATTTTGAATTGACTCCAATTGTAAAGAAATTTAGTTATTGTTCAGTAATAGAATCGGGAATTCCTAGCACAGGGCAAGAAAATTTAGCACCGAGTTTATGCACAAGGGAATGCTTTGCGGAGTGACAACCTAAAAATAGTAAATCTGCTGCTTCAGATTCCACCACTTTTGTTAATTCTTCTGCTACACAACCAATACGTAAATGCGCGATGAAATCATCTCCCCATTCTTCTACTAAGTAACGTGCTTGCCATAAAATTTGGTCGGCTTTCTCAAATATAGAAGTTCGGGAACAAGTGGTTGGGATAGGGCGAGATTGTGTGGTTAATTTTGTGGTTGATTTTGTGGTTATTTGGCGATCGCTAGTCGCCAAAGCCTGAATTGTTGGTTTAGCTAACTCAGTGGTGACTGATTTTAATACTGATGCTGTAGAAAATTCCCAATAATTACTAGAAGTTTTGTAATTACTAGGAAAATGTTTTAACTTACTGTTTCCCTCATTATCAATGACATAGACAATTTGTACACTCACTTGTTTGTTTGTCGCCAAACTAGTTTGATGAGCCATCAACAGAGTAATATCTAAAGCTGTATGACTGCTGGGAGAACCGTTATAACCAACAACAAAAGTTAAGGAATTATCTGATTTAGTTGTTGGTGAAACGGAAGATTTTCTCCCTGGCAGCAATATCATTTGCTCAACCAAATCATCTCGACCAACTGCGCTTTGAAAGCGGACTAACATTGGTTTGATATTCACCAGCTTTACCTCTCGTAATGAATTTGTTACTCGTCTTGAGTGAAATAACGATCCAAAAAATTTAAGGCGTGATTTCGCAGTTCAAAATATTCCTTAGTTTCGCGGATTTCTTGTCGATTACGTGGGTGGGGAAATGGTACCTCCAAAACCTCTCCTATTGTAGCAGCGGGGCCATTAGTCATCAAAACGATGCGATCGGACATATAGATCGCTTCATCCACATCATGAGTAATCATCATTACTGCTTGTTTGCGGCTTTCCCAGATATCAAGTACCTGCTTTTGTAACTTACTCTTAGTTAGAGCGTCAAGGGCTCCAAAAGGTTCATCCATCAGCAACATTTTTGGGCGAATAGCTAAAGCTCTTGCAATACCAACTCTCTGTTTCATTCCTCCAGAAATTTCATCAGGATATTTATCTGCTGCGGCAGTTAAATTGACCATTGCGAGATGTTCGTTGACGATGCTAATCTTTTCAGACCTTTTTGCATCTTTCAGGATTTCATCTACTGCTAAACGAATATTTTCCCGTACAGTTAGCCAAGGTAATAGCCCATAATGTTGAAAAATCATCATGCGATCGCTTCCAGGTTTGCGAATTTCTCTCCCTTCCATTCGCACCGTTCCCGAAGTTGCTCTTTCCAAGCCTGCAACTATTTTTAGTAACGTTGATTTGCCACAACCAGAGTGTCCAATTACAGAGATAAATTCATCTTCTCCGACTGTCAAATCTACCCCATTAAGGACTACAAATTCACCGCTATCAGGAGTGGGGTAAGACTTAACTAAATTGCTAATTTCTAAAAATCCAGGTTTGGATAAGGAGGGCTCGTAAGCATTGTTGTAGACTGAGTTAGACTTAACCATTGAATGCTCCTGAAGTTAATTTGAATTTTACAAAAGCTAAGACAAGAAAATGTTAGTTGGACTGTTAGCTCGAATCTCAAAACTATTGAGATAACCAACCGGATCGCTGGGGTTGAATTCTTTATTGTCTATAAATACAGCGGCAGGCTCAACCTTGTAATCTTCCTGGGGACATTGAATCCCCATTTCTGTTGCTATCTCCCGATAGAGGTCAGTTCTCCAACCTTTACGAGCTAATTGTTCGGCGTTTTTGGGAAACTCTTTGATTTGTGCCCAACGTGCGGCTTGAGTCATTAACCAAATACTTTCTGATTGCCACAAAAAGGTTGAATGATCTCCGGGAATTCGGGCAAGATTAGCAGGTAAATCGAAGAAAATAGTTGTATCTTCTGAGTTGACAATTCGCTCTTTTTCATCAAAGCCGCCGTAGTTATAATTACCAACAATTGCGGGTCTGGTAAATTTATCGATCGGGCCTTTTTTCGGTTTTGCTCCTGTAAAAGATCGGTCTGTAATTAACTCGGCAACTTCTTGGCGATTTTCTGGTTTACTGCAATATTGGCAAGCTTCAATCATTGCTTTTACCAGCGATCGATATGTCTTTGGGTAATTAGTGATAAAAGATTCCATTACCCCTAAAAGGCGATCGGGATGTCCTTGCCAAATTTCCCGACCTTGAGCGAAAGTAAAACCTACTCCTTCGTTACCTTTAATTGCTCTAGTATTCCAAGGTTCCGCTACCATGTAAGCTTGCATTGCGCCAATTCTCACATTAGTCACCATTTGCGGTGGCGGCACAATAATAATCCGAAATTCTGCTAAAGGATTTACTCCCGCAGCTGCGGATAAATAGCGAACAAAGTATTCGTAAATGGCAGAACTTAACACCACAGCCCAAACTTTATTTTCGGCAGTTTGACTGTCGAAATATTTGCGAAAATCTCGTCCAAATGCTTCTAAATCCCCGTTATAATCCTGCCAAGGACGTAAGCCAAAATCCCACATTGATCGATTCATTGTCATGGCATTACCGTGACGATGAATTGTCATGGCGGCGCAAAGTGGGGCGTGGCGTGCGCCTTCTGCACCAATTCTGGCATTAGTAACCGCGCCAGAGACAACGGGTGAAGCGTCGAGTCTGCCAAAAATAACTCCGTCGCGAGAAGTTGCCCAACTAGCTTCGCGGTTAAGTGTGACGTTTAAACCATATTTGCGAAAGAAACCTTTTTTCCATGCGATCGCAAATGGCGCACAATCATTTACAGGAACGTACCCAACGGTAATATTTTGTTTTTCTAATGTTCTGGGATCTACAACAGGTTGAACTGCTAACGCTTCTTCGGTTAATCCTTTCGCAGATCGATCGCCTGAAATTCCACAGGAAGACAGCGCCATTCCCGCCGCACTTGCACCCATTCCTAACAGAAAATCTCTGCGAGTCCATGAAGATTTTTCGGTGTTACTCATACCTTAACTCCACCGATGATTTATTTTTACTACTGAGACAGAGCCTCGGTTTTTCGTTTCCAGGTTCAACCAGGGAACGAGATCTGGGAGGTAGAACCTCCCTTGCTCCAAGATCTGATAACCAATGACCAATGACTAATTTGCAGTTCTAGGACGATGTGTAACTAATTCCTGAATTTTACCTAAAGCGAAATCTAGGAGTAGTCCTGTTACACCAATTACTAATACTGCGAGAAACACAGAACTGAGGTTTAATCGACTCCATTCATCCCAGACAAAAAAGCCAATCCCAATCCCACCTGTGAGCATTTCCACTGCTACAATTACCAGCCAAGCTATCCCTAAACTGATTCGCAATCCAGTAAAAATGTAGGGTAAACTTGCAGGCAAAATAATTTTGGTAATTCGTCGCCAACGATTCATTTCTAGCACTCTTGCTACATCAAGATAATCTTTAGAAACGCTAGAAACTCCCAAAGCTGTGTTAATAATTGTCGGCCACAATGAGGTGATAAAAATCACAAAAATCGCTGATGGGTCTGCCAAGTTAAAAATAGCTAAGGCAATTGGCAGCCAAGCTAAAGGCGATACGGGTTTAAAAATTTGAATGAGCGGATTGAGGGCTAACATTGCAGGCTTAGACATTCCAATTAGAAAACCTAAAGGAATTGCCACTACTGCACCTAATAAAAATCCCCACAATACTCTTTTTAAACTTGCCAATAATAACCAACCAATCCCCAAATTTCCAGGGCCACGCTGATAAAAGGGATTGAGTATGTAATCTAAATTCGCCACAAATGCTTCGGCTGGGGTAGGCATTAATTCATGGTTCAAAAGTGCCACAACCCACCACAAAATGATGATTCCGAGAAACCCCAGTGCAGGCAGTAAAACCACATCCCGAAGGACGATCGGTTTGGCGCGTCGCCAAGCTGCCTGTCCAGCGATTGCGATCGCAGACAGATTTAAATTTATAGCCATAGTGTCACAAGCGGGTACAAAGTTACTGAGCAGTACCAGCCAAGAACACTGATGAGTTCAGAAAAATAAAAAAATTTCTAACTCTTCAGTCTCCTCTCGTTGCCTACGAAGTTAGCTGACGGGCTAGGAATGAGAGTTATCCTTCTCTGTCTATCTCCTCACAAAATTGACAGAAATGCGCCCCAAAATTTGGTTCCTCCGCTCTAGGCTTACTAGCCTTAGATTAGGCTGACTTACTCAAATCAATCGAATTCTAGCATTCTAGTTGATAGAATGCAAGCCTACTTTTGGTATTAAATAAAACAAAAACAATGATTCTAAAGCTGGATGATTAAAATTAAGAAAGTTTATATTTTCCCGGATTGTATGCCTGTTTACTGTTTAATGCAATATTGACCTCTGTCCTTAGCTAGATTCTAAGCTCTCAGTTGAGTTGTTAATTTGGCTATGATGACATTTAATACTCGTTTTCACCTTTTTTTGCCAAAAAATATGATAGAAATTTGTGAAGCATCGTTAGCAAATACAGTCGAAGAACTTTTGTGCTTTTATACCAATTCTAGTACAGAAATCCAAATTATTCGCATTGAGAATAACCCAACCTCTAAGTTAGAGCGTATAGTTTTTCCTAGCGAGCAATTATTATTTGTCGGGGAACCAAAAGCCCAGCTAGAAATTTACACTGGCAGTAAGGGAAAGGAAATTTTATTTGATACTATTCCTTGTGCTAGCTTAAGCGTTAGAAACTAGGAAGTTTTTTAAGTAAAAAATGGGAATTGAGATGAAATAATTACAAATTCCCTTTTTTTATTGATTGAATCAGTTAGTTGGGCGGAGCAAAGCGGTTAACAAAAGCAGCGATCGCAATCATTAGACATCTCCAACAAAGAATGTAGAGACGTTGTATGCAACGTCTCTACAAAGGTTTCAGACAACGCAACTTTAATTTCTGGAGATGTCTATTGGTAAACTCACACCTCAACAAATCAAGCACGATCGGGATTGTTTGTAGTAGCAACTTTAGTCGTATACTTCTCGAATAAAAAGAGTAAACAACAAAAAAACAGGGTTATAACCCTGTTACTTGTTAACGGCTGAAAACATTTTGGTGGAGTACTAGTAAACTAGTGATTTGTCCATGTACGCTTGCATTTATTTCTTCATGGTCAAACTTAAGATTACATAAGCAACACCGAAGTCCGCATTTACGGTTCGATATTTTGCTATAGCCGTCATCAGCAATGCTGATTCTTTTGGTATGAATGATAGCTTTACGTCTCAGAGTAGCCCTCTCTGATTCGCTATCATATTTAATTGTGCAGTTCGTTTTTAAGATATGTATGAGAACTACATGAGAAAGTTCTCATGAATTTATAACCAGACAAACCAAACCATTCGTAGAGATAAATTTGTAGGGTGCATCAGAATAGCTAAAAATTAGCTTAATTTAAAGATTATAGCTCTGAGGCACCTTAAGGTCGTGCAACCTGCGTAAATTATGCTAAAAATTCAACTAGAGAAGCGATACCCCATCCCCCTAACCGTTTCAATTTTGTCGCTGCCTAATTTTTTGCGAAGATAACCGACATAAACATCGACAATATTAGAATTTGGGTCATAATCGTATCCCCAAACGCTACTTAGCAGTTGTTCTCGACTTAAAACTTGTCCGGGATGACGTAAGAAAGTTTCTGCCAAGATAAATTCACGGGCGGATAATTCAACTTGACGATCGCCTACAGACACCTTACGCGATCGCAAATCTAGTAAAATATCTGCTACTTGTAGTATTAAATCATCTTTTTTGGCAAAAGTGGTGCGATCGCGCAACCTAACACGCACTCTCGCCAACAACTCCTCAAACCGAAACGGTTTAGTCACATAATCATCCGCACCACCTTCTAACCCCGCCACCTTATCAGCAACATCATCACGCGCCGTCAGAATAATTACCGGAAGAGTTTCCCCTCTTCCCCGCAACTCTTGCAAAACTTCTAAACCATCTTTCCCTGGTAACGCCAAGTCCAGAATTAACAAATCGAAATCTTTACTATCAGCCATCCTGGTTACGGCTTGCCCATCATCTACTATTACAGTAGTAAAGCCATTAGCCTTTAAACCTTTCTCTAAAAAAGATGCTATTCGCGGTTCGTCTTCAGCGATGAGAATTCTATTCATAATTTTCAGCCAACCCCAATTTTTTCAGCGCCGCCTCCTCCGCACGTTTCTCAGCATCTTGGAAAGCTGCGATCCGTACCTTTGCCGTAAACCTTGCCATTCACATACACTGGAACAGTAAACTCTTTAGCGTGTGCTGGCTCATCTTCTTTAATTGTGAAATATTTCCCGATAATTGGGCTAACGTTTACCCTTTACCGTCCTCTGCTTTTAGCTTTACGCTTTCTTCCCTTCTGTCTTGGAGCCTTCTGTCTTCTTTTCTTTACTTTTTCAGTGCTTGTTTAACAGGAATTTCAATATAAAATTCTGTGCCTACTCCTGGATGAGAGGAACATTTAAGTTTTCCGCCATGTTTTTGGACGATAATTTGGTAGCTAATAGCTAATCCTAATCCCGTGCCTTTCCCTGGTTCTTTGGTGGTAAAGAAAGGGTCAAAAATTCTGGATTTAACATTGGGTGGTATTCCTAAAGCATTGTCGGCTATTTTAATTTTTACTAAATTGTTTTTCAGGGTTTTTGTAGAAATTTCAATCTTTAATTCGTCGTAATTCTCGCTGTTGATTTGCTCGGTATGTTCTTCAATACGATTTTTAGCTTCTAAAGCATCAATGGCATTAGATAACAGGTTCATAAATACCTGATTCAACTGACCTGCGTAGCATTCTACCAGGGGCAAACGATCGTAATTTTTGATGATTTGAATGCCGGAATACCCTGCTTTTGGTTTGAGGCGATGTTGCAAAATCATTAATGTGCTGTCAATGCCTTCGTGAATATCGACTGGTTTAATGTCGGATTCATCTAAGCGAGAAAAGTTACGTAATGATAATACTAATTGTCTGATGCGATCGGCTCCTACTTTCATCGAATTCAGTAATTTTGGTAAGTCGTTAGCGAGAAATTCAACGTCTATTTCTTCAGTTTTTTCTTGAATTTCTGGATGGGGTTGGGGATAATGTTTGAGATAAAGCTGCAATAATTCTAAGAGGTCATGACAGTAGTCACTAGCATAAGTAAGATTACCAAAAATGAAGTTAACTGGGTTGTTAATTTCATGGGCGACACCTGCAACTAATTGTCCTAAACTAGACATTTTTTCGGTTTGGATTAGTTGGGCTTGGGTTTTTTGTAAGTCTACTAATACTTGTTCTAATTGTTGGGCTTTCGCTTGTTCTAATTCAGCAGAACTGTAGGTTTGTTGGTAAAGTTGGGCTTGCTGAATGGCGATCGCCGCTTGGTCAGCTAATTGTTGTAGTAAATCTATTTCTGTGGATAGCCAAACTCTGGGTGAATGACATTGATGGACAATTAATAAACCCCAAAGTAAATCGCCCATTCTAATGGGAACTATTAAGTTAGCTCGCACATTTATGCTTTGCAAAAAATCTGAATAACAAGAAGGAATATTATCTCGAAAAATGTCGTTAATTATCCCTACCCGCCCTTGTTTATAAGCTTGAGCTATTTCTTCATTAAAACAACCTTCAGGCCCGGAAAGACTTAAAATAGAAAACCAATTTCCAATGGTTGATTCGACAATTACTTCGCCATGCCATTGTTTGGTAAATTGATAAATTACTACTCGGTCTGTGTTTAATACTTGGCGCACTTCTTTAACTATAGTTTGTAATATGGTTTTGAAATCTAAGGTGCTGCGAATTTGGTCGGTAATTTGCTTTAATAAGTTAGCAAATGAGAGTGAATGTTCTAATTGTGCTGTACGTTCTTTTACTTGACGGTCTAAATCAGCATTAAGTATTTGCACTTTTTTATACAACTGATATTGGTGTACCGTTATAGAAAATTCCAAACTTAAAGCTGTGGCTAATTCCAATTCTTCGGGTTTCCAATCTGGGGCTAAACCTTTTTTTAATTCTAACCAAGCGGTAAAAGATCGCCTGGGGTAGAGTTGTCTTTGGTCTGAATCGAATCTCCCCGCCCAAAGGGTTTCTTTGTCTATTTCATGACGAAAAATAGTTAGATATCCTAAAAATTGTTGTCGATATTCTAAGGAAATAACTAATAATCCTCTGATTTTGGTAGGTTGAAATATTGCTGAGAGTTGGCTAAGTTCTGGGTCTTGATAAATATCTGCGATCGCACATACAGAATTAACTACTGAATTTGCAGTTTTTGGAGCAAATTTCTGCTGCCAAATAGGAGATTCTTCTAATAAATATTTACTATTTTGATCGATGTTAGGAGAATCTCCATAACTATATATCTTGTTTGGATAGTATTCGTCTACAGCTATGTAAAGTCTGCCACCATTTCCTTGAAAAATTCCAACTGTTTCGGCTAATGCTTCTGGTAATTGAATTGTATTTAATCGATGTAATTTGAGCGCAACTTTGTTAATTGCTGCTTCTCTTTCAGCTTGTTGCCGAGCTTGGATTAATAATTTACTTTGTGCAATGGCAATTGATACTTGATCGGCAATTTGCTGCACTGTATTCAATTCTACTTGAGAAATAGTTTTTGGGTCAGCATGATGTGATACCAGTAATCCCCAAAGTTTAACTTTCGATTGATGAGAACTAATATCATATTGCAAGATCGGTACAACTACGGAAGACTTTATTCCCATTGCTTTTAAATATTCAATATGACAGGGATCTACAGGTCGATAGCGAATATCTTCTAATTCTAAAGCTTGTCCGGTATCAGGACAATCTAAAGGACTTAAGCCAATTTCGCCTGTAGCGACGTTTACCACCGATCGTTGACGCGCACGGACAAACATTTCTCTTGCAGTTAAGGGAATATCGTCTGCGGGAAAGTTTAATCCTAATAAGGAAGGGAGACGATTTTCCTCGATCGATTCCGCAATTACTTCGCCACTGCTATCTGCATGAAACCGATAGATCATAACGCGATCGGTATCTAAAAAAGCCCGGATTTCTGCTACAGTAGCGGTTAAAATTTCCTGTAAATCTAGTGATTGACGGATGCGATTAGTCATCCGATGTAAAAGGGCTGTTTGAGCTAAACTTGGCTGTGATGATTGAGCGTTATTCGTAAATGGCATTTAAACAAAAAAGTCATAATAGTAACTGTTTATACTAAACTTTAAACAAAAGTTACGCTAAAAGCCACAGGTTTAATAAAAATAGGTATTTATTTGCATAATTTAATTTATTTATCAAAAAATTAATTACGTTACTCATCCTAGAGAAAGAAAAAGAGGGATTTCTTCTTCTTTCAGAGGAGCATTTTTTGTTAATTGTACTTCCAGTTTTTTACTTCCCGGATCTCCTGACGCACACTCATGAGAATTTGACCTAAATTATTTTGACCAGTATTATCTAAACCACAACCCCAATAATAGTCTGTAGGGGATTTTTCCACTATCAGTTGTTCGCCAGTAGCAAGGAGGATTTCTTGGATGTCTGAGTGAGTGAGAAATTTGGTGAGTACAGCTTGACGCATAATCGAACATTTGGCTTCTTCCCAGTCGGGACGGACTTTGCGTGTGCGATCGCGTCCCAAAGATGCAGCTTTTTCCGGCGTGGTGGCAGCTTTAATTATCGGAATGAAAATGCTATCTTTTGTTCCTAAAAATTTATTTGCTTGATAGTAATGTTCTACTGTTTGCCAATATTCTCCTTGCATGAAAATACCATGCGGAGAAAAATTGGAAAAACAGCCGTAGGGTTCATAAACTTTGTAAAAATATATTACCATTCCCAACCACTCTCGATAATTTTAGCTGAAACTATTGATTAATTCATCGATAATGTAATTACCATATTATAGTAAAATAAATGTGAGTAATTTAACAATTATGGCAGCACAAACTTTTGAAAAAACCAATTTACTTTGGGAGTTCCAACAACAGATGCAGCGATTTAACGAATGGTTAGAGTTGATCCTGTCAAGGAATCAGAATCAAGTACCGGAGGTAAGTTGGGACCCTTGGTTGTTAAACTTATTGTGGTTAGTGGTTCGGGGAATATTTTGGTTAATTTTAGGGTTACTATTAATTTGGTTGGGGTGGCAAATTTGGCAAAATTGGAAAAAATATTACGATTCAGTTCCTTCATTGTTAGATGCAACTGGGGCAACAAAAACAGGTATTAATAAGTTAAAAGTATCAGCTTGGATAGAGCGATCGCGCAAATTTTACCGGGAAGGAAACTATCAAGAAGCAGTTCGCTGTTTGTATATGGCAATGCTGCAAAGATTAAACGATCGGGGTATAATTTTGGATGAAACTAGCCGGACAGATGGAGAATATCGACAATTAATTAAAAACTTACCTAATCGAGAAGCATATCAAATCTTACTGAATACCCACGAACAGTTATGTTTTGCTAATAGTGTGATTTCTTTAGAAATATTTGAAAGATGCCAACAAGCGTATCAGGAAATTGAAAAACAATGAGACTATCGCGAAGAAATTGGTGGATTTTGGCGATCGCCTTGGCAGTATTAATATTAATTACCTTATTAGCTGCTCCACAAAATAATACTATTAATACTGGTTCTACCTATAGTCGCGCTCCTAGTGGTTACGGTGCTTGGTATGCTTTTATGGAAAAACAGGAAATACCGATTAAACGCTGGCAAAAACCTTTAGCAAAATTACCAGGAATTAATAACGCTCGACCGACAGATACAGCAATGACGTTGTTACGAGTGAATGGCAGATTTGCTATATCATCATTATATCCTGGGGAGCGAAAGTGGGTAGAAAAAGGTAATAATTTAGTGATTTTGGGAATAAGCGAACCTGCGACAAAAGCTAATTTTACCACTAGGCAAGAAAGTCCTTTCGGTAAAGTAAAAATTTCCACAACTAGACGCAAAACAATTAATCAAAATATACAGCAAAGATTGGGCGATCGATTTGGTGCGATCGTTTGGGAAGAAAAAATAGGTAAAGGTAAAGTCATTTATGCAACTACACCTTATCTAGGAGCTAATGCCTATCAAGATGAACCTGGTAATTACAGATTTTTGGCAGAATTAGTCAGTGAAGATAGCAAATCAATCTTCGTAAATGAATATATGCACGGTTACAAAGACAAAGAAACTATTGTCGAAGAAAATAACGAATCTTGGGTGAGTTACCTAGCTAAAACACCTTTGTTTCCGGCATTTATACAAATAGGAATAATTTTGCTAATTTTAATTTTGGCTAATTTGCGCCGTTTTGGACAACCAATTAAGCTAACAACACCCTCAGTTAACAACAGCGAAGCTTATATTAAAGCATTAGCTAGTGTACTGGAAAAAGCAGAAACTAGAGAATTTGTTTTAGATACGATTGGTAAAGAAGAACAGTTACAATTACAAAAAGCTTTAGGTTTAGGACAAACACCTGTTGCCAAGGAAACTTTAGTAAATGCTTGGGTAGAACAAACAGGCAGAACTGCTACAGAACTGGAACAAATATTACAAATACAATCTAAAAAACGTCGCCTTAGTGAACAAGACTTGCTAAACTGGTTAGAAAAATGGCAACAAATACGCCATTCGATTTTAGATTCTAGATTTTAGATTTAACCTACAAATATAATTGTGGGCTTGTATTGGTTTTTGGGTTGGTCAATAATTGATAGGGAGAAAAGCCAAGTAACAAATGACAAACTCTTCAATGAATAATGAACTGTTAGCAGTATTTAATCGGTTGAGTCAGGGCTTAAACCGAATTGTGGTCGGACAAACTACTTTAGTACAACAATTATTAGTAGCTTTGTTGTCAGGGGGTCATGTAATTTTAGAAGGAGTTCCGGGGACAGGAAAAACTTTACTGGTGAAAGTTTTAGCACAAGTGATTCAAGCCGACTTTCGCCGGATTCAACTTACTCCAGACATTCTCCCGGCTGATATTATTGGCACTAATATTTTTGATTTGAATACGCGCCAATTTACGTTAAAAAAAGGGCCTGTTTTCACCCAAGTATTATTAGCAGATGAAATTAACCGCACTCCCCCAAAAACCCAATCGGCTTTGCTAGAAGCGATGGAAGAACAGCAGGTAACAATGGATGGGGAAAGTTTGCCGTTACCGGAATTATTTTGGACAATAGCAACACAAAACCCTTTAGAATTTGAGGGTACTTATCCTTTACCAGAAGCCCAATTAGATCGGTTTTTATTTAAGTTGATTGTTGACTATCCTGATGCGGCTTCTGAAAAACAAATGTTACTCAATCGTCAGTCTGGTTTTCAAGCGCGAAGGCAAGATTTAGCTAAATTAAAACCAGTAGCAACTGTAGAGAGCATTTTAGCTGCACGTCAAGAAGTAAATGCTGTGAAAGTTGATGAAAAAATTATTGATTATCTGTTAGCTTTAGTGCAGCGAAGTCGTCAACATTCTGACTTAGCTTTGGGTGCTTCTCCCCGTTCTACAGGTGCTTGGTTACAAACAAGTAAAGCTCATGCTTGGCTGTCAGGAAAAGATTTTGTGACTCCTGATGATATTAAGGCTGTAGCCCGTCCGTTGTTACGACATCGGTTAATTTTACGCCCTGAATCTCAGTTAGATGGATTGAAAATTGATGCGGTAATTTCTTCTTTATTAAATCAAGTAGCAGTTCCTAGATAAAGGCAGAAGGCAGAGGGCAGAAGGCAGAAGGGAAGAGAAAATCCAGAATCTAAAATCTAAAATCGAAATATGGTTCCTTCAGGAAAGTTTTATTTACTATTAGTTTTAGGAGTGGCGATCGCTATTTCTCTAGCGTCACTTTTTAGCGTCACGATTGGCATTTTAGGCGCTTTGTTATTTGATGTGATTTTACTGCTGTTAAGTGCGATCGACAGTTGGCGAGAACGGGGAAACATTGCAGAAATTACTCGTCAACCATTAGGTAGATTATCTATTGGTAGAGATAACTCAATTATATTATCAATTAAGTCAAAGAACCGTCCAGCATTAATTCAAATTCGTGACTTTTATCCCTTAGAATTTGCTGTTTCCAACCCCAAGTTACAAACTTATTTACCTAAGAATTCCACTCAAGAAATCACTTACACAGTGCATCCTACCCACAGAGGCGAATATGCTTGGGGGGATATTCAAGTTAGACAATTAGGTGTTTGGGGATTAGCTTGGTGCGATCGAAAAATTCCCCAAAGTACCAAAGTTGCTGTTTATCCAGACTTGTTAGGATTGCGGCAATTATCGATTAAATTAACCTTACAAAATACAGGTACAATGCGGCAAGCTCGCCGGATGGGAATTGGTACAGAATTTGCTGAATTGCGCGAATATCGCATGGGAGACGATCCGAGATTTGTGGATTGGAAAGCAACAGCACGTCGTTTGGGTGCAACACCTTCAGCATCTTTACAAGTGAGAGTTTTAGAACCTGAACAAGAACAAACTTTAATTATTTTGCTCGATCGCGGCAGATTAATGACTGCAAATGTGCAAGGTTTAAAACGTTTTGATTGGGGATTAAATGCCACACTTTCTTTAGCATTAGCGGGAATTCATCGAGGCGATCGCGTTGGTGTTGCAGTGTTCGATCGCGAAATTGTAACTTGGATACCTCCAGAAAGAGGACAAAATCAATTGGCGAAATTGATCGATCGCTTAACGCCAATTCAACCAGTATTTTTAGAACCAGACTATCTTGGTGCTTGCACTTCTTTAGTAAATCAGCAAACTCGACGAGCATTAGTAGTACTAATTACAGACATCATAGATATTACCGCTTCCTCAGAATTACTAGCAGCATTGGGAAGATTAACCCCTCGTTATTTACCATTTTGCGTGACTTTACGCGATCCACAAGTTGACAAACAAGCACACACTTTTACCAAAGATTTAGATAATGCTTATAGTCGTGCTGTCGCCTTAGATTTATTATCTCAACGTCAAGTTGCCTTTGCTCAATTAAAACAAAAAGGAGTGTTAGTTTTAGATGCACCAGCAAATCAAATTAGCGAACAAATAGTCGATAAATACTTGCAATTAAAAGCCCGAAATCAACTGTAAATTTTTGGCTAACTCTCATACAACTACTTAATCCAGGTAATGGGGGGACAAGGGGACAAGGGGACAAGGAGACAAGGGGACAAGGAGACAAGGGGACAAGGAGACTCTTGAGAATTTTTACTTTCTGCCTTCTGCCTTTCTTACCTTCTGCCTTTCTTACCTTCTGCCTTCTGCCTTCTGCCTTCTGCCTTCTGCCTTCTGCCTTCAAAAAGCCTTCTGCCTTCTGCCTTCAATAAATCCTTCTGGCTTTTTTAGGTTGCAATATACAATTAAAAGTGATAAAAGAGCGATTCCTACAAAATATTTAATTGGTGCGGGAATAGCGGGATTAGGAGATAAAAAACCTTCAATTATTCCGGCAATAATTAACATTGGCACTATGCCAAAAACTAATTGTGATGCCAATCCACCGTAATATTTTAATGCGTCACCACGACTGTATTTGCCAGGAAAAAACATAGCTCTAGCGATTAATAAACCTGCACCACCAGCAAAAAAAATTGCAGGTAATTCTAAAGAACCGTGAGGAAATACAAACGCCCAAAAAGAATAAGCTAAATTATTTTGTCCTACCAAAGTAGCAACACCACCAATCATTAATCCGTTGTACCACATTAAAAAAGTTGTGTAGATTCCGCCTGTAATTCCACCTGCAACAGCAGCAAAAGAAACGGAAATGTTATTAATCATAATGCTGCTAGAAGCTAATGGTTCAATGCCAATAATTGAACCCATCCACAATTTACCTTCATCGCGCACCATTCTAATTAATTGTTCGGGGACAATAATTGACAGAAATGTAGGGTCTTGCCACGCATACCACCAAGCAACGATCGCACCTACTATAAAAATAGTTGTTGCCACAGCAATATAACCTTTTGTTTGCTGGACAACTGCCGGAAAACCCCAACGATAAAATTCCCAAACCGCCGCCCATTCTTGACGACGGGAACCTTGGTAAATTTGGTTATAAGCTCTAGAAGTAAGAATTTGTAAATCTTGAGTTAGAGTGTCACTAATTTTTTGGGTGCGCGATCGCGCCAAGTCTGCGGAAACGGAGCGATACAAACTTGCCAATTCTTTAATTTCATCAGCTTTTAGTGACTTGAGTCCTTTTTTTTCAACTTGTTTTAATAAAGTGTCCAAACGTTTCCAGTTTGGTTCTCGTCTGGCGATCCAACGTTGAATATTCATAAATTTTTCCCCAAACTATGTTTAGCGTAACTTAAGATAGCTTCAAAGCTTATGTACTGTCGCTAGGAAACTTTTACTTATGTCACAAAGTTCTATTCGTCCCCTCAGTGTTGGTAACGTCGTCAGCGCCGGATTGGTGATGTATCGGTCTAATTTAAAAACTTACCTCAAGCTATCTATAATAGCTTATTTATGGATTTTAATACCGATATATGGTTGGGCAAAATTCTGCGCCATTCATGGATTAATTGCACGTTTAGCTTTCTGTGAATTAATTAATAAACCTGAAACAGAGAGTGCTGCACGCGATTACATTAAACCGCGTCTCTGGTCATTTCTAAGTGTAGGTTTTGGTGTTGGATTAAGATTATTAGGAATTTACATTCTCTGGTATTTAGCTCTCATAGCAGTGGTAGTTTTTCCCCTAGCTGTTTTAGGAACACAAACGGGTATATTCGTGGCAATAATTACTGGTTTGGCTGTGTTCATTGTAGGCATAATAGTCATTATTAGATTATATTCCAGATGGTTTGTTGCTGAGGTACCTTTAGCAGTTGAAGAGAACACAACTACTGGGAGTCAAAGCATTGATAGAAGTTGGGATTTAACCAAAGATGCCGTCGGTCGAATTCAATACATTATTGTTGTCGCTTTCTTAGTCACAATACCAATTCAAATAGTTACCGCATATATTCCATCAATTTTTCAAGTTCAGACGGAACCAGGTACTTCAGCTTATACAACTATTCAGCTGATTTCTTTTCTTTTAAGTTTACTAGGTGGGGCAATTATCATGCCTTTCTGGCAAGCTGTCAAAGCAGTAATTTATTACGATCTGCGTAGTCGTCGAGAAGGTTTAGATTTACGGTTACGCGGTCGCGAAATTTAGCAATCAATCCCCAAGCGTCAGCTTTCTAAATAACTCAAAACTCAAAACTATCTATCTGCCATGCGATTTTTCAACAGAATTACTTTACAAACCCCAGAAAGCGTAGAACTAGAATTCACTTTAGCCGGAATAGGAAATCGCGCTTTAGCATTGTTGATGGATTATATTGCCTTGGGTTTTACCTTAATTGTCTTTTGGGTAGCTTGGGGAATTTTTACTGTAATTATTACAGACACTTTTAGAAATGTGAGGAATGTAGGACTTTGGCTATTTGCGATCGCGTTCTTCCTCAACTTCTGCATTTATATGGCTTACTTCGTATTTTTTGAAGTGCTATGGCAAGGACAAACACCCGGAAAACGTTACACCAAAATTCGTGTAATTCGTGACGATGGCAGAAGAATAGGAATTCAACAAGCAACCTTAAGATCTTTACTGCGTCCAATTGACGACATTATGTTTATTGGTGCGTTTTTAATTATGCTAGGACGCAAAGAAAAGCGACTCGGAGACATGGCAGCAGGTACAGTAGTAGTTCAAGAAGAATACCTAGTTGTAACTACCAATTTTCCCATCTCTGAAAAAGCCAAAGAACTAGCCACAGAACTCCCACAAATCGCTAACTTATCTTTATTATTACCTGACGATTTTGCCACTATACGCGAATATTTACAACGTCGCAAAGACATGGCAACCAAAGCAAAAAACGAACTAAGTTTGCATTTAGCAAGACAAATTAGAAATATTATTGACTTAAAAGATTTACCCGAAGGTTTAACCCCAGATATATTTTTGGAAGCAGTTTATATTGCTTATCAACAACAAACTTCCTCATAAACTCCATCCCATAACTCATGGCAATTCTAGATTCAGTAAAATAAGCTCTGATTTTTCTACTTTTTGTTAAAGGAGTTAATTGAGTATTTTTACTTAAATTCTTTTTGATTTAAGTAGTATTTAATATGACTATATTCTCATAAAAACTTTACAATACTATTTTTTGCAGTGTGGAATGTGGGGTGAAAAATATATACACTAAGACTTCGGGACTACTTTTTCAAAAATATCAGATTTTCTGAGTCATATCTTCAGTATGGAGTCAACAGCTACATTGTGAAGCCAATCAACTTTGCCCAACTTAAACGAGATATCCAGACTATTGTAGACTACTGGTTTGAAGTGACAACACTGCCCTCCCATCTAGAGCATTAGTCATGATGCAACCTTCACGCACGATCCTGATTGTGGATGATTCGCCTGAAGATCGCGAACTCTACCGACGCTATTTGCAGCGAGACCAGAACTATTCCTACACCATTTGGGAAGCATCTGTGGGACGGCAAGGATTGGAGCTATGGGAGCAACAGCAACCCGATATGGTGTTGCTCGACTACGGCTTGCCCGATCTGGATGGACTGGAGTTTTTGGCTCAACTGCCATCTCCTACCCCAGAACCCTGCTTACCCGTGATTGTGCTGACTGGTCAGGGCAATGAGACGATCGCTGTCCAAGCCATGAAAGCTGGTGCCCAAGATTACCTGATTAAAGGGCAGATTACCC
The DNA here is from genome assembly GCF_015207735.1 of [Phormidium] sp. LEGE 05292. GTDB lineage: Bacteria > Cyanobacteriota > Cyanobacteriia > Cyanobacteriales > Aerosakkonemataceae > Floridanema. Next base: position 27,761 of record NZ_JADEWG010000010.1, read on the forward strand.
CAGAGAAGTTACACCAGGCGATCAATGGAGGCATTGAAACGGTAAAGCTCCGTACCGAATTGCAACAGCGGATTGAACGAGATCGCGTAGTCGGGCGCATTACCCGGCAAATTCATCAATCCCTGGATCTCGATCGCATTCTCCAGACCACCGTGACTGAGGTGCGGCAATTTCTCAACACCGATCGGGTACTGGTGTTTCAATTACAACCGGATGGCAATGGTACGGTGGTCGCAGAATCGGTTGGCTCAGCGTGGCGATCGCTCCTGTCGTCCACAATTTATGATCCCTGCTTGGCGGAAAACTACCTCAGATTTAGTCGCCCCGATTCCATTACTCACGATCCCGAATTTGCTGAAGATTATGTCAAACGCTATCGCCAGGGACAGGTCACTGCGATCCCCGACATCCACAGTAGCGATATTGACCCCTGCCATATTGAATTGCTGGCTCGGTTTGAAGTCAAAGCCAATCTGGTCGTTCCCATTCTGCACGACGAGAAGTTTTGGGGGTTGCTGATTGCCCATCACTGTGCGACTCCCCGTTTTTGGCAATCTCTAGAAATTGACTTGCTCAAAGAACTGGCAACCCAGATGGGCATTGCCTTACGTCAGGCAGAACTTTATCAACAATCTCAGACAGAACTGGCGGAACGCAACCGGGTGGAGGCAGAACTCCGAGAAAGCGAAGCACGGCTGCGATCGGCATTGGAAGCTTCGCGCATGGGTACCTGGGATTGGAATATCAAAACCGGACAGATTCAATGGTCAGACAACCTGGAGGCGATGTTTGGGCTGGAAGCCGGAGCATTTGACGGCTCTTTTGAAATGTTTACTAGGCTTCTGCACCCGGACGATCGCGCTCGTGTTCTGGCGGCTATCAACCAGGCGATCGCCACCGGAGAAGACTACAACTCTGAATTTCGAGTGGTTTACCCGAACGGCACTATTCGATGGGCACTGAGCCAGGGCAAAGTGTTTTACGACCAGAACGGGCAATCCGTTCGGATGGTTGGCAATGATATTGACATCACAGAACGCAAGCAGGCAGAAATCGCGCTGCGAGAGAGTGAACAGCGCTATGCCACCCTGTCACAAATTTCCCCAGTCGGGATTTTTCGCACGGATGTACAGGGCGATTGTCTATATGCCAATGCTCGCTGGTGCCAACTGACGGGACTGTCTCCTGAAGCCGCTCAAGGCAAAGGGTGGGTCAGAGCACTCCATCCTGACGACCGCGATCGCATCTTTGCTGAGTGGTATCGTGCCACAAAATTAGATCTGCCTTTCCTATCTGAATACCGATTTCAAACCCCTGATGGCAGAGTCTCGTGGGTGATTGGGCAAGCGACCGCTCAAAGAGATGTTGAGGGGCGTTTGGTTGGTTATGTCGGCACTGTGACCGATATTAGCGATCGTAAACAAGCAGAAACTGCCCTGCAAGAAAGTGAATCCCGGTTCCGTCAGTTGGCAGAAAACATTGATGTTGTGTTCTGGATGAAAGAGGTGATGGAGAATCGGGTCAGCTATGTCAGTCCTGCTTATGAGCGGCTTTGGGACTTAAATCCGCAGGAATTGTATGAGAGCCAACAAGCCTGGATTGACTACATTCATCCAGACGATCGAGAGTCGGTAGGCAGGGCATTTCAAGACAAAGCTGCTGCGGGGCTGTTCGACGAAGAGTATCGAATTATCCTCCCTAATGGTCATGTTCGTTGGGTTCATGACCGCTGTTTTCCCCTGCGAGATGAAGCGGGAGTGCTGTATCGGTTTACCGGAATTGCTGAAGACATCACCGAGCGCAGAAAAACCGAAGCGGCATTGCGTCAGAATGAACAACTGCTGCGCTTGGCACTGACGGGGGCGCAAGCTGGCTCCTGGGATTGGGAGATTTCAACGAACAAAGTTGTTTGGTCATCTGAGAACTTTGACCTGTACGGGCTGACTCCAACTCCATTACTCCAGTACGAGGATTGGACTAAGACATTGCACTCAGACGATCGAGAACGGGTAAACGCTGAAACTCTGCGGATCGTTGAGGAAAAGCAAGCCGAATATCGGGTGGAATTTCGCATTGTTCACCCACAAAAGGGGATTCGCTGGCTCCAAGCATTGGGTCGCCTGATCGTTGATGAACAGGGGGAGCCGATTCGATTAAGCGGCATCAATTTAGACATTACCGATCGCAAACTGGCAGAGGACGCATTGCGACAAAGTGAGGCATTTAACCGCCGCATATTGGAAAGCAGTAGCGATTGCATCAAACTGTTCAATCTAAACGGACAATTGCTATACATGAATCCAGGCGGTTTGTGCATGATGGAGATTGACGATCTTTGTCCCTACATCAATGTCGATTGGGCTGATTTATGGCAAGAAGAGATGCGCGAGACGATAGAGGCTGCTATTAGTACCGCCAAGACTGGAGAAGCGACTCGCTTTCAGGGCTTTTGCCCCACTGCAAAAAGCACACCAAAATGGTGGGATGTGGTCGTGACTCCCATTTTCAATACGGAAGGACAGGTCATCCAACTCTTGGCAATCTCCCGGGATATTACCGAGCGCAAACAGTCTGAAATGGAACGCGATCGTCTGCTTGAGCAAGAGCAAGCGGCACGGGAATCTGCTGAACGAGCTAACCGCATCAAGGATGAGTTTTTAGCCGTTCTTTCCCACGAGTTGCGATCGCCCCTCAACCCAATTTTGGGCTGGACAAAGCTGATGCAACGCCGTAAATTCGACACCACCAAAACGAATGAAGCATTAGCTACCATTGAACGCAATGTCAAACTCCAGACCCAGTTGATTGATGACCTTCTGGATGTCGCTAAGATCCTGCGCGGTAAGCTGAGTATGAATGTGGTTCCGGTCGATCTGGCATTTGCGATCGAGCAGGCGATCGACACGGTGAGGACAGCAGCAGTTGCCAAAGAAATTACCCTCTATGCTGTGCTGCCTCAAATTGGTCGAGTATCAGGGGATTGGGCCCGACTTCAGCAAATTGTTTGGAACCTGTTGTCTAATGCCATCAAATTTACTCCCGCTAAGGGTCAGGTTGAGGTTCGCCTAGAGCGGGATGGGAACCAGGCAAAAATAACCGTTAGCGACACGGGTAAAGGCATCAACCCCGATTTTCTGCCTCATATTTTTGAGTCATTCCGGCAAGAAGATGCTTCAACAACTCGTCAGTTTGGCGGATTAGGATTGGGGTTGGCGATCGTGCGTTATTTAGTTGAGGCTCATGGAGGTACGATCTGTGCAGATAGCCCAGGTGAAGGACAGGGCGCAACATTTATTGTTCAATTACCATTGCTCGATGCTGAATCAGAGCAGCCTCCGTCTAAGGTAGCATCCACAGATGAACTAGACTTGACAGGCATACGAATCTTGGCAGTCGATGATGAACTAGATGCGCGTGAAATGTTAACTGCACTCCTCACTCAATATGGGGCAGAGGTTTTGACGGGTACCTCCGCTACTGATGTACTGGCCAATTTAGAATGGTTTCAACCCGATTTGTTAATTAGCGACATTGGGATGCCAGAGGTGGATGGTTATATGCTCATGCAACAGATTCGATCGTTACCACCTGAAAAAGGTGGACAGGTTTTGGCGATCGCCCTCACAGCATACGCTAGAGAAGAGGATCGCCAGCAAGCGATTAACAACGGTTATCAACGGCATCTAACCAAACCCCTTGATATCGATCGGTTAGTTCAAGTCGTGGTGGAACTCACACGCCACACTACATCTTAGCCCACATTCCACACTTCAAAATGTAGTATTAAATAACGAAATTATTACTAATGAAAAACCAGAAAAGTCGATTCATCGCACTCAAAGCATTAAAGTAATTTCTATTCATTCGCTCTGAATAAAATTATTAAGCAATAAATTAAAAATATTAAGTTTATTCTGACTAAATATAGATTAATTATCCTAGTTGAAGCCATAAATTAAAAAAGTATAGGCTACTAGGAGAACTACAGATGTGTCAAGAAAATCAACCTAATCTAGAAGAAAAAGTAATCTCAGCAGCAATAGAAATGGGGTTATCTAATCAGCTAGATTCCGCAGAAAATATTGATGTAGATGTGCGTACTAATCTAGCTGATATAGTCCAAGGAAAAGCACATTCTGTTTCCGTTTCTGGTCAAGGTTTAGTGGTGGAAAAGGATGTCCGTTTGCAAGAGATGGAAATCCAGACAAATCGCATTGCTATTAATCCTTTAAGTGTGCTTTTTGGGGAAGTTGAACTTTCTCAACCAACTGATGCCTCTGCCCGAATAGTACTTTCAGAAGTAGATATTAATCGGGCTTTAAATTCAGATTATGTCCGTAGACAGATGCAACCTTTTGAGTTAAATATGGATGGGCAAATTGTCACTTTAGAAATGCAAAAAATGGGCATTCAGTTACCGGATGTTAATAGCATCGCCTTTAACGGTAGCACAATATTGCATGAAGGAGAAAATAAGCGATCGCTAAATTTCCAAGCTGTAATTCACCCTGGTACTATTTTTGAACCTTTATTTGTTGAGTCTTTTCAATGCACTCCTGCACCAGGCATTTCTCTACAATTTGCTGTAGCTTTAATGCAGAAGTTGAAAGAACTGGTATTTTCCCCATATTTTCTCATCAATGGCACAGCAGTTAGGGTGCAAAAAATGCAATTGGAAAAAGGCAGATTGACCATTCATAGCACAGCTAAAATTACAGAACTTCCCTCATAAGGCATAAATAAATTTGCTGATTTTTATCGGTGGGTAAATCCAAATAAATGTCTGTCGCGATGCAGATACAATTTTTAAAGATGGCAAACTAAATTGTAGGTTAGTAATGCCACATTTAATGATTCAAAATGTCAGTAGATCAACCAGGGTTAGGGGAACAAGCACTTAGTAAAGCCGCCGAAATGGGTTTATCAAGTCAGTTGGATGAAGTTGAGGAATTGAATGTAGATATCCGCACTAATCCAATTCAGTTAATGCAAGGAGAATTAGAATCTGTTTCGATCGAAGGCAAAGGTTTGGTGATGCAAGAAGAGTTGCGAACCGAGAAATTGCAAATGCAAGTTGGCAATATTGCAATTAATCCTCTGAGTGCAGCTTTTGGCAAAATCGAACTTTCTCATCCTACGCAAGCAGAAACGAAAGTTGTTTTAACAGAACAAGATATCGATCGCGCATTTAATTCCGATTTTCTGCGAGAAAAATTGCAAAACATGGAAGTAAATGTGCAAGGTCAACCAGTGACTGTAGATACTCAAAAAGTAGAATTCAGTCTCCCCGATCGTGATAAATTTAGCCTAGATGCTACTTTTTATTTACGGGAAACAGGAGAAACCAAGAAAACCGCTTTTACTGCTGTTCCAGAAATAGCATCAGGTGGAAATCGCATTTCTTTAGAACAGGTGGAATACAAGGACGGTCAAGAAATTTCGCCTGAACTAACGGAAGCTTTGTTAGACAAGTCTAGCGAATTATTAGACTTCTCTAACTTTGAACTCAAAGGAATGTCTCTACGCTTGAAAAACTTGGATGTGCAACCAGGAAATCTGATTGTAGAAGCTGAAGCTTATATTAGAGATTTCCCTTCCTCTTAACCTGAGAAAGCAAAAGCCAGAAGTAAAAAATTACTTTTGGCTTGTAAAAATTTTATTTAAGTTTTTACTAACCCACCATTACACACAAGGAATTATTATGAAACAAAATACCAGAAATTTAGAACAACAAGCTAGACAAGTAGCTGCCGATCCTTGGGTAGAAAAACTCGCTAGACTCGGCTTAGTTTCCAAAGGAATAGTTTACTCTATAGTCGGGTTTTTAGCAGCACAAGCAGCTTTTGGCGCGGGCGGTAGAACTACTGACACCGCAGGTGCTTTGGAAACAATTGTCACTCAACCTTTTGGTCAATTTTTGTTAGCTTTGGTGTGTATTGGTTTTATTGGATATACACTTTGGCGATTTCTTGAAGCATTTTTTAACCCAGAAAATCAAGGTATCGGTGGGCGTTTAGGTAGCTTTGTTAGTGGTGTAATTTATGCAAGTTTGGCGTTTACTGCGGCTAAATTAGCATTAGGTTATGGTGGTACTACTGGTGGCGATGCGACCCAAGATTGGACGGGGCGTTTCTTGGCTCAACCTTTTGGTCAATGGTTAGTAGGAATTGCTGGGGCGTTCATAATTGGTATGGGATTTTATGAAATGTATAAAGCTTACAAAGCCAAGTTTCGGGAATATTTAAAATGGCAAGAAATGGCTCAGAATGAAAGAAATTGGGCAACTCGTTTAGGCAGATTGGGTTATGCTGCTAGGGGTGTGGTTTTTATTGCGATCGGCTTTTTCTTAATTCAAGCGGCGCGTTTGTCTAATCCTAATGAAGCTAGAGGTTTTGGTGGTGCATTAGCAGCGTTAGCAGGACAACCTTATGGCCCTTGGATTTTGGGGCTTGTGGCGATCGGCTTATTAGCTTATGGTATTTATACATTCGTGGAAGCTAAGTATCGACGAATTAGGACTGCTTGAATTTGCGTAAATTAACAAAAAATAATTAACAACGGGACAAAAAAGAGGGAAAATAGAAACTTAAATCTTTTCTTCTTTTCTGTCTATTTTTCATTTAATTAGTGCGGTCGATATAGCAAAAACTTCTGTAATTAGACAGATTTTTTACATTTATTTATTTTCTTATAATTAAGAAAATACAATACTACTCGGAGTTAGATAGATGGAAAATTATGATGTAGTAATTATTGGCGCAGGTCACAATGGGTTGGTTTGTGCTGCCTATCTCTTAAAAGCAGGATACAGCGTTTTATTACTAGAAAAGCGATCGGTCCCTGGAGGTGCAGCAACTACAGAAGAAGTCATCCCAGACAAAGCACCAGGTTTCAAATTTAACCTCTGTGCGATCGACCATGAATTTATTCATTTAGGGCCAGTAATTGAAGAATTAGAACTGGAAAAATACGGATTAGAATATCTATTTTGCGACCCAGTAGTATTTTGCCCGCATCCCGATGGTAAATACTTTTTAGCACACCGTTCTTTAGAAAAAACTTGCGCGGAAATTGCCCGTTTTAATGAACGAGATGCCAAAAAATATGCCGAATTTACTAACTATTGGCAACGAGCGATCGGGGCGATGATTCCGATGTTTAATGCACCGCCAAAATCAGTAGTTGATATTATTGGTAACTACGATCTGAAAAAGATAAAAGATTTAATTTCAGTCATTGGTTCTACTAACAAAACCCTGGATTTTGTGCGTACCATGCTCACCAGTGCTGAGGATCTACTCAACGAATGGTTTGATGAAGAATTTATTAAAGCACCTTTGGCAAGGTTAGCATCCGAATTGGGTGCGCCTCCTTCGCAAAAAACTCTTGGCATTGGCGCAATTATGATGGCAATGCGTCATAATCCAGGTATGGCTAGACCCAAAGGTGGTACTGGTGCTTTAGTCAAAGCTTTGGTGAATTTAGTTACTAGTTTGGGTGGCAAAATTCTCACCGATCAAAAAGTAGAAAGAATTTTGATTAATAATGGTCAAGCTGTTGGGGTGCGAGTCGCTGGTGGCACAGAATATCGAGCAAATAAAGGGGTAATTTCTAACATTGATGCAAGGCGAGTGTTCTTGCAATTAATGGATGAAAGTGATGTAGATGCTGCCGATCCAGATTTGCGGGAACGTTTAGAACGTCGCATTGTAAATAACAATGAAACTATCCTAAAAATTGACTTGGCAATGGATGAACCTTTACGCTTTGTGCATCATAATCACAAAGATGAATATTTAATTGGTTCAGTGTTAATTGCTGATACAGTTAGACAGGTAGAAATTGCTCACAGTGACCCTTCTGTTGGTAAAATTCCTTTAGAAAATCCCTCGATGTATGTGGTACAACCAACAATGTTAGATCCTTCGATGGCACCCGATGGAAAACATACTGTTTGGATTGAATTCTTTGCACCTTATAATGTTTTTGGTGCGGAAGGAACTGGTTTAAATGGTACTGGTTGGACGGATGAATTGAAAAATCAAGTTGCCGATCGCGTCATCGATAAACTAGCAGAATACGCCCCCAATGTAAAGACAGCAACTTTCGCCCGTCGCGTCGAAAGTCCGGCAGAATTAGGCGAACGTTTGGGCGCATATAAAGGTAATTATTACCACATCGATATGACGCTAGATCAAATGGTGTTTTTCCGCCCTTTACCAGAAATAGCTAACTACAAAACACCAATTGAAGGACTATTTATGAGTGGTGCGGGGACTCATCCCGGTGGTTCAATTTCGGGAATGCCAGGAAGAAATTGCGCTCGCGTTTTCTTGCATTCTCAACAACCCTTTGCCCAAACTTTAAGTGATGCAGCAAATTCACTGAAGTCAACCGCAAAATCGATTTTCAAGACCTTCTAATTTTGTAGGAGTTCCGAAGAAAATACTAATTTATGAACAATTTGGAACTCCTATCATTTTTCAATTGCAGTTAAAAAAGAGTAGCTTTTGACATGAATGAAAAAATTTTAATTATTGGAGGAAGTGGGAGAATTGGTAGCAGTGTGGCAACAGATTTAGTCAACCACACAGAAACAGATATTACAATTACTGGCAGAGATGCGGAAACAGGAAATAAAGTTGCCGAAAATTTGGGAAACAGAGTCAAATTTTTGGCTTTAAATTTAGCAGAAAAAGAGAAATTAAGAGAGGCAATTAAGTCTAGCAAAATTGTCATTCATTGTGCAGGGCCATTTCATTACCGCGATGCTAATGTTTTGAAAACTTGTATTGAAGAAGGTGCTGATTATTTGGATGTCAGCGATCATCGATCGTTCACCAGTAAAGCATTAGAATATAAATCGGCAGCAGAAGCAGCGGGAATAACTGCTATTGTAAATACCGGAATTTTCCCTGGTATTTCTAATAGCATGGTGCGCCAAGGTGTAGAAAAACTGGACAAAGCAGAAAAGATCCATTTAAGTTACGTAGTTTCGGGATCTGGTGGCGCAGGAATTACCGTAATGCGAACCACTTTTTTAGGTTTGCAAAATCCGTTTGTTGCCTGGATAGATGGGAAATGGCAAAAGTTAAAACCATATAGCGATCGAGAAACTGTAGAATTCCCTGCACCCTACGGACGCACAGGAGTTTACTGGTACGATATGCCAGAAACCTTTACCCTTCCTGATACATTCCCAGTCCAAACTGTAATTACAAAATTCGGTTCTGTACCCGACTTTTACAATTATCTGACTTGGTGGGTAGCGAAAACTTGGCCGAATAGTTGGATTCAAAATCGCAACGTAATTGAATTTTTGGCAAATGTTAGTTTTAAAATGACTAACTTTAGCGATCGCTTTAGCGGTATCGGTGTCGCAATTCGTTCCCTAGTAACAGGAGAAAAAGACGGCAAAACCGTAAATTATTGTTCTACTTTAGTCCACGAAAATACCGCAATATCCGCAGGTTATGGAACAGGTAGTATAGCCGAATTAATCTTAGATGGAAAACTGAAAAAACCCGGAGTTTGGGCTGTAGAACAAGCACTTCCCACCGATTTATTTGAACAAACAATGGTAAGTCGGGGAGTAAAAATTCACGAAGAATGGTTTTGATACCAATTCTCTGTAAAATTGCGCTTAATCATTGCCCCTCCCCGTCTACGGGGAGGGGTTTGGGGTGGGGTGAATTAAGCGCATCTTCATAGAGAATTGGTATGACATATTCAGATCTTGCACAAAGGTAAAAAACCGGATTTCTAGGATTACGCATCATAGCCCAAGAAATCCGGTTTCTCGTTCTTACCCAAACGCTGAAATCAAAAAATTACATAAAGAGTTTGCGATCGCCTTGGTTCTATATTTGCGATCGCAAACTCTTTCATTCTACTGGCAAGGAATATTTTCAGTTTCCATTCAATAATTTATCATTGCCAACCTGACTCTTCACTTTATAATAAATTACTGTCGCAATAAATACGCTTAATTGTATAATTTATTACTGCCATGACACATTTTGGCTTAATTTCTCCAGCGGCTTCTTCTCACATTAATACAATCACCACATTAGGGTGGGAACTGAAACGGCGCGGTCATCAGGTCACTTTATTTGGAGTGCCTTATGCTCGCGCCCAGGCACTTGCATCGGGCGTAAACTTTCGCGCGATCGGAGAATCGGACATTACCAAAGAGAACACAGTCCAAAAGCACGCCCAGATCGCCCAATTAAGCGGGTTAGCCGCAATGCGGTATAGCTTAAGTCTGGCTAAAGAAGATGTAGCGATTTTACTCAGGGATGGTCCGGCAGCGATTCGGGAAGAAGGTGTGGAAGCCTTGTTGGTAGACTACGTTACATACGGAAGCGGATCGGTTGCGGAATTTCTAGATATTCCTTTCATTACGGTATACAGCGCTTTGATCGAAACCGAGGAAGATGGCGTTCCCCCCGTTTTCACCCCTTGGAACTATAACCCAGCTTGGTGGGCACCTCTACGTAACCGAATGGGTTACGCGCTGATTAAATCCAGCGAGCAACCCATTCTCAATCTGGTGAGGGAATATCGGGAAAAATGGCGGTTGCCTTCACTCTCTGGCTTCAGGGATTCCTACTCAAAACTGGCGCAGTTGAGCCAGCAGCCAGCTGAGTTTGAATTCCCTCGTACTGAGTTGCCCGAGTGCCTCCATTTCACAGGCCCTTATATGAACCCATTAAGTCAGGAACCCGTACCTTTTCCCTTTGAAAAATTAACTGGAAAACCGCTGATTTATGCTTCTATGGGCACTTTGCAAAATCGTCAAACCAGCGTTTTTCAGTGTGTGGCAGAGGCGTGCGCCGGATTAGATGTCCAGTTAGTGATTTCTCTGGGGGGCGGAATTAGACCAGAGTCCCTTCCACAGTTGCCCGGTTCGCCGATAGTCGTCGGCTATGCCCCTCAATTAGAATTGCTCAAAAAAGCCGCGCTCGTTATTACTCATGGAGGCGCTAACACCGTTTTAGAAGCCCTAAGTTATGGGGTGCCACTGGTGGCGATTCCCAATACTTACGATCAACCAGGCGTGGGGGCGCGTTTGATTTGGACGGGTACGGGTGAGGTTGTCTCTCTATCTCGTTTGAATGTTCCCCGATTGCGAACTGCAATACAGCGAGTTCTCACGGAAGAAAGTTACAAAAAGAATGCACTCAGGCTACAAGAAGCAATTCGCAAAGCAGGCGGATTCACTCGTGCTGTGGACATTATCGAACAGGCAATATCTACGGGAAAGCCAGTTTTGTCCGCAAATAACGGCTATCAGTCAATAGCGCAACATTTTGCAGAGGGAAGGGAACAAGGAACAGAGAACAGGAAAGAAATATTTCGTTAGCTTGTCTCGGCTTGGGTTGGTAGCCCAAATAATTAAAGAATCGCAGGGAACAGTTCAGAGGATGTGGGAAAAGTGTTAATTATTGTCGCCCCTGCGACTCAAGTCATGGGCTAATAGATTATAGATTTAGTAGCTATCCCAAATTACTTTTATCCGATCTTGGGCTTTTTGTAAGGCTTTTTTCGGAGCCTCACCTAACAATACTGCTTCAATAGCTCGACCAAGACTGTCTGAGAGACGGCTATATCCAGCAATAATTGGTCTTTTTCCCGTCCATTTCATTTGTTCTAAAAACACTTTTAACACAGGTTTTTGGACGAGATATTTCTGATAAGCTTCACTTTGAGCAGATTTGATGTTTACTGGCAAAAAACCAGTTCCGATACTAAATTCAGTTTGAAATTGTTCACTTAAAACATATTCTAAAAACTTCAGCGCCGCTTGCTCTCTTTCGGGCGTAGTTTTCATGACATATAAGTTTCCGTTGCCTGCGACTGTAGCTCTGGTTTTATAAGCGGGTATGGGAAATACATCATAATCAACTTTACTTTTCATGATATATGTCCAAGGCCCAGTTAATTGCATTGCCACACGCCCGTTGATAAAATTATCTTCTTCATAACCGCGTTCTGGAAGAGAAAGTGTAGCCGATCCATCTTTGAGTAAATTGTGCCAAAACTCTAAGGCTGCGATCGCTCCTGGATTAGTCAAATCAGGACGATTATTTTCTAATATTTCTCCTTTGGCACTCAGCAAAAAAGGAAACCAAGTAAAAACTGTCCATTCTCCCTTACCTAATGGTAATAACATTCCATACTGTTCGGGGCGATTGTCACCATTGCGATCGACAGTTAGTTTTTTGGCAACTTGTCGCAACTCTTCCCAAGTTTTAGGTGTCTCAGTAATACCTGCTGCGGCAAACAGTTTTGGTCGGTAAAAAATGCCAATATTACCACTATAGTATGGCACCGACCAAAGATGTCCGTCTAGCCGCATTTCATCAAGTAAATTTGGGAAAATTTCTGACTTAATTGGTAATTTATCTAGCCAATCTTCTAACGGTCGAATTGCTCCCATTTCTACTAACTGACCTGTAACTTGAGGATAAAAAGCCAGAATATCTGGCAGAGCATTACCGACAAATGCTGTTAATATTTTTGGTAATTGTTGAGGCGTGAAAATTGATTCAACCTGAATATCAGGATGAGTTTGATTAAATTTATTAACCAATTTTTGAAATACTTCCCGATTTGGTGGTGGATTAATTTCTTGCCACAAAGTTAAATGAATTACGCGATCGCGATTTTTTTCTGTTGCCTGACAACCAGATAAATTCAGCAAGCACAGGCAAAACAAAATAACGATTAGGGATGGGAAATTGAAAAATTTCATGCCAAACTCCCTACACTTTAGTAGCTAATTGATTAGCCGTAATACTATTTTCCGATCTGATATAGATATATGTTTGTGGTTCGGTTAATTTTTGCGTTTTAAATATTTTTTCGGCTCGCTCCCAAAAATCTGTATCCTCTCCGTATGCAATATTACAAAATCCTTTTAATTCAAAGAATACTTGTCTTTTCCCAAAAAAAGTCGGTCCTAGAACACATTCATACACGCTAATTTTTTCCCCAGGTCGATAATAATCTGCAACCCATATATCTCCTTGGACTTCAAAACCACCTTGAATTAAGTTAACTTCAGGATGAGCTTTCATATATTCAATTCGTGAATGTAAATGCTCCGGTTTATACATATCGTCGCTGTCAATAAATGTAATATATTTGCCGAATGATGCTTGAATTCCCACATTCTTAGAGTAAGCTAGTTTTCTGTTTTGATGCTTCAAATAACGAATATTGCGGAAGTTCTGTAGGTAAGTATTGACAATTTCAAAAGTATTATCTTGGCTCCCATCATCAACCACTACCAGTTCCCAATCCTTAAAGGTTTGATTGATAACACTCTTAATGCTATTATCCAAGTGTTGTTCTCGATTGTAAGTACAAAGAATAATAGATATTTCGGGAATTAGGTCAAATTCTATCGGACTCATTTTGCAACCTGCTTAACGTATTTTTCCAGCAAAAATAGCATCGCTACCAAATAATTATGCTATTTTATGGTTGAAAAATCAAGCCAAATATGGAGTTGTTGTTTTTATAGGCTAGCATGGGTATCAACACACGAAAAAATATAAAAAAATTTTTTAACTGGTAGTTTAAACAAAACTTGGTATCATTTAAAAGTACGGACTGTTCATCAGAAGATATCAAATGGCTAAACTTTCACTCCCAAGTTACTTAAGCGGTTATGCGGAAAATTCATTTAACTTAAGACAGCATCTCCAAGAGTTTTTGCATTTAGATTCAGAAACACTAAATAAAAAATTAGCTGCGGGTAAGCGAGAAATGGCAGAGTTAGGCCACAAAGATTTTGATTGGGAAGCGGCAACTGCTTTTTATCGCGATCGCGTAGGAGAAGTTTATTTATTTGAATTGGGAGCATGGCATTTAGAATGCCATGAAAATATTGAAAATACCTTGATGTTGATTGCAGATTATGCTGAAGGTCGGGTGTTAGATTTTGGTGGTGGGATTGGAACTCATACAATTTGTGCTGCCCTTTGCCCGCAAGTTGAACAAGTGATATATTGTGATATTAATCCTATTAATCGTGATTTTGTTCATTATCGAGTAAACCAGATGGGGTTGAGTGAAAAAATCACTTTTTGTTTAGATATGCCCTCAGAAGAGTATTTTGATACAATAATGTCCTTTGATGTTTTAGAACATTTACCAGATCCCTGCGAGCAGTTGCTAAAGTTTCATCAAGCCTTACAACCAGAAGGTAAAACTATTCTCAACTGGTATTTCTTTAAAGGTTTTAATCAAGAGTACCCTTTTCATTTGGATGACCCGGAAATAGTGGAAACTTTCTTCAAGACAATTCAAAGTAAATTCTTAGAAAATTTTCACCCTTATTACACCACAGCCCGATGCTACCGTAAATGGGGTTGAGTTGAATTCAATCCCCAACAAAATTTGGTGTTGAATAACTATAATTCTATTAACCCTAATTTGTCTTTACCAATGACTACTCCATATTCATCCCCAAATCATGAGAAAAATCTTGGGTAAAAATCCCTTCCTTTTCTAATTGAAAAATGTACTCATAATCAAACATCAAAGAATGAGGATGGCGAATTATAGAAAACCCAAAATCACTTACTATTTCGGTAGAAAAAGTAAACATAACTAAATCAATTAGTTTCTTTTCGGGAATATTAGGTACTTGCACAAAGTAATCATGTTTTTCAAAAAAAACTTTTTCGTGTTTGGGGACAATTATGCCATTCAATCTATGAGATTTCTGAATAGGTTTAATGATATATTTAACAAAAGTTGCCGGAGATTTTTGTAAAGCTGTTAATCTTTCATGTTGTGCCCAACTCATTTTGTAAATCATTTTCAATAACTCGAAACCCAAAATGTAGTTGAAAACGCTGTTTCTTTCTTTATTACTTAGAACTAAACGTAAGGCTGATTCCAAATATAAATCAGGCTTGCGACGTAAATCTTGAGAGGAATGAATAAATGATTGCCGGACATAACTTTTTAAAAGTGCCTGATTAATTTCCGTATTAATGTAAAATCTCCGCAAGTAGCTTTCTAATTGCTGTTGCGCGTCTCGATCTTGTAGCATTCGAGCAACTAAACCATCAGCAGTGTAATCGTCTAAAAAGTCAGCTTGTACTTCTGGAGACGCAGCACATAATAAATGACATAAAGACAAGACATAACGGCGCTGTTCCCAAGGTAGACTTTCAGCCCATTCTCTGGCAGGTGGGGGTAATTTTTCCAGCATACTTTTAGCAGTATTGGATTCAGCAAGGTGAGTTGTTTGAGAGTTGAGTTCAGTCATAGCCTGAAACCAGGGATAGAAAGGAAGAACTTGAGCAAGAATATTACTAAGGTGAAAAAGGTTTAATGGCTGGAATCTCTAAAAGTTACAAAAGTAATATCACTACAATTTTCACCTTAGTTCTATTCCATCTACGACTAGTATTCCCAAATATCTCCCAATAAACCCATTTTTAGATTTAACTATTTTTAACAATTTACTTGACTAAAAGCCCCAAAAGTCGGTGACATCGTATCCGAGTTCATCTAACATCTGACGTAGCAAGGGTAGGCTGAGTCCGATAACGTTACTGTGACAACCGGAGATTTTTTCGACGAAAAGACCTCCTTTACCTTCTAATGCAAAGCATCCCGCGCATTTGAGGGGTTCGCCAGTGGCGACATAAGCGGCAATTTGCCGATCGCTAACGTTAGCAAAATAAACCTCTGTCACTTGACAATGTACTAAAGTTTTCCCCTGTTGTAAGTCGATTAAAGCATGACCTGTTAACAATTCGCCAACTTTAGAGCGCATTTGTTGCCAACGAGCGATCGCTTCAGCTGCATCAGCTGGTTTTCCGTAAATTTCCCCTTCTATTGCCAAAACTGAATCACAACCTAATACTAATGCCTCTGTTTGTTGCGCCGCTACTGTTTCCCCCTTTCGCAACGCCAAAGTTTTAACTAATTCTTTAGGATCGCTAATATTCACCAGCGATTCATCAAAATCACTAGGCAAAACAATTGGTTCAATTCCCACATTTTGTAACAGGCGAAGCCGCGCTGGAGAAGCTGAAGCTAAAATAAATTTAGGCATTTTGTTACTAGTCATTTGTGATTTGTCATCTGTCATCTGTCATTTGCAATTGGCATAATCTTCGATTACGGGTTTTTGGCAAATTGCCACATTTGTTCTTGGTTATACCCAATTACGAATGACCAATGACAAATGACCAATAACTAATTTAATAAACTTGGAATGAATCAACAACTTGCTGGAACTGATTTTTTACACTTTTCCATCGCTTTTCTGTAGTTGAAGCATTAAAAGTGTAAAGTTTACCGTGACTAATAACTACACTAGCGAGATTATGTCGTTCTTGATTGGGCAATTTCACGGCATATTCTAAAAGGTAATAAGTTTTTCCGCTACCTTCTCTTGCTTCTGCATTAACTAATTCTGCTTCTCGTCCCGATCCATCTGGTGCGATCGCACTTTTGGATAATTTGTATCCTACCTCACCAGGACTTCCCAATTCTTGAAGAGTTTTACCTGATGTAACTTGACTAATTACCACACTTACATTTTCTGTGTCCTCAATTAAATCATGAAACACCACATCAGGGCCACTTGATACTTGCACCGGAATCCAACCATTAGGATATAAGAACTGGTATCCGTCGCTGGTATCAATATAGCTTTTCAACCCGCCTGTAGCGGAAACACAACCACTCAAGGTGACAGTCAGAACAATTAATAGTAGCGATACAATTCGTTTTAGCATTTGTTACATTCCTTTTGCCAGTATTGTAGTTTTCTAAGCGATTATATTTTCTCATTTATGGGACACTTTTTTGGAACTAAGAATTTTCGGAGAACTGGTAATGCTGACTACTAGCGAAATTAGATGGTTTTATCAAGGGACAACACCCCCAGCAATTGAAAATTGGTTTATTGCGGATGTACTTAGGGAAAATTGTCAAAATTTAGAAGAGCGAGAAGACTGGTATTTACTAATACCTGGATGTGAATTTTTGGGGGTTAAACTCCGTCAACAGCGATTAGAAACTAAGTTGCGAGTCACAGAATTAGGAATTTGGCAGTTAAGAAATAATGTAATTGGTGCAGCGGAAAAATGGCTTAAATCTACTTGTGAAGATGGGAAAATAGAGAGTTTAATTACTCCAGATGTGATTGCTAAAGGACAATGGGTGAAGGTGGAGAAAGTGCGATCGCAAATTCGCTATTTAGTTGCTAATGATTATAGCTTAACTCCAACTTCAACAGATCAAACTTCTCAAGAAGGTTGTAATGTAGAACTTACCAAAATAATTATTAATGATAATCATTGGTGGACTTTAGGTTTTGAAGCATCGGGAACAGACGACAAATTAAAAGAC
This sequence comes from [Phormidium] sp. LEGE 05292, assembly GCF_015207735.1. GTDB lineage: Bacteria > Cyanobacteriota > Cyanobacteriia > Cyanobacteriales > Aerosakkonemataceae > Floridanema. The sequence continues at coordinate 45,149 of NZ_JADEWG010000010.1, forward strand.
AATTTGGAAACAGTCGCAAAAAAAATATTCCAAACTTTCCCCGAACAAGAATTGAATTTGGTAGATTCTTATGCTTATCCCAAATGGTTATCTGTGTTTGTTTAATTGATTTATTGTGTGAATTTGAATCTGGCGTTTTTTTACCACAGATAAACACAGATAATTTTTATTTCACGTTTTGCCAGAACCAATTTTCTTTAAGTTTCCTAATCTTTTGATTAGATATATCCGACCCATCTGAGCGATAAACAAAACCTGTAATTCCTTGAGAGAAACGCGATCGATCTTGGCAAAAGAAAATCTCTGTCGCGTTTCCTTGCTGTTTCACAACTATTTTCCGATTTGGACAACCAATCAAATAACGATATTTACAAGGAAGTTTAATTTCTGATATTTGATTATTACTTGTTTGTGCTGGCAATTCTCCCCTTTGTACCATAGCAGCTACTTCCGCAAATGCCGGAAAATACTCATCAAAAGTTGCCAAACTCGGATTTGATACATTCAAGAATTGAATTACTACCAGGGTAAATACGCTAATTACCAAGGGTAATGTACATTTTATAAAATGTTGCTTTAACTCTAAATAAGCATAAATAGGCCAGATAATCAGTAACGGGACAAACAATAAGTAATCGCTAACGCCTTGCTGTAAATAACTTAAAATAAAAACCATGAAAATAGCCATGAATAACATATAAAAAGCAATTTTAAACAAAACATTAAAAAACAAACTAAACCGAGCAGCTAATGAGTTGCTTAAATTCCCATTGAACTTTCTTGCCAAGTAGGGAGGCCAATAAAATAAAACCAATAAAAATAAAAAATTAACCCAAAATAAACCGAAAAATTCTCCTAAATTACATTTAAACTTGCGAAAAATCAACTCCAAACAACTAACAATCAATACAATTAAAGCAACCCGCAAAACCAGAAAATTATTAGCGGAATTTCGCATATATGGCTTTTTTGTACTTGTGATGAAAAACCCTGGTTTTAGGGACTGGGTACAGGGGATGACAGGCAAGATGCCTGTCCTACGGGACTGGGATTTCTTGTAAATTAAGCATTGTACAAATTAATCAAGTTTACTTATCACCATAAGTAAGAGAGAACCGATTTTTTTTGAACCGCTTAAGATGCAGAGGAAACAGAGATAAAAAATCGAGAAGTTTTTTCCTAATCCCGTAGGACAGGCATCTTGCCTGTCATCTCCAGTCCCCAGTCCCCAGTCACTCAGCCATTAAACTAATCTTACGCGCCGTCCTGAGAATTTGTCCTGCCAAAATTGCTGCGCCAAAACCATTATCAATGTTCACCACACCTACTCCCGCAGCACAAGAATTCAACATTGTCAATAGTGGGGCAAGACCGCCAAAACTTGCGCCATAACCGACGCTGGTGGGAACCGCAATCACGGGACAATCAGCCAAACCCGCCACCACGCTAGGCAAAGCGCCTTCCATTCCCGCTACCACAATTAAAACATTGGATTGGGCGATGACGTGACGGTTACTCAGCAAACGGTGAATTCCTGCGACTCCCACATCCCAGAGACGCTGTACCTGAAAACCGCAAAGTTCGGCGGTAACTGCGGCTTCTTCCGCTACTGGCAAGTCAGCTGTTCCGGCAGAAAGAATGCCAATTGTCCCGGAATATTGGGGTTCTAAAGCAGCAGGAACGGTGGCGCAAATTCGGGCATTTGGGTAGTAGTAAAGATGAGGAATTTTTTCCTGTATTTCGGCGTAAACTTCGGGAGTAATTCTAGTTGCCATTACTACTGGATTTTGTTGTTGCATTGCCTGGAAAATATGGGCAATTTGATCGGGTGTTTTACCGGGTCCCCATATCACTTCGGGAAAGCCAGTTCGCAGTTGTCGATGATGATCGATTCTGGCAAAATCGCCCACTGATTCAAAAGCAAAATGCTTGAGTTTTTCCATTGCCACATCTGGGCTAACTCTACCATTTGCCACTTCTTCTAGTAGAGATTGTAATGCTTCGGGTTGAGTCATTCGATTTTATATTTTAGCTTTTAGACTTTCGATTTTAGCTGGTTTAATTTTCGGTTAATGTTAGTTCGTGAAGGTTCCAAAATGCGCCGCCTAGTGCTGAGTATTTTATGCCTTGAATGCGATCGCGCACCGCTGCCAATGATAACTGATTAACCAAGTAAATTACTGGCAGTTCTTCTTGCACAATATTCTGGAATTTGGCATAAATTTCTTTGCGTTTGGTTTCGTCTAATTCTTGTGCTCCGGCAATCATTAGGCGATCGATTTCTTTTTCCCAATCAGAAACTACCCAACCATTAATCGGCGGTTCATTTGGTGCAGGGCCTTGGTTAAAGCTGTGTAATCCCCCTGTGCTATTCCAAACATTAGCACCATCATTTGGTTCCACTCCTCCGGTTAATCCGAGTAAATAACTATCCCAATCTCTGGTATTAGAAAGTTTATCTACTAAGGTGCCAAAGTTAATTGGCGTAAAGTCAACTTGAATCCCAATTTTACTCAAATCTTGCTTGATTTGTGCTCCCATTGCTTCCCGAATTTTATTACCACTATTCGTCATCAATGTGAAGCGGACACGATTCCCATCCCAATCTAATAATTGCCCTTCATCATTATATTTGAATCCCGCTTTTAATAGCAATTCCTTGGCTTTTTCGGTATTGTAATCATAAACTTTCAGCCCCTTTTCAGGAGATAGGTAATAGGGACTTTGCACTGAAATTGGAGAGTTTTGTGGAGCACCTAATCCACGAAAAGTATTGTTAATCATGGTTTGGCGATCGATCCCATAAGCCACCGCTTGCCGAAATTCTTTAGTATTAAACCACCGCGACTTTATCGGATTGACAATTGGTTGTCCCTGGGCATTTTTCGCTTTATTTAAGTTAAAGGAAATAAAAGTTGTGCCGGAAGCAGGGCCACCATTATAAATGGAAAAATTTCCCCGGTTTTCTTCTCGCTTTACTAGGGAAAAAATGTCTGGTGATATAGAAATAGAATCCAAACTTCCTGAACGGAATTGCATTAAAGCCACATCGGTTGATTCAACAATTTGCCAAACCATTTTTTCAATATATGGCTGTTGCTTACCTTGGCTATCTTTCCGCCAATAATAAGGATTACGACGAAAAATGATCCGCTCACTTGTGTCGTATCTTTCTAAAACATAAGGCCCATTTACTACTATTTCGTTAGGTGGTGTATTAACTCCCCAAGTTGTGAGAAATGTGGGTTTGCCATCTTGGTTTTTCTTATTAACATATTTCCTTAAAATATGTGCTGGTAATATCGGCACTCCAGTTACTCTTAAAAATGGGGCAAAAGGTTCAGGAACAGTAAATTCTACTCTGCGCCCATCTAATTTTTTTACTGTTGGTAAAGCGCGACTTTCACCAATTCTCAATACATCTCTGGTATCGGTAGGAATTGCTTCATTCAAGTAGATTTCATTGTAAGTGAAAACTACATCATCTACTGTTAATGGTTTGCCATCAGACCATTTCAAATTCGGTTTAAGAGTAAAAACTATGTTTTTTTTATCTTGCGAAATCGTCCAATATTCGGCTAAATCTGGTTCAATTTTGCCTGTTAAACCATTTTCCGTAACCAATCCTTCAAACATCAGGCTAGTAGGACTAGGTGCTTCCTGAACAAAAGGCGGGTTAAAAGTTTTTGGATCGCTAAGTACGCTAGTAACAATTTGTGGAACTTGGGCTGTTGCACTTTTAATTTTTAGGGCATTACAACTGGTAAGGGCGATCGCGCCAATGAACAACAGTATTAACAAAAATACCGAAAATCTTATTCTTTTAATAGCCGAGTATTTCATCATTTATCTTCTCTAAAAATTAGCAATTATCACTTTCCAGCACTACCTCAGATTTTGTTGTTCCATCTGCTAACAGTTGTAATAAACCTATTTCCTCTACTTGATCTGATGCAGGTGGCTTTTCTGATTTCCAATGATAAGCTAAATCTCGTAACCATGCTTCCAGTAATGTTTCAAAATATGGACTAAGAATCCGCGTATTAGCAAATTCGGGATCGTAGTGGCTAAGTATGTCCGCAGTTTTGAGAGTCAACAAAGGTTCCGCGACATTAACACTTTCTCCTGAAAAAATCTCAATTTCTGACAAATCAGCTAACATCACAAAAGAGATAGATCGATTCCAAGATTGCCAGTAAGACTTTAGTTGGGAGAAAGCTTGCTGTTTTGCTTGATGATTTTGAAATCCTAAAGCTTTTACCTCAGCAATTAAAATTGCTTGTTCTTCACTATTGTAGGCGATAATATCTATCTGTCTTTGAGGAATGTAATTTGCTGTTTCCATTACTTTGATCCTTTTAACAAATCTCAGGTTTTAAAGCGACTTAATCAGCTGCTACCAGCAAAGCTACAGAATAGGCACAAATTCCTTCTTCTCTTCCTTCAGGGCCTAATTTTTCGTTAGTGGTGGCTTTAATACCAATTTGGTCAGGTTTTAATTCTAGAACAGCTGCTAGACGATCGCGCATCGCTGAAATATGCGGCTTCAATTTTGGACGTTCCGCCACTATCACTGAGTCAATATTACTTACTCGCCAACCTTTTTCCCGGATCAGTTGATCCACCTGACTCAACAACATTAAACTATCAGCCCCCGCCCATTTCGGATCGGTAGGTGGGAAATAATGACCAATATCCCCCAAACTTAACGCCCCTAGCATCGCATCCATAATCGCGTGAGTCAGGACATCTGCATCGCTATGTCCCAATAACCCCAATTCGTGAGAAATCTGGACACCTCCCAAAATCAAAGGTCGTCCAGATACTAATCGATGAATATCGTAACCGTTACCTATGCGAATGTTCATGCAATTTGCATCATGTTAGTGTACTCACTTAACATTTCATCATAAGTTAGGCTTTCTGTGTCTGATTGCGGAGTCCAAAGTAACTCAAATACGGAAAGATATTCTGGTGGAGTAGCTGCGATTTTTTCTAATGCTTGCTTCAAATCTTGGCTTGAGTAAACATCACCAAACAAAGGGCGATCGTTTTCTGTACCAATTAATAAGCTAACAACAATGTATGTTCCTGGTTCTTGGTCTGGTTTAATATCTTGTTGCAGTTGGCGAACTTTTCCCTTAACATTAGACAGCGTTTCCGCGCTAAACTTTGTGCGTTCTTCTATGGAAATTTGATTGAAGAGTTTTTCCGCTTCTTCCCGACTCTTCACAGTTTTGGAACTAGCAGAAACGTGAGTCCAATTTTCTGGAGTTCGCAACAATGCTAACACCGATTCCTGCATTAATTCGGTTAATCCTTCGGGAGTGCTGCTATCAATTTGCAAGCTTAAATCTGTTAGTTGTTTCTGCACTACATGGGCTTGGGCTAATAACCCAATTTGCAATTTAGTCACAGTAACAATATTGTTATCTAACTCTTTGTTGCCCGTTGAATAAGTTGCAATTTCCTCACTAGAACTGTTATTACTGCTAATTGCATTTTTCAGGGCAAAGACGATCGCCAATCCTAAAATTCCCACTATCAAAATTAACACAATTATCGGCAGCGGTGAATAATAGTAACCGTAACCCCCGCGATAATAACCCCCAGGCGCAACATATATATTTGGGCTTGTATAAGTAGGACTACTGCGATAACCTCCTGAATCATTATCAGAATATCCTCGACTCGGAGCACTGCGGGAAGGCGAAGACCTATTAAAAGAACCCCCTCCACTGCGCCCCCCACTACGTTTAGCTAATGCTTCCTGACCAACATTTAACCTTACTTGTTTGTGAGTTGGCGTAAACTCAATGTTGACTGTATTAACTAGCAACAGGGAAAGGGCAGCTGTACACCAAAATTGCAACTTAGATTTCATTTTCATATTTCAAATTAACCAGCTTTACTCCGATCTTAGTTCTTGATCTAGCTTGCCCCTGCCCTCACAGACAATTTGTATTCTTCATATTTCTTTATATCAATTACTTCCTGGGATAGATGTAACTCCAAACTCGATCGGGATTTATTGATTTACATTCTGGAGCAGGATTAATCAAGAAATCTGCTAAATCTGTAAATCCTAATCAAACTTTTCCTTGTACGTTTTTATTCAGCAGCTTCTTTGCCTGATTGTTCCAACCAAGTATCATACAAATCGGGACGACGATCGCGAGTTCTTTCGATTTGCTGTTCTCTTCGCCAACGAGCAATTTCTCCATGATTTCCTGATAATAATACATCTGGAACTCGCCAACCGCGAAATTCTGGCGGGCGGGTGTACTGCGGATAATCTAACAAAATAGCTTCAAAACTTTCGGCTTTTAAAGATTCTTCTTTACCCACCGTTCCTGGTAGTAACCGCACTACGCCATTAATTAACGTTAATGCGGGAATCTCTCCACAAGTTAAGATAAAATCTCCCAAAGATACCTCACGAGTCACTAAATTTAACACTCGTTCATCAACCCCTTCATAATGACCACAAATAATCACTAGTTGGTCATAATTAGTTGCCCATTCTTTTAATAATCCTTGATTGAGAGTTTCCCCTTGGGGAGTCATTAAAATTACATCCCGTTTTGGTAAAATTGGTAGAGATTCCACAGCAGCAAAGATCGGTTCTGGCTTCATTAACATTCCCACACCACCACCGTAAGGTTCATCATCTACTCGTCGATGCTTATCTGTGGCATAATCTCTGGGATTCACCAGATTTACAGCAGCAATCTGTTTCGCTAAGGCTTTCCCCAACAAGCCGGAACTTAGCGGGGAAGTGAAAAAATCGGGAAACAGGGTAACAACATCTATCCGCACAATTTTACAATCTCTTGAAAAAGAACAACTTTCTAGTGCAGTGTTGCAGAAATCACCAACCAGTTGAAAAAAAGGTAAAAAGCTTGTACGAGCCTTGTGTCCTTCTGCCTTCTTGCACTAGTTTAGCTATAAAAGTTACCAAAAGATAACAAGAATAGTGTTAAAAATTAGGACTCAGTACCAATTCGTTTAATTTGCAGCCTGACAAATTTTAGATTTCGATACTATCAGATTGTAAGATATAACTACTTCGTAAATATTGGCTAATTTCTCACAATGACGGACAAAAAGTTTCATAAAAGTTTAATATTAGGTCTAATAAACTACTATTATGTGTTAAAGATTACGATCTAGAGCGTTAACCATACCAGTACTGAGTTCTGAGTAGGGAGTTACTTACTTTAGGATTGTTAGCTTTCCGATCCTAATCACAGGAGAGGAGAAGGCTGAACTCAGGACTAAAAATGAGGAGAACAAACATTTGTTAAGTATGGCTTAAAACTCAGACTAACCGGAGAAGAGGAAACATAAAATGCTGCAATTAGAAGTTCAAGCACAGGAACAGACAAAGCCCCAACCGATGAAAACAGCAGTGATGGTAATTGGCGGTGCTGAAGATAAAGTACATGGTAGAGAGATTCTCCATGCTTTCTTTAATCGTTCTGGGGGAGCGGATGCTCAGATAGCTATCATACCATCAGCGTCCCGTGAGCCTGCAATTATTGGGGAAAGATACCGGGCGATATTTCAGGAGATGGGGGCGAAGCGGATCGAGTTGGTAGATATTCGCGATCGCGTTCAGTGCGAAGACCCCGCTTACCATGAATTCTTAGAAGTTTGTACAGGCGTATTTATGACAGGCGGCGATCAGCTGAGATTATGTGGATTGCTGGCTGATACGCCGTTTATGGAAAAATTACGCTTGGGAGTTTGGCAAGGTAGACTGACTTTAGCCGGAACTAGTGCAGGTGCAGCAGTCATGGGACACCACATGATCGCAGGTGGTGGAAGTGGCGAATGTCCCAACCGTTCCTTAGTAGATATGGCGACGGGTTTAGGTTTTTTACCAGAAGTAATTGTCGATCAACATTTCCACAATCGGAATCGCATGGCAAGACTAATGAGTGCAGTTTCCGCCCACCCCGATCGCTTGGGAATTGGTATTGATGAAGACACCTGCGCTTTATTTGAAGGTGATGGGATTATTCAAGTATTGGGAAAAGGTACAGTCACCGTTGTTGACCCTTCAGAAATGTCTTATACCAATCAACCATACATCGGTGCTACTGACCCAATCAGTATTTATAATTTGAGGGTTCACATTCTTAGCTATGGCGATCGCTATGATATGCGTCAACGAAAAATAATTCCTTCGTTAGGTGAAGGATGTGTAACCGATCAAACACAAACATAAAATTTTGGTTTAGTTTTTCGTTTTGTCTCTGAACTTAAAATGCTGAATCTGGGCGCTAGCTAATCCCGTTAACTAGTAGTATTTTGAACATTGCTGGTTAACCAACTTCCTTTAAAATGTACGGAAAACCAAAAATGCTTCGCCAAAAATGTTACTAGTGAACAGTTTAGTGGAGCCTCAGAATTTGAAACTAGATAATTGTGTTTACTGCTGTCCTGCTGCTCAATGACTCTCGGATACTGCCATGAAAATTCTTAAAATCCAGACGTTACGCGGTCCTAACTATTGGAGCATTCGACGACACAAACTTATCGTGATGCGTCTCGATTTGGAAGAACTTGCCGATCGTCCGTCGAACGAAATACCAGGTTTTTATGAGGGATTGGTCGAAGTTTTACCCAGCTTAATAGAGCATTTTTGTTCCCCAGGGTGTCGCGGTGGTTTCCTAAGCAGAGTTAAAGAAGGCACGCTGATGGGGCATATCATAGAACACATTGCCCTGGAACTACAGATGCTAGCAGGGATAGAAGTGGGATTTGGTCGGACTCGCGAAACGCCTACACCGGGGATATATCACGTCGTAGTTGAATACAAAGACGAACAAGCGGGTCGCTATGCAGTGCGGGCTGCGGTCAGGCTGTGCCAAAGCATCATGGACACAGGTAGTTATCCCCAAACAGAATTAGAGCAAGACCTGCAAGACCTAAAAGAAATGGCAGCGGATGCTGCTTTAGGGCCAAGTACAGAAACAATTGTTAAAGAAGCAGAACTGAGGGGAATTCCTTGGACACCTTTAAGCGCCCGTGCTTTGGTGCAATTCGGTCAAGGGATATATCAAAAGCGAATTCAAGCAACTCTGTCTTCCCAAACGGGAATTTTAGGTGTAGAACTAGCTTCGGATAAAGAAAGTACCAAACAAATTTTGCGGGAAGCGGGAGTCCCAGTTCCGCGAGGGACTGTGGTCAATTTCTTGGATGATTTGGCAGATGCGATCGCAGATGTGGGCGGCTACCCGATCGTAATTAAGCCGTTGGATGGTAATCACGGACGCGGGATTACCATTAACATTACGACTTGGGAAGAAGCAGAAGAAGCTTACGATGCGGCGAAGGAAGTTTCTAAATCGGTAATTGTGGAACGCTATTACCAAGGACGGGATCACCGGATTTTAGTCGTCAATGGTAAAGTCGTAGCCGTTGCTGAAAGAATACCCGCCCACGTAGTCGGAGATGGTAAATCGACAATTCAAGAATTGATTGATGAAACTAATCGCGACCCGAATCGGGGCGAGGGACATGATAATGTGCTGACCCGGATTGAACTCGATCGCACTTCCTGGCAATTATTAGAAAAACAAGGTTATACCCTGGAAACAGTATTACCAAAAGATGAAATTTGTTATCTCCGGGCAACAGCTAACCTGAGTACAGGGGGGATTGCAGTCGATCGCACTGACGAAATTCACAAAGAAAACATTTGGATCGCCCAAAGAGTAGCGAAAATTATCGGCTTGGATATTGCCGGAATCGATGTAGTTACATCTGATATCACCCGTCCGTTAAAAGAAATGGATGGGGTAATTGTGGAAGTGAACGCTGCACCCGGATTTAGAATGCACGCTTCGCCTAGCCGGGGAATTGCGCGAAATGTCGGTGGCGCGGTAATTGATATGTTATACCCCCCTGGCGCACCGAGCCGCATCCCCATTTTGGCAGTCACAGGTACTAACGGCAAAACTACAACTACTCGCTTGTTGGCGCATATTTACCGCCAAACAGGTATGGTCGTGGGATACACGACGACTGATGGCACTTACATCGGGGAGTTCTTGGTGGAAAAAGGTGATAATACTGGCCCCCAAAGTGCTCAGTTGATTTTACAAGACCCGACGGTAGAAGTAGCGGTGTTGGAAGCTGCTAGGGGTGGGATTTTGCGATCGGGATTAGGATTTGATGCTAGTGATGTGGGTATTATCCTCAATGTCGCCGCCGATCACTTGGGGATTGCTGATATTGACACGGTAGAAAAATTAGCTCACGTTAAAAGTGTAGTAGCCGAAGCGATTCACCCCAATGGCTATGCCGTACTCAATGCTGACGATCCGTTAGTTTCAGCAATGGCGCAACGGACAAAGGCACAGGTAGCTTACTTCTCGATGAATCCTGATTCCCAGTTAATTAAAGAACATACTCGCTCTGGTGGGATTGCCGCAGTTTATGAAAACGGCTATATCTCAATTTTGAAGGGAGATTGGACGATTAGAATTGAACAGGCAGTTAATGTACCCTTGACAATGGGTGGCAGAGCACCATTTATGATTGCAAATGCTTTAGCTGCTAGTTTGGCTGCATTTGTTCAAGGTGTAGATGTTGATGTAATTCGATCGGCAATTAAAACTTTCCGCGCTTCCAGCAATCAAACTCCAGGGAGAATGAATTTGTTTAACTTGGGCAATTATCATGCTTTAATCGATTATGCCCATAACCCCCACAGCTACGAAGCTTTAGCGAGTTTCGTTCGCAGTTGGCCTGGTGAAAGAGTTGGAGTAGTGGGCGGCCCTGGCGATCGCAGAGATGAAGATTTTGTCCAGTTAGGGAAGTTGGCGGCGCAAATGTTCGATCGGATCATCGTCAAAGAAGATGATGATAACAGAGGCAGAGAAAGAGGCGATGGCGCACGATTAATTATCGAAGGCATCAAGCAAACTAAAGCAGATTTTAATTACGACACAATTCTCGATGAAACAAAAGCGATTAATACTGCTTTAGATAGTGCGACTGTCAACAGTTTGGTAGTAGTTTTGCCCGAAAGTGTCAGTCGTGCCGTCAGCTTAATTGAAGCCCGTAATCCCATCCCCGAAGCAGTACAACAACCTGCAACTGTAGAATCTAATAATGCAGTTACTTCCTCAGTAGGGAATTAGAACAAGGGAACGGGGAACGGAGAACAAGGAACAGGTAAAAATTTAATTTTCCCCTTGTCCCCTTGTCCCCTTGTCTCCTTGTCCCCCTGTCCCCTGCTCCTCTGCTTCCTCCTGGGATTTGCTCATTTCATCTTTAAAGCCTCGTAAAGTTTTACCCAAAGCACTGCCCATTTCGGGGATCTTTTTCGGGCCGAAAACTAGTAGAGCAACTACAGCAATAATGCCGATTTCTGGTAATCCTAATCCAAACATTTGCATCTCCTATTTTGTAAGTGTTAAATTTTTAACTTTGATTACAGTTTATCCCAGAAGGGAGATAAGTCAGCTATGCTAATTGTCGATTTTTAGATCATGCTCCGAATTAGCTGATTAAAAATAGTTTAACTATTATGAATATTCCGGCTATTGTCGATGTTGTCATCGGGTTAATTTTCATCTACCTAATTTTAAGCTTGCTGGCCTCAGAAATTCAAGAATTAATTGCTACGGTGTTTCAGTGGCGAGCACAGCACCTAAGACAGTCAATAATTAATTTGCTGGCTGGTGATACGATCACCGATCAAAATATAGAATCAGCTAAACAACTGACCAAGGATTTGTATAATCATCCTCTGCTGAACGATATCAATCAAGAGGCGAGAGGATTATTTGCGACAATGTTTCGGAAAATTACTTGGTTTGTATCATGGATTTATCAAGGGTTAACTGGCAGAGATGGAGTTTTTGGCAATAAAGTTAGTGCGCCTTCATATATACCTGGAGAAACTTTTGCCACCGCTTTAATTGAAAGGCTAGGAATTGGTAAACTGGTTGAGCCGCTGATTGAGGCGAAGTTCGATCGCTTTAGAAGTTCAATTGTTGAGAATATCGGTACTATTGTCGATCGCACTGAAGAAATTCTCAAATCAGAAGAACTCGAAGCAGCGTTAAGCAAAAGCCCTGCTAAAGACGAATATTATAAATTACTGCAAGTTGATTTGTATAAAATATATAAACAGTTTAGTAATAGTGACCTTACCCTAATTAAAGCAATAGATAAAATCTCGCTACGAATTGAGCAGTTTATTCATCAATTACAAGGTGAAGAACAAAAGAAAAAATTATCGATTTGGAAGCAAGTTTTTTTTGGAGATCGGAATGAATTGGCGATCGTCAATGGTGGATTGCAGCCGACAATTGAAGAAGTTGCTGATTTGATAAATCAAAATAGTATAACTTGGCAAGGATATAAAGATAAAATTAACACATATTATCAACAAAGATATCAAGATGTTGTTGATGAATTGCAAAATTTTATTGTACTGTTTGATGCAACTATTCGGATAATTATTAATCCTGCACAAACTAAGTTTATAACTAAGGAAAATATTTTAGAATCACCAGATTATACAAAATTTTGGGCAACTAATTCAATTACATCTGAAATCAAATTAGGTATGCCTTTGTCTAGTATGTATGAGGAATTAATCAAAATTATCAATAAAAAAATTAAAAATAATCCAGGGGCAAAAGATAAATTAGAGGCTTTTAAGCAAGGTTTTGGTGAAGAAGGTCGAAAATTACTTGGTTCCAAAGTATTCCAATTAAAAGGGAAAGAGTTATTTTCAATTTGTCTTCTGATAGGCTTTTTAATTGTTACTTGGACTGCTGTTTTTCCTTTAGGAACACTCTTCATTACCCCTGTTGGAGGAATAGTTTTTATTATAATTCTCATTGTTATTTTTGTTTTGTTATTACTGGTTAATAAAGAGCCTAAGAGTTATGATGATTCTAACGAACAAGGAAGCATTGTAAATTTAGTAGATGTATTTTTCTCGCCTAGTCCTAACATTGAAAGTAATAGGGAAAACTTAATTGAATCATTTATAAGTGAATTTAAAACCCTAGTGGAGGAAAAGCCAGAAAACCTTAACTGGGAGTTGAGTAGACTGGGACAGAGTTTTCGTCAATACTACCGAGCTTTAATTATTAATAATGCAGATATTGATTTGCCTTTTATTCCTAGTTCTGTGAAACAGAGTGTGACTACACTGGTTAAACGAGCAAAAACGAAGATCGATCGCACTGGAAATGAAGTTAACCAGCTAGCACAAGAAATTGAAATTTGGTTCGATCGATCGATGGATCGCTCATCAGGGGTTTATAAACGGAATGCTAAAGGGATTAGTTTGTTAATTGGTTTTGGATTAGCCATTGCGACGAATTCTAACTCAATTTACATTGCGAATCAACTTGCATACGATCAAGAACTGCGACAAGCTATAGTACAGGGTTCAGAAAATTTTATTGCCACTGAAAATCAATCTGCTTCATCTTTGGATGCAAATCAGTTGCGCGATACTGCTACGCAACGCTGGCGCGATCGCAACCAGAAAGTTTCGCAAATTCTAAATGAACAACTGAAATTGCCGATCGGTTGGAATCCCCGTGTGTTAGGTAGACAATTGGGTTGTGAATTCCCGAAAAATGCTCAGGAAGATGATTGGGATAAACTATTCGACAAGTGCATTAAACATAGCAAAGAAGATAAATCACTTAATTTCGATCAAATTTACAACCAAGTTGCTAACCAAGTTGTTAGTGGAAAAAATAAATACACTGGCTCTAAAATCTTTGAAGAAGCTCAAAAACGATACGAAAACGTTCGCGCTAAGAGCAATAAACCCTCAAATTACTTTGTTCCGACTGCCATTTTCGTCATGATAACAACTTCAGGCAAATGGTTAGTAGGAATCTTGTTCTTACTAGGGTGGATTGCTACAGCTATAGCAATTTCGATGGGTGCTCCCTTCTGGTTTGACTTGCTAGGTAAAGTGGTAAATGTTCGCAACACAGGTAATAAACCACCCTCTTCGGCAAATCAAACCTCTGTAAATTCCGAAAAAAGTTCTTAGGTTTGTTGTCAGGTTTGTTGTGACGACTTCAGTCGTTTTATTTATCTCTAGAACTTACCCACTGAGATCCCCCAACCCCCTTCCCAAGGGGGCTTAAAAGGTTCCCCCCTTGGGAAGGGGGGCTAGGGGGGATCTAGGTTTCAGGCAGAGAGTAGCTATTCTACTTAACATATACACAGACAGGGACTCTTTTATAAGCAGGTGTACCACTGCGAGAATCGATATTAGCACTAAACAAAATATTAGCTTCAGGATAAAACATAAAAGCGGCTCCTTCACGAATTGCACCGCAAATAATCTCAAGATTATCTAATTCTCCAACATCTCCTTTGACAGAAACTCGTTGATGTTCTTTTAACCCTGCATTCTGCACATCCAAACGATTCATTAAAATACAATGACGATGTGGCATTCCCCGATATTTATCTTCCTGCTGATAAACTACAGTATTATGTTGTGTATAGCTGCGTCCAGTACCTAAAATTAGGACAATTCCCGTTTGCTCTTCAGTAATCCCAAAATGGGTTTTAGTTGGTAAAGATAATTGCGGTAAAGGTGTCACAAACATTTGAGCTTTACCGGAAGTTGTAGCGAATTTTGGTTCAATAAAAATCCGCCCCTCAATAGTAAATTCTTCTTGAGTTTTGTCAATAGTCGCAATTTTTTGATAGCCGGGAATGGTTTTAGCAATTAATTCTCTAACATAGCTAGTATCTTGCAGTTTTCGCCAATTAATTGGACTTTCTCCATGTATACGGTGAGCAATTTCTGTGAGTAATTCAACTTCCGAAATTAAGTCAGCTTCAGGGGCTTGTAAGTGACTAGTTCCCACATCATTTAACCGCACAAAATTGTTGCCAGATTCAGTAGTAGTTTGGTGCGGATTTTCAAACCGATTGAACACAGGTAAAATTAAAGTTTGATGTTGAGCTAATCCGTGAAAATGCCCTAAGTTGGGTTTAGTAGCAACATAAAAGATAGTTTGAATTTGTGATAATGCTTGTTTTGCTTGTTTCAAATCGGGGTTAGCTGCATAAAGATTTCCCCCTAAACATAAAAGCGTGTCAACTTTTCCAGCTGTAGCTGCTTCAATTAAGGCACGGGTATTATAACCTGGAGTTTCACTTATTGGATGTCCTAATAATTGGGAGAGTGCTTGTTTGATTTCTTCTCGTAATTTCACAGTTACGCCCATTGAACCAAATCCTTGCACATTAGAATGTCCGCGAATTGGCATTGTACCTGCACCAACTTTGCCTGCATTTCCTGTAATCAAGGCTGTATTCGCAATACTAAAAACGTTGTCTACTCCATTACTATGCTGAGTAATACCCATTGCCCAAGCAAACACTACTCGCTCTGATGTACCAATAAAATAAGCTGCGGCTGTGATTTCTTCAACAGATAAACCACAAGTATTAGTAATCGCTTCCCATGAAGTTTGTTGAGCATAGTTTATCACTTGTTCCCAACCGTCGGTGTAGGAAGCGAGATAGTCTTTTTTGATTAAATTCTGTTCAATTAATGATTTTTGTAACCCAATAAATAAGGCTACATCACTACCAGGAATTAGTTGCAGATATAAAGTAGAAATGTCTGAGCCGCCTGTGAGGAGAGATTTAATCGGGAAAGCCGGAGAAGCAAATTTAACTAAGCCGATTTCTATTTGGGGGTTAATGATGATAACTTTGCCGTTTCTTTCGCGCAATTTAATTAATTCATTCATCAACCGGGGATGATTTGCTGGGGCGTTAGAGCCAATTAAAACAACGCAATCACTTTCTTTTAAACCTTCTAGGCTCACCATTGATGTGCCTGAGCCAAATACTTGTTTTAATCCAACGGTTGAGGGTGCGTGACAGAGATCGGAACAATCTGCTAAGTTATTGCTGCCTAAGCTACGCATTAGCAGTTGCAGTAAATAAGCTGCTTCATTGGAGGAACGCCCAGAACTATAGGTAGCGATGCGTTCGGCTGGTTGCCGAAATGCTTTTGCAGCTATTTGGAAAACTTCTTCCCAGGTAATACGATCGTAATGTGTCGCGCCACTTCTCAAAATTAGGGGATAATTGAGTCTGCCTAAACGATCGCACTCCTGAGAATTTAGTTGTTGCAGTTGAGTGATGCTATATTTCTCAAAGAATTCTGGGCTAATGGCAGGTTGTAATTCAGATGCGATCGCTTCTACACTTTTAGCACAGCGTTGTAAATATTCTCCAGCTTCATTAACAAATCCACCTTTTTGTCCACCCGTTCCCCAAGCACAAGATAAACAAGCACTTTTATGATTGAGTGTTTGCCATAGTTTCAATCCTGTGGGAGTAAAGGTTTTTTCTACCCAATATTGAACTACAGGTAAACCGCCGCCTACTGATGGATGAGATTCTTTGTCTGGAGAGTTATTCATCTGTGATTAACAATGGGAGATCTGATAATAGTTTATCTAATTAAGAGAGTTAGGAATTTTTTTTTGGAACGCAGATGAATGCAGATGCACGCAGATGAACGCAGATGTTGGCGCAGCTTTCCCGCAGGGTACGCAGATGTAAGCATTAACTACTTCCTTTATTTTCTTTCTTCGCGCTCTTTGCGTCCTTTGCGGTTCAAAAAAAAGATTAATTAAAGCAACTTTAGTGTAATTTATTAATCAAGTTGACAATTTACATTACAGAATTTATGGATTGAGTATAATTTTCGTTATTCATCATAGCTAATTCTCTCCTCAAAACTCTCTGTGTCCTCTGGGTCTGGAGCGGTTTAATAATCTTAAAAACTAACGACTGAAGTCGCTACAACGAACGGTTATTCACTTGGCAGTCTTTTGATTTGAATTGGTAAATTTAACCAATCGCTGAGTTCAGCCGCCAGCCACTCAATTTCTGGTACAGTTAAGCCATGCCCAAATATATATTCTCGCCTTCCTGCCCAAATAGCGATCGAGCAACGATGACCTTCAGTTACATAGATTAATTCTAATTTGCTAATCTCTGTTCTAGGCATGGGACGCAAATTATAATTAGCTAACATAGACATTCCGGGACGAAACTTGAATTTCAAGCCAAACAACTTGTAAATGAAGGAAATTTCTTGTTTATTTACAAGCAAAACAGATTTACCAAATAAACTAAAAAGTATTTCTGAGAGCATACCAATGCCAGCACCCCAAAATGGTAAGGAGAATAATAAAAAGAACAGGTTCATGCCAAAGGGCGCAATGAAAAAGGCTGCGATCGTCCACATAAATATGCCGGAATTCCAAGCGATCGCAAATAAAATCAAAAATACGATATCCGGTCTTAATCCTGATTCAGAAATAGTAATTTCTAAATGATTAAAATTTTTATTTAGAATAACTTTGCTGCCTGATGGCTTTTTAGGAACTAAATAAATAGCATCTTTGGTTAACGGTTTTTCTAAAGCTGTTAATGCTGCTTCCGCTGAATTTAACCGACGGTTTAAACTTGGCTCTGTTAACAATTTTAACCAGCGAGAAAAGCCCGGACTAATATTAGCAAATTGCTCAAATTCAATATTCAAATCTGTTTGAGGTAAATCTGCTGGATGAGTACCCGTAACTAAATAGATTAAAGTTGCGCCTAAACTGTAAAGGTCAGAAGCGGGAACTGCCCTACCGCCAAATTGTTCTGGTGGCATATAGCCGTAAGTTCCTACTACCGTAATTGTCCCAGATTCTCTAGCGGCGAGTGTTTGGACTGAACCAAAATCTACTAAATAAACTTCACCTTTACCACTTGTAGAACTATTAGTCAAAAGAATGTTACTTGGCTTAATATCTCGGTGAATTATTGGTGGTTGATGTTGATGTAAATAAGTAAGAATTCTTAAAATATCTTTAGCAATTTCTTGTACTTCGCTTTCGGTAAAAGTTCTGCCAGCTTTTAGGTGTTCTTCCAAGGAATTAGCAGGAATATAACTTTGAACTAAGGCAAATCCTTTGTTATTCGGTGAGTTTACCTCAAAATAATTTAAATATCGGGGAATAGCAGGATGGGAAAGGTTTTTTAAGGTTTTTGCTTCCCGTTCAAATAGCTTGAAATCTTCCCATTCCAAATCATTACCGAAAGTTAGTAGCTTAATTACTACTAATTCTTGAGTTTGCTTATCCCAAGCTAGTAGAGTTCTACGTCCGGCTTTTTTCCCTAGTTGTTGGCGAATTTCGTAGCGTTCTTCCCACAAGGTATCGAACATTATTTTTTTCCATTATTGTCCCTCTTCGTTCTATTCTGGAGCAAGGCTTAAATGTTGCACTTTTTATTATCCGAATAATGTTACAAAATTTAAACCCTTCTCTGCGGGAACAACAACATCCCTTAATTCGCCAACTTGCTGATTGTATTGAGTCTACTTGGCAACAATACTTACAATTAGAACCGTATCACCTTCCAGAAGATTTGGGATATGTGGAAGGGCGACTGGAAGGGGAAAAGTTGACGATCGAAAATCGTTGCTACCAAAGTCCGCAATTTCGCAAAATGCACTTAGAATTGGCGAAAGTCGGTGCTTCTTTAGACATTTTACATTGCGTAATGTTTCCCCGCCCCGAATATGCTTTACCGATGTTTGGGACTGACTTAGTTGGTGGTAGGGGACAAATTAGTGCTGCGATCGTCGATCTTTCTTCAACTAACCCTGACTTAACTTTACCAGAAGGCTACACAAATGCTCTTTCTGGATTGCCTGCGATCGACTTTTCGCAACCGCGAGATTTACCAGAATGGGGTGATATTTTTTCGGAATTTTGTTTATTTATTCGTCCGGGAAATGCAGAGGAAGAAACACAGTTTTTATCCAGAGTTCGTGACTTTTTAACTATTCACTGTCAGCAAGCAACTATTGCCCAACCTGTTGACGAACAACGCCGTGAGGAAATTTTAAAAGGTCAACGTTATTACTGCACTAAACAACAAAAAAATGATAAAACCCGCAGAGTTTTAGAGAAAGCTTTTGGTAATGATTGGGCAGAACGTTACATGACTACAGTTTTGTTTGATTTTGTTTAGGTTTTTTGGATGGACTAGAACCTTAAATTGTAGAGTAGAGACGTTGTATACAACGTCTCTACAACTGCTTCCTTACGATGCTTTAACTAGACTCTTAGCAACAGTTTGACTAGTAGCAGCAACAGTTACAGATTGTTTAATGGGTAACTGAGGATGATAGAAAGATGGGTGAAGCAAAGATTGTGCTAATAAACGACGATAGAGGTCGCTGAGTTGAATTGCAACACCCGTCCAACTAAAGTTTTGTTGTACTCTTAATGATGCTTGTTTGCGGAGTTTTTGCGCCCAAATTTCGTCGGCTAAAATGCGATCGATCGCACCAGCAAAAGCCTCCACATTTTGCGGCGGAACTAACAACCCAGTTTCTTCTGGCATCACTGTAAACCGCAAACCTCCAACATCAGAAGCCACCACAGGCGTACCGCAAGCCATCGCTTCAATTGCTACTAAACCAAAAGGTTCGTAATGACTGGGAATTACACAAACATCAGCCGCAGTGTAATACAAAGGTAGCAAATCATGACCAATTCGCCCAGCAAAGATGGTATTGTTTACTAATCCTAATTCTTTAACAATACCCTCAATTCTTTGTCTTTCTAAACCGTCTGATTGGTCTGGTTCACTGCCACCGACAATCACTAATTTTAGATTAGCGTAGGGATGTAATTTTTCTGATTGTTGGGTTTCAATTTTGTCTTTAAGTTTGGCGCAAGCACGGACTAAAGTTTCAATTCCTTTACGTCGATCGAAACGTCCCACATATAAAACAATTTGTTCGTTAGGATCGAAACCTAGTGCTGCCCTTGCGTCTGCTTTTGGCATAGTAATACGGAAGTTTTCAATGTCAGTACCGCAAGGAATAACTTCAATATTACCTGCTTGAGATACCAAGGTGCGAAGCATTTCTTCCTCTTGGGGACTGGTGGCAACTATGCAGTTTGCTTGTTCTAAAATTTGCTTTTCAACTGCTAGTCTAGTTTCGGCAATTGCAGGTTTTTTCCCTGTTGTTTGATATTTAACTGCGCCAAGGGAATGATAAGTGTGAATAAGCTGAATGTTACTGCGTTTTTGTAACTGCAAACCTATCCAAGCAGAAAGCCAATAATTAGTATGAACTAAGGGATAATTTGTGCCTTCTTTAACTTGAAATTTTTGGAATGCTTCGACAAATTCTGGCATATATTCCAGCAAGCGATCGCGCCCAATAAACTCCTGTGGCCCCGCTACTAAGCGAATTGTGCGACAATGAGGCGAATGTTGCACAATGGTTGCATCTTCCGGGTGTACTTTGCGCGTGAACATATCGACTTGCCAACCTAATTTGGCTAAAGCTTCACCCACTTGACGCACATATACATTTTGACCGCCTGCTTCTTCTTTGCCAATTTCCGCAGCGGGATCGCCATGATCGGAAATTAAGGCGATCGCTTGTCGAGAAGGAACATCTATTTTTGTAGCGGCAAAATGTGTTTTTGGCGGTAAGGAAGATTTACCCTGAGAATGTTTAGTAGAGGACTGTAAAGAAACTTTAGTCATGACTTCACCTCTTTAGTCATTGGTGGTTAGTCATTAATCAATAGTGATTCTTAGTTCATTGAAAAACAGTGAACTCAATTCAAAGAATCATTATTGACGAATGACTGTGTTTGGAAAAACTTAGTGCAAGTTTTGGATGTCAAATGTCCTAGATGTAGCTAAAATCGCTGAAAAATTGGTGCTATTAATTAAAGAAATCTCGCAAAAGGAATTTAGTAAAATTACAGGTTAACTGCAATTTTAGATTTTAGATTTTAGATTTTAGATTTTGGGCTTAGATCCCAAGATAGACGATCGGAATAATCTAAAATACCTACTACGCACACGCTCCGCGAACGTCAATCCTGAATCTTCAAGCCCTTTACCCTTATGGACGGGGTAAATCCAAAATCAAAAATCAAAAATCACTTGAGTCTCGCTAATTTGTCTTGCTTAAAAGTGGTGTATGTAAATGTCCGTTGGTGCGTTCAAACCGTCCAGCTAAAATTTGTTGATAAACTGCTTCGTAACCATTGGTCATTTGTTTGACGCTGAAGTTGTTAACAATGTGTTCCCGGCAAGCATGGCGATCGATCTGTCCAATCTTCTCCACAGCACTAATACATTCTGCCACGTCCTTGCACAAGAAACCTGTCTTGCCATCAGCAATTAATTCGGTGGTTGAACCTAAATTCATCGCAACTACTGGTGTACCAGCTGCCATAGATTCAACCATGACTAAACCAAAAGGTTCGCGCCAAGTAATGGGGAATAAAGTGGCAAGTGCCCTACCCATTAATTGATTCTTTTGATAGTGATTTGCTTCTCCTGTGTATTGAATTTGTTCGCCGTCAATGTGGGGTTTAATTTCGGTTTCAAAATATTCCACATCAACCGCATCAACTTTACCCGCCATTATTAGTGGTAAACCTACGGCTTTAGCAATCGCGATCGCATGATGTGGCCCTTTTTCTGGCGACATCCGACCCAAAAAAGCTAAATATGGTGGTTCATCAGGTTGGGGATAAAACTTATGACTATCAACGTCAATTCCGTTGTAAACCGTTGCTACATAATTTAACCCTAATCTAGATTCCTTTTGTGTATGGGAAATGCTGATGTAAGGTTGTTCTTTAGCGTATGTAAAGATTTTTTCGTGATCGGGAGTAAAAATTCCATGCAAAGTGTGAACGGTGGGAGTTTTTACCAGTTTGGCATAAGGTAATGCCGCATGACCCATGTGTGAATGAATGATGTCAAACTCTGATGCCCGTTCATACACTTGACTCAGTTGCAGCATTTCATAAACGCTGTATTCTTTCACACTAGGATCGAGCCTAATCGCACGAGGATGTACTGATTCAATCTTAGCCAGACTAATAGAATCTCCTGATGCAAATAGGGTTACTTCATGCCCCCGGCGAACTAGCTCATCAGTTAAGAGACTGACTACCAATTCAATTCCGCCGTATGCTGGTGGTGGCACTCTTTCCCAGAGTGGCGCAACCTGAGCAATCCGCATAATAAACCTCCTAAAATCGAAAATTTCCAGTTGGAAGCACCTGCTTTTTTTGACTTCGGAGTGCGATCGAGCGACTCACTTGCACTAGAACTAGGGTTAGCGTTAAGCACCAAACTTTTGCGAGAATTTAATCTGAATTTTATATTTTCTAATCACTTCTCCGCCAATCACCCAAGTAGGGAAATCCCTACCTCTAAAAGTCAAAAAATGTATTTGATTTAACTGATTTTTTTCCACTTTTACCCTTATTGCCATCTATCTTCGGGCACAAAGCTCAATAAAACTAGCGGTATAAATCAGGTAATAAACAGATTTAATAGCTGTGAAACTACTGGAAATAAAGGGCGAAACAGCTTTAAGAGGTAAGAAATATTTAGTTCGTGCTGCGGCTAAGGAAGATAGCTCCTAAATTTACTATATTTCATGTTCGGTAAATACTACCTCCAAGGGGAGTAAAACAGCATAAGAAAGGTTAATTAGAAACGAAAATCTATCTCTTTAGTCATGAATTTTGTTTTCGAGACCGTAGCCAAGGGGGTAGGGAGAGGAGGAAAATAACTTTCTCTTCTTTCCAAAATAGGTAATTTTGATCAAAAAATCAAAAACAGGAAGAATTATTTCTTTGTTTTATTAGCAGGTTTATTACCAGGCTTAGCTCCTGGTTTAGCTGCGTCGTTGCCGGGAGCTTTGGCTCCAGGGGGTGCTGGGGGTCGTCTCATTGGTGGTGGTGGTGGGGCTGCTGGTGCTGGGCCACCTGCGGGTTTAGGCACATCTCTACGGGTGGCAAAGCTAACATTAACACCATCATTCAATTGCTCTAACACTAGCAGCGGTGTGGGTTTAGCCTTCTGATCCCATTCCATGTGGACAATCCGACCTTGAATTGTCGGTTGCCAATTATCATTATCTTCACTAGGACTCAAGAAAGTTTCGATACAATCAATAATTTGATTGATTGTGGCAGAAGTAGCTTGGGTGGGTAATTTCATCAGCCGAATTTGAATTCGGAACAACACAGCCTTTTTAGCTTTGACTCCTTCTACAGGTAAATACTCAACATCAAACATTTCATCAACTTGTCTTCCAGAAGCACTGGCAATACCTACAGCTGTTTGTTGAGCTTGGTTGGGGCGGAGAGCAACGGCTATTTTCTCCTTCACTTTCACCTTGATTTGATTGACAATGGCAAAGTGGAATACTTCTTCTGCCATCCGCATTCGTAAATAATCTAAGTTAAACTCTCTGGAATAAACCAAGTCTGGATTAGTTTCCATCTTGCGAATCGTTTCCAGAGCTAACTTTAATTTTTTGTCTAGCTCTTTGATGCGGAAATCTTCAAATCTAACTTTTTTATTCAATTTATCGATCTGAAGCTTGGAATATACGCCTAAAGCTACTAGCAGTAAAGCTAAACCTCCAGAAACTCCCATCCAGATGTCAAATGATGAATCGGTGGGATTAGGTTTTTTGGCAGGGGTTTGGGCTAACAGGGGATCTACGAGAATAATTGAAGCTGACATTAGTCTAATCCTACTGGGAACTAGGTAACTACTTATAGAATGCCCGTTAAAGAGGTAATTGCATCAACAAAGTCAATGAAAGTAAAGAAATATAAATAAATCAGTAATTTCACTGAAAGTTTTACTTGTTTAGCTAATCTAATATACACCTCAGCAAACTAGAGGCAAGCTATGTCTAGCAATAACATATTGTACAGAAAAAAACCAAGAGTAAATTCTACGATTTAGGATAAATATAATTGGATTATTCAATATGAAATTAATACCTGATGATTTGGCGCTACCACTTCCAATTTACTCTTCACTAATCATGCACTACGATTCTACTGAAATTGCATCTACTAAAGAAACGGAATTTTGCCAAGCAATCACTGTGGCGATCGATCGATCGGTAGATTTCCAGAGTTCTCTAAAATTAACCTTAGATCGAGTGTGTGAACTGACAGGCTGGGATTATGGAGAAGCTTGGATTCCTCGTCTTGATGGCTCCACTTTAGAATATAGCCCTGTTTGGTACGGTAGCAGCAATCTTGAATCCTTGAGAAAATTTAGTAAAGCATTAACATTTCCCCCAAATGTGGGTTTACCTGGGCGAGTTTGGTTATCTAAACAACCAGAGTTGATTCCAGATATTTCCCAAGCACCAAAAGCAATTTTTGCCCGAATGGAATTGGCTTTAACATCTCGATTAAAAGCTGGTTTGGCAATTCCTATTTTGGTTGGGGACTATGTTTTAGCTGTCCTAGTATTTTTCATGTTTAAGTCTAAGCAGGAAGATTATCTCTTAATAAACTTAGTTTTTAATATTACTACTCAATTAGGTGAATTCTTTGAAATAAAAAGAATTCAAGAAATCTTCAAAAATCAGTATAAAATGTTAGAAATTATCGCAGAAGGAGTAAGTGTTTCTGATGAATTAGGTAATATTTTATTTTTCAATAATTCATTTTGCACTATATTTGGCTATGCACCAGAAGAGTTAATTGGTAAAAACTTATCCTTAATCAATCGCCGTTTACCAGAAAAAAATTCCTTAAGAGAAATCACCTTGGCTTTAAATACCCAAGGCTTTTGGTCAAAAGAATTAAATAATTTTCAGAAAGATGGGACAGTGATAATTACTAATACACGCTTTTCTGCATTAACCATTTCAGGAAAACAGTACTGGGTTGGGGTTTGGGAAAACATTACCGCCCAAAAACAAGGCGAAACAGAATTACAAAAAAATCAACAAAAGCTGGCTTCAGCAATTGATTTGTTACCAGGTATTCCTTTTCATGCCAATAATAATACTCAATGGTCAATGAAATCTTTTGGTAAAGACACCTGGGAATTAACTGGGTATAAAACTGAAGAACTGTTGGGAAATGGAAGCTCATATAACGAAATTGTATATCCAGAAGACTTACCAAAAGTTTTAATTGCTATTAATTTTGCTATTAGTAAAAAACAAGATTACCAAGTTGAGTATCGGATTTGTACTAAGTCAGGTGAAGAAAAGTGGGTATGGGAAAAGGGTAGAGGAGTTTTTGACAACCAAGGTGAAGTGCTAAATTTAGAAGGAATTATTATTGATATTACAGAACGCAAACAGGCAGAAGAATCATTAAGAAAAGCAGAAATTAAGTATCGTAGTATTTTTGAAAATGCTGTGGAGGGAATTTTTCAAAGTTCTGTAGATGGCAGATATTTAATTGCTAATCAGATGTTGGCTAAAATTTATGGGTATAAATCTGTTGAAGAATTATTGTTGGATTTTACAGATATTAATTGTCAACTTTATGTCGATCCGAATCGTCGAACTGAATTCATGTCTTTAATTCAGGAACAAGGTGCCGTTTTGGGTTTTGAGTCGCAGATTTACCGCAAAGATCGCAGTATTATTTGGATTTCGGAAAATGCTTCTGGTTTGTACAATAGTGAAGGGAAATTAGTCGGTTATGAAGGGACAGTGGTAGATATTACGGAACGTAAAAGAGCCGAAGCGACGATTCAGTATCAAGCTTTTCATGACTTGTTGACTACTCTACCTAACCGAGCTTTGTTTAATGAAAAATTGATTATTTCGTTAGAGAATGCTCCTACTCATCAGCACAAATTTGCTGTAATGTTTCTCGATTTAGACCGCTTCAAGAAAATTAATGATACTCTGGGTCATGCAGTAGGCGATCGCTTATTACAAAATGTTGCGGAAAGGTTAAAAAGTTGCCTGCGAGAGGGAGATACAGTAGCTCGTTGGGGAGGAGATGAATTTACTATCTTATTGACTCAGATTCTTAATAGAAATGATGCTGGTAAGATTGCTCAAAGAATTATTGATGCGCTTAAGTTACCTTTTTACTTAGAAAATCAAGAGCTTCATACTAGTACTAGTGTTGGCATTGCTGTTTATCCAGAGGATGGAGAAGATGTTGAGACTTTATTAAAAAAGGCTGATTCAGCTTTGTACGAAGCTAAGAAAAAGGGCAGGAATAATTATCAGTATTATATGCCAAAAAATCATCAACCAATACACCTAGAAGCCTTGATTCAACCTAAACTTTAGTTTCCATCTTTTTTACTATTAAGAAAAGTAAGAAAGGTAAGAAAAGTAGGAAAAGTAAGTATTAAAAAAACTTTAATTTTTAGTGAAGTTTTGTTGTTTATAATACTATATGGTTCCCGTTAGGGAACAGACTCTAGAAATTGAAGTGGGAAGCGTTAAATTTGCGATCGCGTCTGAAGGTAATTTTCTTTAGCGATCGTCCGAATAGCTGCGTCTAAATTTTTACTAAACAAAATCAATAAAATGGTCAGTAAAGCAATCAGGCTAGAACTAACGAAACAACAGACTGAAACACAAATATTACCCAATTGGTTGGCTCTTGTTTCCTTACTTATTGGGATACTTGGCATATCTTTTGCGGCAATTTTTATTAAGTTAAGCGAATCTGAACTAAGTCCATACGCCACTATATTTAATCGTTTATGGATCAGTACTGCCAGCTTAGGATTAGTCAATGGAATACAAGCGATTCGTCGGCGCTACTCACCAGATCGAGAAGAAGATTCGCCCAAAAATAGCGAGAATTTTACTAAATATATCTGGTTATTTGTGGGATATGGAACTTTTTTTGCGGCAGCGCAATTATTTTGGGCTTGGTCAATCACACAAACAAGTGTAGCAATTTCAACGGTACTGCATAACCTGACTCCTCTGTTTACTTGTTTGCTAGCTTGGCTATTGTTTGGTAAGCATTTTGACAACAAATTCATTTTTGGGATGGCGATCGCTTTAAGTGGAGTAGTTGTGATTGAATTAGAGGATTTGCAAGTTGCCACAGGCAAAGTTCAAGGAGATTTAGCAGCTGTAATTTCAGCAATATTAGTAGCTGGATATTTGCTGATTGTAGAAAGACTCAGAACCAAATTTTCTGCTAATAATATTTTAATTGCGGGTTCAGCGATCGCCACATTAGTAACTATACCAATTGTGTATTTAACACATGAGAGAATTTTCCCATATTCTTGGAAAGGATGGCTATTTGTCATTGGGTTAGCTTTGGTTTGCCAAATTATTGGTCAGGGGTTAATTGTTTATAGTCAAAATATGTTATCTTCTGGATTTATTGCGATCGCCTTTCTCCTCGATCCAGTAATTACTTCCCTGCAAGCTTGGCTGATCTTTTCGGAAAGATTAAGTGTTTCAAGTTGGATGGCTTTTGCTGTAGTTTTATTAGGGATATATATTGCTCAACTCAGTAAATCGGCTGTTAAGGAAGAAAGTGCTTAATCAAGAAGCAATTTGATTTCGATTGTCCGCCAACCAGTTCACAACAAGAGTTATTAAGATCTTAGGTAGTAGGAGAAGCCGTACTTATGGTTCGGTTGTACTCACTGGAAAAGAAGTTTTGTACTTTGTTAAATTTAAGTTACGAAACATGAATGGACAGGACACTACTATGAATGATCTGTCAAACAAAAACACTGACATCTTTGACAACTCCGAAGGTAACAACTTGCTTTGGCAATATGTGAGATCTCTGCAACCAGAGATTATCAGCGCACTTTCCAAACCTTCGTCTGAAGCAGCCAAGGTCATGGAAGCTAACTTAACGGGGATGCTGGGAAATTTACCACCAGATCACTTCGGCGTGATGATTACTACATCTAAGGAAAACTTGGGACGCTTGTTAGCTTCCGCGATGATGAATGGTTACTTCCTGCGGAATGCCGAACAAAGAATGGGTTTTGAAAGATATTTGCAAGCGGCTACAGAAAGCGAAACTGATAACTAGTGCAAGAAGGCAGAAGGCTTTCAGGAAAGAATGTTTTTCGGTTCAGGTTTTTACCTGTTTTGAACTGATTAGTTATTTCTGCCACACTGCACTAGTACAAGTGGGTAGTTAATTCTCCAAGGTGGGGATGAAAAAAAGTCATTGCCTGGTTAAATGGGTAATTTCTTCAAAATCAAAGTTATTTACCAAATCTGTTAATTTGTCAGCTAATTCTGCTTTTTCTGGGGGAATTTCTGCAATCAATTTCAGAATTTGTTCATCATCGGCACAAATAGCGGCGTGATTTAGTAGTGCTAACCATTCAGCAGACATGATAGATAAGTCAGCCTCTGTTAATTTTTGCACAAGTTTGAGGGAACTTTGGCTTTTTTGGGTTTCCTGAGTCGGAGTTGGTTCTTCGTATAAATAACGTACTCCTAAGTGATGGCTCATTTTGGCAAAAATTTCTGAGATACGGAAAGGTTTACTAACGAAATCATCAAAACCAGCTTTTAAAATGCGATCGCGATCTTCAGTAAAAGCGCTAGCAGTCAAAGCAATAATTTTCGGAGTGTAGCTTTGTGATTCTTGGCAGATCTCTTTAATTTTTTTTGTTGCCTCTAAACCATCCATTACAGGCATTCTCACATCCATCCAAATCAAATGTGGTTGCCAACTTATAAATAAATCGATCGCTTCTTTACCGTTTGTGGCAATACGGACTTCAAACCCTACCGATGTTAATACTTTGTGTAGAAGTTGGCAATTTTCCTGGTTATCTTCTACTACTAAGATGCGATAAATAGGTTGTTCTGGTGCTAAGGCAATCACTTTTCCGATCTTATCTTCTGATTGGCGATCGCTAGTAATCCCAATATTAACATTAACATCAAATCTGACCTTAGTACCTTTACTTAATTGGCTGGTAATACTAATATCTCCACCCATTAATTGGACAAATTGGCGGCTAATTGGTAAACCTAAGCCCGTGCCTTCCATTGATTTTTTACCAGCTTCACTTTGAAAAAATGGCTCAAATAAATGTTTAACTTCCTCTGGATCGATACCAACGCCAGTATCTTCTACTTCAAATAAAATTTTGCATTTCATTATCGAGTTTTCCAGATCAACCTGTCGCGGACTTTCACTAACTTTTACTCGCAAAATTACTGTGCCTTTTTGAGTAAATTTAATAGCATTAGCTAGTAAATTAATCAATATCTGTCTTAATTTACTTTCATCAGTTTTGACATATTGAGGCAGGTCGGGTTCTCGGTAAAATAATAACTGCAAATTCTTTGATTCTGCTTTTAGCTGTAACATTTCTTCCAAGCCATCTAGCAGATGATATAAATCAAAAGAATTTTCATTGAAAGTTACCAACCCAGCTTCAATTTTGGACATTTCCAAAACATCATTAATTAGAGATAGTAAATGTTCTCCACTCCGACCAATAATTCCTAAATATTCTTGCTGTTCTGCATCTAAAGAATGCAGGGCTAACACTTGAGTAAAGCCTAAAATTGCATTTAAAGGAGTCCGCAATTCATGACTCATTTTAGCTAAAAATTGGCTTTTGGCACGGTTAGCGGCTTGGGCTTCAATTGCTGCTTGTTGTAGTGCTGATTGGTATAATTTTAAAACGGCAAACATTAAAACATTTCGTAATTCTACGGCAGCATTTATTTCTGTCTGTTTCCAAGGTAAAGATTTTTCTCTAACTGTCTCTTTCCATAGTTCAAACGATCGACGAGGCGAAAGACGTATAATTCCATCATCTTGAATAATGACAGCTTTATTTGGATCTCCACCCCAATTTACTGTTTGAATTACTTCTGGTCTTAACCAAATTATTTGGTAAGAAATGTCATTAACAAAGATAGAAATTGCTAGTAAACCACTGACTAATTCTTTGATTTGCTTGGCTGAAGGATAAATTTGCGAAAGGCAGTTTGTATGAAATACTTCTTGTTGACTGTGATTCTGCAACCAATTAATTAAAGCTTTAATATCTTCTATTCCTGGGGTTTTGCCAACTAAAGTTAAATTTTTACTAAAATAGATAATCGCACCTTCAGCATTTACTAGTTCTAATAAAAATTTTTCTTTTGTATCAAAAGTATTATTATTTACATTTTGATTTAATAAATTTTCTTTTAATTCTTCTTGGATCAGTTTAATTTTTTTGCTAATTTTTTCAAACTCTTGTTGTTGTTTATTAAGTATTTCTAAGGACATTACTTCTCCTAGTAATTCACAGAATTTACGAATTTCATACGTTACATAGCGAGGGGAGTAATGATGGCAGACTATTAACCCCCAAAGTTTTCTATCCGTGATTAATGAAATACATAAAGATGCCCCTACTCCCATATTTTGCAGGTATTCTATGTGAATGGGAGAAACGCTTCTGAGAACTGATAAACTTAAATTTAGGGGAGCATTAGTGAGAGGATTATTTTTGGGAATAATTGGCACTGGCTGATAGTTTATATCAACAATTAATCTTAGCCAGTTGGTATAATATAACTGTCGTGCTTTTCTGGGAATATCAGACGCAGGATAATGTAAACCCAAAAATGGTTCTAATCCTTCTCTTTTATCTTCAGCAATTACTATGCCACTTTCATCTGGCTCAAATTGATAAATCATTACTCGGTCATAACCAGTAATTTTTCTCACTTCTTGAGTTAATAATTCAGTCATTTTCTGAAAATTATTGGATCTTTTAATATTCATAATTGCTGTCTTAACTAAATGGTAAAAGCTGAGAGAAGAAGATTTGTCTTTAACTGAATCTTCCTCCATTTCTAAAATTAATACTCCATCGTAGCGATGAATTATACATTCAAAGTTTTTGGTGGAATCAGCAGTTTTTATGGAAAGATTTAACGGATTATATATTTCTATATTTTCTGATAATAAATATTCTTGTAATTGATTCAATTGGGCTTGATTTAGGAGCAGAGCTAAACTATGATTAATTAATGATTCAGCCGAAATACCCAAAAAATTTGCTGTGTTCTGGCTAGCTTGAAGAATAATTAAATCCGGTTCTTGAAGAGTTAACAGTAAACCATGAGGCTGGATCAGACCAGGGGTATGAATAGCCTCTTGTTCGCAATTAGTTAAATCAACTAATTCTGGGGTAACGAACTGTGTAATATCCATTTTAATAAATGATGAATAACTGAATAATGTGCTAGAAAAAAGTAAGCAGATGATTCCTTTTTAACATAACTTGGATAGGGAATTTGCCAAATAGAACATTATTTAATAGTTACTCAAAAGTGTTAATTAAGTTAGTTAGGATTTACGCAACTGCCACAGGCGATCGCATAAGGCAGGATATGAGTATAGGGGCTTGACAAAAATACGGTTTGCTGAATATTTTTGATGGCTCTAAGAATGATAATCAAACTTATTAGAGAAAAATCACAGGTTTTTTATCCATGATTGGTTTAGTCATTCCAGTTCAGAATTAATCGAATCTGCTTGACTAAATCCGGTGCTTTGAAAGGTTTGGTAATAACTCCGGCGATCGCTAATTGAGCAAATCTTTGGCGATCGCTTGCTTGTGCTTTAGCCGTCAGTAAAATAGTCGGAATTGATTTAATCGCGGGATTAACTTGCATTAGCCCAAAAGCGGTAATTCCATCCATTTCTGGCATCATTACATCTAACAAAATCGCATCTGGTTGTTCAGCTTCCGCAATAGCAATGCCAGCTTGACAAGAATCTGCAACCAAAGCTTCCCAGGAAGCAATCACTCGGAATGCAACCGGAATTACTTGACGAATTCCTGGTTCATCGTCAATTAATAGGATGCGTTTCTTTGCCATCACGACCGCCCTCTAAAATCGGTAAAGTAAAATACAAACTGCTGCCTTTTCCTAAGCTGCTTTCTGCCCAGATTCGTCCTCCATGTTGTTGAATGATACTCCGACAAATCGCTAATCCTAATCCTGTTCCACCTTTCTTACGAAAATCGGAGGCATCAACTTGCTCAAACCGTTCAAAAATGCTTTCTAGCTGTTCGCTGGGAATGCCACGCCCCCGATCCATGACCATAAATTTTATGAATGTGGCAGGCAATAAATCATGTAGAGACGTTTCATGAAACGTCTCTACATGAATTTTGATAATTGAATGCTCTGGAGAAAAGCGAATGGCATTACTGAGTAGGTTTGTGAGGACTTGGATCAGGCGGTCGGGATCGGCCCGAATTGTACAGGGAACCACAGATACTTCAAATTTAATATTATATTGATTTGCTAAATCTTTCATTTGATCGATCGCACTCTGAACCAGATTTGCCGGGTAACAAAGCTGTTTTTCAATGCCAACCTTACCAGAATTGAGTCGTTCTAAATCGAGAATATCATTCACTAAACGCACTAAGCGATCGACACCTTCGGCTGCAACGTGAATCATCCCTTGTCCATCTTCTGACGTTGGATCGACCAATTGTTGATCCAGCAAACTCAAAGCTACTTGCATAGAAGTCAGGGGAGTCCGCAGTTCATGACTGACAACAGAGACAAATTCACTTTTAAGACGCTCTAATTTATGCTGTTCCGTAATATCCATCACCGTTCCCACCCAACTTGTTATCTGTCCTTGCGGGTTAAAAACTGGCTCACCCCGAACTTCAATGTGTCGCACTTCACCATCCTGTCGCACGATCCGCATATCTACACAGGACGGTCTACCTAAGAAGCTCGCTTCTTTCAGTTGTTGATTAATCCATAAATCATCAGGATGGATCAAACGATCCATCTCTTCACCTACTGGAGCAGGTAGACTCGGATCGAGTTGATGAATCCGATACAGTTCTTCTGACCAAGTGCAAGTTTGGCTGGCAATGTCATATTCCCAACTACCGATGTGAGCAATTTTTTGCGCCCTGGCTAAATTTGCTTCGCTTTGGCGGAGTTGTGCTTCTACTCGTTTGCGTTCGGTAACATCCAACAGTGTGCCAAATAACCCAATCAGTTCCCCACGCTCATTAAAAGTCCCAGGTTTTGCTCTAGCTTCGACATAGCGAACTTCCCCATCTGGACGGATAATTCGCAGATCGTATTCATAAGCTTCACCTTTTATTGATGCGTCGCGCATTGCTTGATGAATTTCTAAATCATCGGGATGAATGTATTTATTCATCTTTTCCATATCAGGCACAGGACTGTTGGGATCGAGTCCGTGAATGCGATAGATTTCTTCAGACCAGGAAATTTTTTCCTCTTCTTGCTGCCATTGCCAACTGCCAACAGATGCAATCCGTTGGGCTTCTCGCAAGGCAAATTCACTTTGACGCAACGCCAGTTCTACTCGTTTGCGAGCAGTTACATCCAGCACAGTGCCAGACAAGTGCAACAATTCTCCCTTGTCATTGAAAACTCCCGGTTCTCCCCGTGCTTCAATGTAGCGAATTTCTCCATCAGGGCGAACGATCCGTAAATCAACTTCAAAGGAGTAACCTGCCAGTGCGCGATCGGTTAGCTGCTGATAGTGAGCAAAGTCATCTGGATGGATGTAAGGTTCCAGTTCTTTCCCTTGAGGCGGAGGTTGATTCGGGTCGCATCCATGAATCTGATACATTTCCTCAGACCAGCTCACACTGTTTGTGGCACAATCCCAATGCCAACTTCCTACAGATGCAATTCGTTGGGCAGTACGCAGATTAAATTCACTCTGGCGTAGTGCTTCGATCGCTTGTTTGTAGTGCGAGATTTCCAGCACCATGCCACCGAGCGCGATTATCTCACCTGCTGGGCTGAAAATGGGAAAAAAGGAGTCCAGCCAATGCCGTAAAACTCCCGGTTGACTGGGCAAATAACCGGATACTTCAAAATTTGAGATCGGTTGCCCGGTTTCAATTAGATTCTGGAGTAACAGAGTTAGAGTAGGGCCAAGTTCTGGCAACAAATCAGGCAAGAATTTACCCAAATGAAACTCGATGGAATATCCATTGATCTCTGCTAGGGTTTGATTAATGTGGAGGAACCGTAAGTTGGTGTCAAGGATGAATAATCCCACGTTGGACTGAGTTGCGGCATTAAAAAAACCTGTGAACAATTGCTCTCGTTGGATGACTTCTTGTTCTAGCTGTTGGCGCTTCTTCAAATCCTGTTGCCAGGTATCGTTCTCGATTTTCTTCTTCTTCACAGTTAACAGCTGAGTTCTGGTTGCCAAAATCGAAGAGTAATTATCAATCACACTATGCAAAAGAGGAAAATTAATCGGAGAATCTCCGGCTGAAGTATTCTGTTTGAGAGCCGCTACCTCGGCTCGCAGTGCCCGCAATTCTCGAATTAGTTCGTCTTTTGTTTTAGTGCGATCGTCCATTCTAGCTTCCCCCTTTGCACTCCTATCTATCTTAAGACATACTCTTAAGAAGAGATTAAAATCAGCCCTTGGGGAGATGCTTAAATCTATTTACTAACTTAATGGAAGGGCAACATAGAAAGTACTGCCCTGCCCCAATTTACTTTCAACCCAAAATTTTCCCTGGTGTTCCTGATTGACACTCCCCTCGGCTAAAGCCGAGGGGATTCTAAGAAGTTATTCCGAATGGGGCTAAAGCCACCATTCTCCACTTCTCCAATTTAAGAAGATTAATCCTTCTAGGCTGGGTCAATGCAGCCCTAGACACTCCGGTAAAACCATCGTGCTTACTTTTCCTACCAATATTTAGTGAACCATTTAAATCACTATTAACCAAATGCCCATCCTTTGTCCTGTACAATCCCCGTTTTATCCGTTTACCAGAAAACTGGTATTCCTTGGGGTTGTCGGCATTGTAAACAGGTATTTTATCACCATCAATTGCACTTGCAATGCTTGTGTAAGATTCTTCCTGTTCAACGTAGTTCAAACCGCATCTTTCGCACATTGCCTTCAACTTAAAACGCAAACTGTGAAAAGGTATTTGGACAAAGTTTTGGTTATTGCGTCCACCAATATTGATTTCTTGTTTGATTCCAGGGTTGTACCCAATAATCAAATTAGCAATACTGTTGGCGATGCAGTGATTCACGATAAATAGTGCTGTCTTGTTCAGGTAATCCCTGACTTGATTGTTGCGTTTTGCCGTCAGCTTCACCTGTTGATTAGTGATGCCTTTGATATTTTGTTTATCTTTAATAGATTGCAGTTTGGCATTACGCTTGTTGAACCATATAAATACTTCCTGAAATTTTACTTATAAAAAGTGTAAAATCCGTGAAAAAATACTTACAATTAACCCGAAATCAAACTTTCACCACTTTGTCACTTTTTTGTCATACGATAAGTTGATTTGGAATTGAAACCATATCGTTTACATCAATGATTAATAACTCAAGTTACTAGTTACAAATCTAGCTCTTTCTTAGCCCCCCTTTTGATCCCCCCTCCGCCCCCCTTAAAAAGGGGGGAACCAGCGGAAGCTTCGCTATTAACATCTCGGGGGGTTGGGGGGATCAAAACCTACTAATCACAGCGTTAGATCCCCCCTAACCCCCCTTACTCAAGGGGGGAACAAGAAAGAATTACAGCGTTTTTCAGGTAAGTGAGGTACACCGAACTTTTATTTTCTGTTCCCCGTTCCCCGTTCCCTAAAACCAAAACTTTGTACCTCATTTACCTGCAACCTGCTGTAATAACTAGCAACTTAAGTTAATACAAATCAGTAGGGGTGGGTTTAGTCAAACCCTGCCCTTTCCCAAGCATCTGTAGCAAACATTTAAATAATCGATATCAGAAGCAGTCATTTTGTCATATTCTCAGGAGCTAAACTAGTGACTAATCAAACCAAAATCATCCTATCCTTGGCAGTTTTACTTGTGGCTTTTATAGGTGTTACCCTATTTGTTGACATTGGTGTAATCAAATGGTTTAACTGCTCCAGTCCCTTTGCTGCTCCCCAGGATAAAGCCTCAGACGTTTGTAAAGAATTAAAAAATTCTCCTTAAACATTCGTTTAATCACCTGCTTGTGTTACCCTGTATTGAAAAGCTACTAAAGTGATAATTTTTCCAAGTTTGCTATTAATAATAAAGCAAACTTAAAGCATAAAACGCTATTGTTTTTGGAGGTTTTGATGAAAATTCTAGTCGCTATCGATCGATCCGAAATCAGCCACAAAGCTCTTGAACAGGCACTCAGTATGATTAATCACCAAGATACAACCTTCCTACTTTTAGGAATTGAAGAACCAGTAATGATTCCTTCTATGTCTCCTTTAGCTGGTGTTCTTGGAGAAGATCCCGGCATTCTCTGGCAAGAGGAAACGGAGTTAGTGAAATCGGAAGAACAACAAGCTAAATCGACTATTCAATGGGCAGAAAATCTTTGTCATCAAAAAGGTGTTACCTTTAAGTCTCGGTTAGAATTTGGTGAACCTAAAGACATTATTTGCGATGTTGCTCAACAGGAAAACAGCGATCTAATTGTGATTGGTTCTCATGGGTATGGAGTGATTGAGCGAGTGTTGTTGGGAAGCGTGA
The DNA here is from genome assembly GCF_015207735.1 of [Phormidium] sp. LEGE 05292. Classification (GTDB taxonomy): domain Bacteria; phylum Cyanobacteriota; class Cyanobacteriia; order Cyanobacteriales; family Aerosakkonemataceae; genus Floridanema. The sequence continues at coordinate 81,522 of NZ_JADEWG010000010.1, forward strand.
CAGATCATGTTGTGCATCATGCTCATTGCGCTGTTTTGGTAGTGCGGGAGTGATATAGCAGAAGGCAGAAGGCAGAAGGGAAAAGTTGTATAAAGCAAGGGTTCTAGCCCTTCATCCCGGCTTAACCGCCCTGACGGTTGCTATACGATATCAAAAATCAATCTGATTGCTGTGTGAGTGGAATTAGTTTTGCTTTTTTATGTAGGTGCAGGAATGGCGATCGCTAAACTCATCTTTTTAGATTATCCTATCGAGCTAAACCAAAGTGTTTCAAATTAGGCTTTTTTTGTCAAGTTAATCTGTTTCAGTAGCCAGAAAGTAATGAATAATCCGAGACTTTCAGCAGTAATCATTAAAATACTAGCCTGCACCACAAATATATCTAACGGTTCAATCAGTTGATTAGTTTGATAAATCGCCCCTCCACTAGGAATTGTTAATGCTTTCAGCACCAAACTACCAACAATAATTTGTGCCGCCAATAGAGTAAGCAAAAGCCCAATAAAATGAATTGTAATACCTATATGTAAAGTATTACGCACTTGCTCTGCACTTAGATGATCGCTGGGATTAGCAGAAAGTAATTTTTGGGCAATTTGAATGTAAGAAAATATCCAGTAAATGCTAATTCCTAATACAATTAATCCTGAACCAACAGAAACTAATCCCAATCCCGACTTAAGATTAATATTAAAGTTCGGATCGAAAACTGCTACTAATAAAATTATAAAACTAACTATACCTAAAGTAAGTTCAAAGCCAAAGCCAATCCAGCTTGCTAAGCGCATTTGGTTGGCAAAGTTTTCTCTAGTGTTTGAATGGGCTATGGAATTGGATTGAATTGACATTGATGTTTCTCCAGATATTTCTTGAAAATCCTGAAATCTTTAAATCCTGGTAAGTCTTTGGCTACGTCTAATCCGATTAAGAACTTGGGTAGAAAGTTCTTCTGGTACAATTGGTTTGGTTAAATAGTCATCAGCACCACTGGCAAACACCTGTTGTAGCGTTTGGCGATCGCTTTGCACGGTAAGAATTAAAATAGGCAACCAACTCCACTGTTTTGTATTCCGCACAGTTTGACATAGCTTTAATCCATTAATCTCAGGCATATTGATATCTAAAATTAATAAATTTGGTTTTACTGTTTCTAATATTTGCCAAATTTGCGTCGGTTTTTCTAATGTGGCAACTTTAATGCCCACATTTGCCAGGATTTGTTTAAGTAAAATCAGAATTGTGGCATCATCATCGATCGCCAATACTCGAATCTCTCCACTATCAGTTAAAGGGAATTCAGGCAAAGAAACTAACGAATCAGCAGGCGTTTCTTGATTAGCCAAATTCCTTGGAGACTGTTCTAATTCTAAGCGTAAACTCTTGACTAATTGCGAGAGGGAATCTATGTTAATTAACAGCGGTTGATTTTGTAAGAGAATTTCGATCGCTTTAGCAATATAAGAAGCAGCTTCAAAACCAAAAGTTGCCACCGTACCTGCAAGCTGATGAGCACTTTTTTGGGCTGCTTGTAGTTGATTTGAATTGAATATTTTTGATTTTAAAATAATGACAATTCCTTCCAGAGTTTCTAGGTGTTTAAACACTCCCTCATGAATATTTTGCCAAATTTGGGCGATCGACTCATTTAATTCTTTCCCTTGAGTCGGAGACAAAGAAGAATTAGATGAGGAATTCTGTAATAAACTTGGATTAATTCGATAGCCATGTCCATAAAGTGTTTCAATTAAATCTTCTGCTCCCACCTCCTTTAACTTATTACGAATCCGGCGAATATGGGACTTTACTGTATCCTCAGTTGGCAATTTATCCAACGTCCAAAGATGATCGACAATATCAGTTCGGCTAAAAACACGACAAGGATGGCGAAGAAATAACTCTATTAATAAATACTCTTTGCGGCTAAATGGTAAAACTTGCCCATTACAAGTAATCTCCCGCATTTGTGGATTGAGACGAATACTACCGCAGGAAAGAATAGCTGTTGATTCTTCAGTCAATCGACGAGACAAAACGCGAATTCTAGCCAGCAACTCTTGGATATCAAACGGTTTCACCAAGTAGTCATCTGCTCCACTATCTAATCCTATTAGTTTATCAGTCATTGAATCCCGTGCAGTCATCAGCATGACTGGAACTTGGAGATTGTGTTCTCGCAAGCGACGACACAAACTAATTCCATCCAACTTCGGCAGCATTACATCTAGTAATACTAAATCATAAGAAATGAGATTAATCATTTCCCAACCCATTTCACCGTCAGTTGAAACATCCAGAATATAATTGTGTTTACCCAGAACGGTAGTCAGCGCCTTTGCTAAATTTGTGTCATCTTCTACAAGCAGAATTCGCATACTATCCAGATGCTTCACTTAAATCTATGAGGAACTTTCGCTAAATTCCTATTCAGCTTCGGGATTTGTGTAAGGGTCGAGGTTAGGATCGATTACTGGTTCTTCAGGATGAGGACTAGTATAGGGTTCTAAATTAGGATCTGTATTCAAATCTGGTTCGGGATTTGTGTAAGGATCGACATTAGGATCTTGCACGGGCGCAGGATGAGGATTTGTGTAAGGCTCTGTATTGGGATCTACATTAGGTTGAGGATTAGTAGAAGTAGATGGTGTGTTACTCATTAGCTTGTAACCTCATTTAGTTCAAATTGATGAATGGCAAATGCTTGTTTAAAAGTAAATTTTGCTTTTGGGGCTTCAGTTGGTTAAAAGTATTTTCTTGAAGCACCTAAACTTTATCACAGAAAAGTAACAAACTGGTGACAAATAAATTGTTTATCTAAATTTATCTGTTTATATCAATAAATTTTTGATTTTGATGAATAACATCTCTTCCTGAATCGGAACTCAGGTTAAAATTTGGCTATCTATCAATACTTCTCAAGCAAAGTTTTCCACCACAATCACAAAAGAGCCTATTTTCCTAGCGGATTAATAATGGATACACAACTTCTCACCACATTTGCCGCAAGTTTATTTGCACTACTTAATCCCTTGGGGATTTTGCCAGTTTTTATCAGTTACACGGCGAAAGAAAACAAAGCCGTACAAAAATGGCTGGCGCTGCTACTTTCACTCACTGTATTAGGCTTGCTGCTGCTGTTTTTGTTTACTGGATCGGCGCTGCTTAAGTTCTTTGGCATTACCTTAGATTCATTCCGAATTGCTGGGGGAATTCTGCTGTTACTGATTGGCATTAACTTGGTGACTGGCGATCTCAAAAGTACAGCGCAAGATGCTGCCAATCAAGATCATCAAAGTGATTTTCAGGAAGCGGAGTCTGTTTACCGAAAGATTGTGATTCCGTTGGCAATGCCTTTACTGGTGGGTCCCGGCGTAATTGCCAATGTGATTCTCTACGCCAATGAAGTTCAGGCAAAGAAAGGTGGATTTCAGATTGTTGAATTAGCTGCTGTTTGTGTTTTCATTTCATCAATTCTCTGTGCCATTTTGCTCTCAGGTCGATCGCTACAACGAATATTAGGCAATGTGGGGTTAAGTATTGCCACTCGCATCTTAGGCTTACTAGTTGCTTCTATTGGGGTGCAATTTATTGTGATTGGATTAACTCACATTATTGTTCACACGATCGCTCCCCAACTGCGACTTTGACAGAAGGCAGAAGGCAGAAGGCAGAAGGCAGAAGGGAAGAAAGGCAGAAGGCAGAAGGGAAGAAAGGCAGAAGGAAAGAAAGGCAGAAGGGAAGAAAGGTAGAAGGTAGAAGGGAAAAACGGTAAAAACAATATACATTATTTAGATCGATCGCCGTAACTCTAGCATGAAACTACTTTTTTACCAAGTTTGTCACTGTACAAATGGCAGCACTCTGACAATTTAAACGGTAATTTTTGATGAGGAAGATACTATAATGAATCAGTTAGAAATCCCTCTGTTGATTGCTCAGGCTCAAACCTCTCAACCAGTTGATCCGTTAATTAATCGTTCAGATCAGCATCTAATTTATCTCGGTGTGGGTGGCATAATAATTATGCTGGTTTTGATTGTTGGTTTACTCAGTCGCCGAGTTGCTACGGCAATCATGGTGGCGTTGGTATTAAGTGCTGTGCTGATTATATTGCTGACAGTTGCTTAGCAGAAAAATTGTAACTTTGAAAAAAGATTGCCCAAAGCAGGCGGAGGACAGCCGCTCAAGATACCTGCTTTCTATAATCCTGAAACCAAAGTCTTTGGGGCTGTGCGAACGATTCTTGATCGCAGTGCTGCCTATGCCTATGACTTAGATCCAGCAATAATCACAGTTTATTACATTCAAGATAATCGGCTGTATGTTTTGGAAAATGGTTGTCTAGTGACAAACGAACCGATCGTGCGATCGTCCATTTCTCGTTAATCCAAATTTGTGCTCAGTGGGATGGATGAGTGATTCAAAGAGCGATCGCATTTTGTGGCAAGTTAATGGAATCCCGCCTCACCCAAATCCTGATGAGAGTCAAAAGCCCGTAGCCGAGCTTTCAACAGCGAAATTTCCCGGCTCAAATCCAGCACCATCCCAGCACCTACCCAGTTCAACCCCAGATCGCGACGAAGCCTTAGCATCTGGGCAATCCGAGCAATATCCGGTTCCCGCAACTTAGCGTTTTTGGCTTCAATCAAATTCAAGGAGACAAACCGCTCAACCAAAGTCACAGAAACGGCAGTCATTTGAGCGGCCTGTTCGTAAGTGTAACAATATTCTTCAGCACTTAGTTCCACAATGTCAGATGAAAAAGATTCGGAAAATGGGGTACTCATAAGGTAATGCTCTCCAAATCAGCATGAGGGTTAAACGTCCGGTTGGCTCGTATCGTTTCATAGCTGCTGCGCTCGATCGCACTAAGATCCTGAGCATCCGGCGTAACGATCTTGATTTTAACTAGCAAATCGGTGCGCTCCCCCTTGGAGTTTTTCCAGCCTTTCTGACGCAAACGTAAAGTTCGCCCGGAATCAATCCCAGCCGGAACTTTCAACTTCACCGCGCCATCTGGTGTTGGCACATTGAGTTCAGTTCCCAAAACTGCCTCATCGGGAGGCAGGTTGATTTCAGCAGTAAGGTTCAAATCCTCATCAAATTTGAAAAACGGATGAGGCGCAATATCAATGTTGAGATATAAATCTCCCCGTTCTCCCGTCATCGGATTCTTGCGACCTTTCCCTTTGATCCGAATTCTACTACCGGGCTTTGCTCCAGCGGGAATCCTGACCTTAAAAGGTTCCTCGCCTTCGAGTTGCAGTTCTTTCATCACCCCATTAAATGCTTCTGCCATGCTCAGCACAAAGGCGGCTTCTGTATCCGGGTGGGGAGCGTAGCTGTGATAAACCGATCGATAACCCGGATCAAAGTCGCTTTCTACATCAGGCGCACCAGAAGCGGTATTGTAACGGTAAACTCGCTGACCTTGGCGATCGCCCCGAGCATAGCGATGCAACAATTCATTGATAAAATCATCAAATCCGCTATAGTCACCAAACTCACTTTCACCAGAATCAGCCGCCGTACCAGGATAGCCTTCAGTTGCACCACCTTCTTTAACCTGTTTCCAATACTGACCATAGCGATCGTACTTGCGGCGCTTCTCTTCATCCGAAAGCACTTCATTAGCTTCATTGAGTTCCTTGAACTTTTCTTCAGCCGTTTTATCGTCTGGATTAAGGTCAGGATGCAACTTCCGGGCTAACTTGCGGTAAGCCTTCTTGATCTGGTCTTGACTTGCCGTTTTATCGACCCCTAAGACTGCATAATAATCCTTAAATCCCTCAGTAGTAGCCATTCTCTTCATCCTGTTACATCCTGGCAAAGCTCCGGTTCAAGCCTCATTCTCACTATACTCAACGGAATGGATTCGCTTACCATACTTGAATTGAGCAATGCCTTGATTCTGGGCAGCTTGCAGGGGAACTTGCCAGGTGTTAACCACTATTGTTGCATGGTATTGGCGATCGTCACCCTGGATTAATTGGCTAAGCGCCTCTGTCACAGCATCTTGCTGCTGTTGGAGTGTTTGGCTAATTCTGCGGCATTCGTCTGCCTCCAAGGTAAACAGATCGATGTTGTCTGCTGTTAAGTCTCCTAATAACTCACAGTTCGGAAAGGTTTTGAGAATTTCTGCTGATTGCAGAACAAAATCCAGAGAACCTAGATCTGCATAAGAAGTTGCAGCCTGACCATTTGCTTCTGTTTGGATGCCGTAATAAGGGCCTGTGAATGTATACACAACATTCCACATCCAAACTTCTGAAGGAGGGAGTGCAAACTGACTGTCAAAATCAGACTCGGTTGGTTGTTCGTGGTGAATATAAATATCGGAATGGAGAGGTTGAATTTGTTGATAACCCCATAGCTCAATAGCTTTCTGACGAGATGGAAAATCGTGAGGAATCCGGCTCCGAAGCAGCTTATCAGTTTCAGAACAGAGTAACTGGATGTGATCTTTCAGATTTAGGGCTTCTTCATCAGTTAAACTGCGTTCGAGTTCCTGTTGCAGGCTATCCATTACTTTTGTGGCGGCATTACCATCCTGCCAAACTTGTCTCACTGTATGTTCAACAAAATGAAATCTCAAACGCTCAAAGCGATATTGCATGATTTAGCTTCCTTGTCACGCCATCTTCCGATAATACATAATCCTACGGCTCTTTCGTACTTATGATAGAAATCTCTGGTTTTGGGGACTAGGGATTGGAATAATGCTACACATCTCTCTCCCC